>NZ_NTGZ01000136.1 GCF_002551245.1 Streptomyces sp. rh34
CCGCCGGGCCGCGTCCGACCGGCAGCGGCCCCGCTCATCGGCCAGGCACCGCCGGCACACCGACGGTCCGCGAGTTCTCCCCGGGCAGTGATCCGCTCGGACCGCCCGGTCGTCCACGGCCACCGCCGGTGTCGCCCCGCGGCCGGCTCCCCACGGCGGACCAGCTGCCGCGAGCAGGCGGCGGTACAAGGTCTTCTATGGCCGTGGCAGCTTCCTGTACCCGTAGTTGCGCACCGTCCGCGCTCACGGATGAATATGCGGTGGACCGCGACGCAGCAGAGCCCGGCTCTCTTCAGGACGACTTTCCCCGAAGTGAAGGCGGCAGCTATATGCAGTCGCCATTGCCCGGCTCCGCTGCGTGTCGTAGGAATACTCCAGTCAGTGACCCAGCGCGCCTCGACGAAGGAATGTGTCATCACTATGAGTTCAATTCACGAAGAGCGAGTGCAGAAGATCAAGGAGATCGTCTGCGACATTCTCGAGATCGAAGAGGACGAGGTCACCGAGACCAGCCTCTTCAAGGAGGACCACGCTGCGGACTCGCTCCGTTCCATCGAGATCCTCGCTGGTCTCGAAAAGGAATTTAGCGTCACGATCGACCAGTCGGAGCTTCCCCGAATGGTTCACCTCAAGGGCGTGTACGAGGTAGTCGCAGAGTCTGCCTCCTGGTAGAGCAGCGGCGCTTTCACTCAAGCGTGGCACGGCCGGAACAGCGGACGGAGAGGTCGGGATGGCAGAACTGGGGCACACGAACCTGCGGAGAGTGGTGATCACCGGACTCGGCGTGGTCTCCAGCATTGGCATGGGGGCCGAGGAATTCCTGCAGGGGCTGCGAAGCGGCAGCAGTGGCGCCAAGCCGATCACCGTGTTCGACGTCGAGGGATTCGACCACGCGAACGGTTGCGAGGTAGCGCACTTCGATCCCGAGCAGTGGATACGCCGGCTTCCGGTGGAACAGCTGGGCAGGGCGACGCAGTATTCGGTCGCCGCGGCTCGGATGGCGATCGACGACGCCCACCTGGACATCGAGGACTGGCGGTCGGAACACGGCGTCATCTCCATCGGGACCACCGACGGTGAGTCCCGCGACCTCGACCACATGGTCGAGGCGGAGGTCACCCGGGGGCCCGAGCACATGGCGCCCGAACTCGCCCGTCGTGTTCCGGCCGGTCGCCTCTCGGCAGCCATCGCCCAGGAGTTGCGACTGACCGACGTCGAGGCGGTGACCATTCCGACCGCCTGCGCCGCGGGCAACTACGCCATCGGCTACGGATACGACGCGGTCCGCTCCGGCGAGGCGGAGTACGCGTTGTGCGGCGGCGCCGACGCGATGTGCCGGAAGACGTTCTCCGGGTTCTACCGGTTGGGCACCATCGCCCCCGACCGCTGCCAGCCCTTCGACGTGGACCGCAAGGGGATCCTCACCGGCGAGGGCGCCGGCGTGCTCCTGCTGGAGAGCCTGGACTCCGCCCTCGCGCGCGGCGCCCGGATCTACGCCGAGGTGCTCGGCTACGGCCTGAACTGCGACGCCTACCACCAGGTCGCGCCGAATCAGGAAAGTGTGGGACGGGCCATGCAGCTCGCCCTGGAGAACGCCGGTGTGAAGGCCGAACAGGTGGATCTCATCTCGGCGCACGGCACCGGCACCAAGGCCAACGACGTCACCGAGGCACGCGCCATCCGTGAGGTGTTCGGCACCCAGCCGCCGAAGACGATCTCGATGAAGTCGATGATCGGTCACACCATGGGCGCGGCGAGCGCCCTGTCGGCCATCGGCTGCTCGCTGGCGATCATCAACGGCTTCATACCGCCGACCATCAATCACGTCACGACGGACCCGGAGTGCGACGTGGACTGCGTACCCAACGTGGCCGTCGAGGCGGACCTCGAGATCGTCCAGAACAACGGGCTGGCCTTCGGCGGCAACAACGCCGTCGTGCTGCTCGGCCGGTATCACGGAGCGTCGGCATGAGCTGGCCCGTGACCGGTATGGGCGCCGTGGCCTGCGTCGGCGGCTCGGTCGACGAACTCTTCACCAACCTGTGCTCGGGCGTCTCCGGAGTCGGTGAGCTGCGTGGCTTCGACCTCAGCCGGCACACCGCACGCCATGCGTACGAGGTGGACAACCGGCCGGAGCCCGGCGTCGATGTGGCCGGGCGGGCGACCGGACTGCTGATCGACGCGATCGCCCAGGCGGCCCGCGACGCCGGACTCGACACCGACGACCTCAGCGGTGTCCCCGTGCTGGTCGGTACCGGACTGAGGGAGCTGCGTTCGGTAGAGCTGTGGCAGCGCGACGGCATCGACCTGGCCCCGGAGGCACTGCACTTCGGCACCGCGCTGCGCGAGGCGTTCAACGCCGACAACACCCATACGTTCTCCAACGCCTGCTCGGCCGGGCTGTACGCGCTGGCTCTCGCCTCCGACCTGTTGACTCAGGGCACCACGGACACCGTCATCGTGGCCGGTGTCGATGTGCTGACCGAGAGCATGTACGGCCTGCTGGAGCGGGTCCAGCCGGAACCGCCCGAGAGGGTACGGCCGTTCGACCGCAACCGGGTCGGCGTGCTCATGGGCGAAGGCGCGGCCGCCGTCGTCCTGCGCCGCCACGCGGGCACCGGACAGACCGTGCACGGACTGGTGAGGGACGTCGCGGTCAACTGCGACGCCTACCATGCCACCGCGCCCGACCCCGCCGGCATCGCCGAGGCCATCAGGGAGGCGCACACCCGGGGCGGTGTGAAGCCGAAGGACATCGACCTGGTGATGGTGCACGGCACGGGAACGCTGCTCAACGACGAGGCCGAGGCGCTCGCTCTGAGCGACGTGTTCGGCCAGGACGTCGACAAGCCGTTGATGACGGCGATCAAGTCCATGACCGGTCACACGTCGGGCGCGTCCGGCCTGCTCGGCCTGGTCGTCGCCCTGCGGGCGCTGGCCGAGGGCCGGGTACCGCCGACCGTCGGTCTGGAGGACCCGGTGGACGAGGCGGCCGATTTCCGCTTCGTCACCGGTGGAGTCGCGCACGGTCCCATGACCGTCGCGCAGTTGAACGCATTCGGCTTCGGCGGCATCAACGCTGTCGCGATCGTGGAGGCGGCCGGATGAACGCGGTGGTGAGCGGGGTCGGCGTCGTACTCCCCCGAGCGGGTTCGGCCGCTGAGCTGATGTCTCCGGGGCCGGCCGACGCCCCGCCCGTGGAACCCAGGGATCTCGTCGGCAAGAAGGGCCTTCGCTACAAGGACCGGGCCACCCAGCTCGCGTACTGCGCGGCGGACGCGGCCCTGCGGGACGCCGGGCTGGTGGGCGAGGACGGACTGCGCGTGCCGGCTCCGTCCGTCGCTGTGGTCGCCAGCTCCAACTACGGAAACCTCGACACGATCGTCCGGGCGATGGACACGATCACCAGGGAGACCTCGGCGGCCGGCAGCCCCATGGACCTTCCGAACGCCTCCAGCAACGTCGTCGCGGCGTCCGTGGCCATCCGCTTCGGCCTGCGCGGCCCCAACCTGATGCTGTGCAACGGCGCGACCTCCGGGCTGGACGCCGTCCACTGGGCACTGACCTTGATCGAAGGCGGTCGGGCGTCGCGGGTGCTGGTTCTCGGTGTCGAGCCGGACAACGAGGCGGTGCGCGACTTCCTCGGTGGCTCACGCACCATCGACGGAGCAGTGGCACTGGTCCTGGAGAGCGGGTCGTCGGCGGCCGAGCGTGGCGTGACCCCGCAGGCGACGCTGGGCGGCTACGTCCGCAGGATGGGGCTGGAGGTCTGCCTCAAGGAGCTCGAAGCCTCCAGCGACGACCGGCCGGCGCTGTGGCAGGTCCCGGCCGCGGCCACGCTCGCGGACGGTCTGCTCGACGGTGTGCCGCGGTACGACGTCAGCGCCCACTTCGGCGTGGGATCCGGCGCCCTGGGCGTACTCCAGTGCGCCGCGGCCGTCGGCTGGTTCGCGGGAGGCGGCGACGGCCCGGTGTACGTCACGGCGGGCACCGACGCCGACGACGCCAGTGCCGGACTCTCGCTGTACGGGCCGGTGGCGGTCTGATGTCTGTCACCGGCACCGCACTCGTTCCTGACGAAGGGGCGGCGGCGACCTCCGCCGGCACCGGCGACCGCGATCCTGTCGCGGTCCGCCGGCGGAGCCCGGGGAGCCCGTGGCAGGGCCGGATGCTGCTGCTTCACGGCCTGGCCAACAGCGCCAGCCTGTGGGACGCCTGCATCGAGCACGGGCTGGAGGCAAGCGGCGCGGAAGTCTGGACGGCCGAGCTGCCCTGGCGTGGCGACAGCGTCTTCGAGCTGAGCGCGCAGGGTGACGTCGTGCCGTACATGGCCGACGCGTTGCGCGCGGTGCCCGGCGGTGCCGGTGTGGTGGTCGCCCACTCCATGGGCGCCAATGTGCTGCTCGAGTTCCTGAACCGGCGGCTCGAGAAGGGCGTCGATCCGTTCACCGAGTTCGGAATCCGCGGCCTGGTTCTGGTATCGCCCTTCTACCGTCGTTCGGTCGAGGACTTCGACTGGCAGAGCGTGGCCTCGTCGGTCGACGGATTCGTCCGGATCATGACCGAAGGCATCAGGGTGCACTCCGCGGGACGGCTCCCGGAGGACATCCAGCGAAGCCTGGGCGAACGGGTCCGGGACCGGGTCGGCGCCTACGGCTGGATGCGGTTCTTCGAAACGTATCTGGGGACCCCCCGGTTGCGGACCGGACTGTTCACCGTGCCTTGCCTCGTCATCGCGGGCGAGCACGACTTCGCCGCACCTCCGGAGGAGGGCCGCGCACTCGCGGCCGACCTCCCCGCAGGGGACTTCCGTCTCCTGGAGGACTGCGGGCACTTCCTGATGATCGAGCAGGCGCGGCGTTTCGCCGGCCTGGTCGTTCAGTTCGTCAGCTCGTCTTCGGCCGCAGGCCCGCACGGCGGACCCGGCCCCAGACCACCATGGGAGCACGATCGATGACCACAGTGACCGAAAGCGCCGTCAAGGCGCTCCTCACCAGCGAGACGACCGCGTCACTGCGCACGCGCTACGAGGGCTCCAACATCTGCACCTGGATCGGCTTCAAGCACATCAACTACCTGGTTGAGGAAGCCATCCTGCTCCACTTCGAGCAGGCCGGCATCCCGGCCCGGGTGCTCTACGCCGAGCACGGCCTCGGTGTCGACCTGGTCGACCTCGACACCCGCATCCTGACCGCGCTGTTCATGGACGAGACCGTCGTCGCGAAGGTCGTCCCGAGCGCCGCGGAGGACGACGACTTCATCTCCTTCACGGTGGCCCTGCACGCCGACCGGGACGGCACGGACACCAAGGCGATCACCGCGAAGGCGAAGGCCGTCCTGCGTTCCGACAGCTATGTCGAGGAAGCCGGCGAGGCGCCGGCTCCGATCGCACGCTTCGTCACCCACCGTCTGAGCACGTCCGCGTCCCGGCTGCCGGAGGTGCCCGACCTCTCCGGCATCGTCGCGGCGGCGGACAACACCTCGCTGTCGGCGGGCCGGGGCACCACCGGTCCCGACCCGGTGCTCGACCTGCTGACCGCGGGCAAGAACGCGTTCGGCTGGAAGTGGCGCATCCCGTACCCGTACTGCCACTTCTCCGAGCGCCTCCAGATGTCCAGCTACCTGCGGCAGATGGAGGAGGTCGTCGACCTCTTCCTCGCCGACCGCGGCATCTCGGTGAAGACCCTGCTGGACGAGCGCCGGTGGATCCCGGCCTGCCCGCACTCCCGGATCCAGATCCTCGACGAGGCGCTGATGGAGGAGGACCTCTACACCGTCTACACGGTCGAGAACATCTTCAAGGACTTCACGTACACCTCGCGCATGGACTGCTATGTGGTGCGGGACGGGAAGCTCGTGCAGACCGCGACCGGCAAGGTCACTCACGGCTACGCCCTGATCGAGAGTCGGCGCGACTGGAATCTCGTCACGTTCGACGAGCGTGTCTCCAAGGCGCTCCGCGGCGAGGTCTGACCCCATGAGAACAGCATCCGATCCCGAAGCCGAGCGCCTGCGGTTCCTCTTGATCGAGAGCCAGGCCGTCGCCACGCCGGCCGGCGCCGGCTTTCGCCACGACGCGGTGACTCAGGCGCGGATGGGCCACTCCGTGGTGCTGTTCCTCATCCAGGACGGCGTGACTCTGGCCCTTCCCGGCAGGGCGCCCGAACTGGAAGCCCTGCTGGAGGCCGGGGGCCGCGTCTGGGTCGACGCGTTCTCCCTCGACCAGCGCGGGCTCCATGAAGCCGGACTGCTGCCGTCGGCGCTCACCACGGACATGGACGCGGTGGCGGCAGCAGTCCTCGACCCGGCGGTAAGGGTGGTGTGGCACTGATGAAGCGTCACATTCCGCCTACCGACGTGCTGTTGATCCTCATGGGAGCACCGCACGAGTCGGATCAGACGACCAGCGTGCTGCGCCTGGTCCAGGCGATGCTCGAACGCGGCGGTCGTGTCCAGGTATGGGCGTGCGGCAACGCCACGCAACTGACCCAGCAGTCGCTGGGCGAGGTGAAACCGCGCAACTTCGCCGACTGGGGCACCTCCTATCCCTCCACGGCCGTGCTCGTACAGGAGATGCTGGCGGCCTTCCCCGACCAGTTCTACTGGTACGGCTGCCAGTTCTGCAGCGACGACCGGGGCACGCAGGCCCATGTGCCCGAGGTGGTGATGCGCGGCCCTTCGGCGTTCGCGTCGAACAGTGCGGCGGCCGGCAAGACACTGATGGTCGGAGTGATCTGAGATGGCGGACCGGCAGAACCCGGCACCGGAGCAGGCTCAGGTGCTGGCCATCGTGGAGCGGGCCTATCGGGGCGCCCTGGAGAAGCAGTTCGTCGACTCCCTGTACCTGGCTGCCGAACTGAACCGGCAGTTGGGAGGGATGGACATCCTGCTGCGCGGCCAAGCCGTGACGTACGCGGCGCGCGGCGCCCGGATGCCGTCGCTGCGGCTCGGCAAGCGGGTGGTCGACACCCTCACCGATCCGCGCGCCGATGTGCGGAGCCTGCTTGACCTGGGGCTGCGCGTCTACGCCGAGGAGTCCGACCTGATCGCGTACGGCTTGGACGGCGAAGGCCGACTCCTTGACGGCGTGCAGCCAATCCCTGCGGACGAAGCGGCCGCCCGGTGGTCCGACTACCGGGTGGTGTGCTTCCTGTGAGAAGTGACGGAGCAGACATGAGTGAGCCCACGGCTCTGGTGAATCGGCCGGTCATCACCGCCTGGTCGGCGTTGTCCCCCTTCGGCATCGGCCGGGCGGCCTTCGCGCAGGGACTCAGGGAGCGCCGGCAGACAGCCGCCCCGCTCGACCAGGACCAATGGCACGCTGCCGGGCAGAGCGCCTCCCTCGTACCGGACTTCCATATCCGTGAGGTGCTCGGGAAGAAGGGCACCCGGTCCATGGACCGGGTCACCGGCCTCGCGGTCACCACCGTGAGCCGCCTGCTCGA
Source organism: Streptomyces sp. rh34 (assembly GCF_002551245.1). Classification (GTDB taxonomy): domain Bacteria; phylum Actinomycetota; class Actinomycetes; order Streptomycetales; family Streptomycetaceae; genus Streptomyces. The sequence goes on from NZ_NTGZ01000136.1 coordinate 7,446, forward strand.
CGACTCGCCGCGCAACCGGCAGGTGGCCACCGGCGAGAACGCCGCACTCGTCCTGGGTACGACCACCGGCAGTGTGCAGAGCCAGATGGACTTCACCCGGGACTCGCTCACCGGGGAACGGCCGTTCTTCGTCGACCCGGCGCGTTTCCCCAACGCGGTGATGAACTGCGCCGCCGGCCAGAGTGCCATCTGGCACCAGCTCAAGGGCCCCAACACGACGATCGCCGGTGGCCACGCCGCCGGGCTCTACGCACTCAACTACTCGCGCCGACTGCTCAACTTCGGCCGGGCGCAGACAGTCCTCTGCGGCGGTGTGGAAGAGTTCTCGCACGCCCGGTCCTGGCTGGACAAGCACACGCACGACCCGGAAACCGACGGCGCGGCGGTGCTGCCCGGTGAGGGCTGCGGACTGCTGCTGATCGAGCAGGGCACACCGCTCGACGCCGAGCAGCCGGTGCTGGCCGAGATCCTCGCGGTCGAGATGGGGATCGCCCTGGACGGTGAGATCCGTCAGGCCCTGGTCTCCTGCCTGAACCGGGCCATACGACGCGCGGGGATACGACCCGAGGACATCTGGGCCGTCTCGACCAGCGAGGCGCCCGGCCCGGCCGGCACGCAGGAACGAGCCGCGGTCGACGAGGCCACCGCCGGAGCGGCTCCGGCCCATCTCACCCAGACCTCACTCATCGGGGACACCGGGGCGGCCACGGCGACGTTCCAGGTCGCCGGGGTGCTGGTGCACGCCGATGGCGACTCCGCCGCGGCGGGCCAGGTCGCGCTGGTCACCTCCGTCGATCGCGACGGAGCGGTCGGCTGCGCCCTGCTCCGCCTCGGCTGACCACAGACGCTCGACGCTACGAACGGACACAGCTATGACGATCACTCAGAACGACTCCCTCGACGCCTCCACGTTGCTGGACAAGGAAGAGCTCCGCTCCACGATCGCCGAGGTGCTCGACCTGGACATCGACGAGGTGTCGGACGACGCCAGCTTCACGGAAGACCTGGAGGTCGACTCGTTGATGGCGCTGGAGGTCGTGGTCGTACTGGAGAAGAAGTACGGACTGCGGCTGGAGGAGCGTGAGCTGCGGCAGATCACCTCCTTGGACAACGCCTACAGCGTGCTGCTCGGAAAGCTCCCGGCGGCATGACACGGGAGCGGCCGTGCAGCCCCGTCAGCGCCCGGATCAAGGTGCTCCGTCCGCCGTCCGTCGGCGACGGCGGGCGCGTGGGCGCCACGGCGACTGTCGCCATCGGCGCGGATGAGGCGGTGTTCCCCGGGCACTATCCGGGGTTCCCCATATTTCCTGGCGTCTGCCTGATCGAATGCGTGCACCTCAGCGGCTTGCAGGCCCCGCCGCCCGGTGCCCCGCGACTGGAGCTGGCGGCAGTGGAGACGACCCGGTTCCTGAGCCCGGTCTTCCCCGGCGACCAGCTGGAGATCGACCTGGCGTGGACGGGCGGAGACGGTACGTGGAAGTGTGCGGCCACGGTCGCCACCGTTCGTGGCTCCGCCGCCAAGGTCCGGTTGCGGTTCAACGAGGAGGCGGCGTGATCGGCCAGTCGGAGATCCGCAGGGTGCTTCCGCACCGTTTCCCCATGCTGCTCGTCGACCGGGTGCTCGACGTCGTACCGGGAGAACGGCTCACCGCCCTGAAGGCAGTCACCTGCAACGAACCCTGGTACCAGAACCTCGGTCCGGACGCCGCCCCTCAGGACTACGCGTACCCCCGGGTTCTGTTGACGGAGTCCTGGTGCCAGTCGGCCGGCCTGCTGGCCTCCTGGGAGTCGCCGGACCCCGACGTGCTCGAGGGCAAGGTCATGCTGTTCGGCAGCGTCTCCGAGGTCGCGTACCTGCGCCCCGTGCTGCCCGGGGACGTGCTGGAGCACCGGGCGTCCATCTCCCGGGTGCTGGGGGACACCGTGATCGTGGAGGGTGAGTCCACGGTCGACGGTGATGTCGTCATGACCGTCGGGCGCGCGGTGATGGCCTTCCGTCCGGCCGAGGAACTGCGCCCCGGCGACACGGACCCCGCTTCTTCTTCCTGACGGACCGGCAGCAGAGCCACAGGTCTGTTCCGGCCCACCACAACGCTTGGAGAATCCATGGCAGAGATCGAATCCCGAGTGGCACTCGTCACCGGCGGTGCACGGGGAATCGGCCGCGCCACCGTGCTGCGCCTGGCCCGGGACGGTTTCGATATCGCCTTCTGCTACCAGTCGAACGAGGCAGCCGCCCTGGAACTGGAGAAGGAGGTCACGGAAATCGGCGTGCGGGTGATGAGCCGCAAGGCCGATGTCCGCGACATCGAGCTGGTACGCGTACTGATCGCGGAGACCGAGGACACGCTCGGCCCGATCGATGCCGTGGTGACCGCCGCGGGAATCACCCGGGACAACCCGCTGCTGCTCATGAAGGACGAGGAGTGGCACCAGGTGCTGGACGTCAACCTCGACGGTGTCTACAACGTCTGCCGCTCGGTCGTGTTCGGCATGATGAAGCGCAAGCGCGGTGTCATCGTCAACCTCTCCTCGGTGGCCGGGGTCTACGGCAACGCCACCCAGACCAACTACTCGGCGTCCAAGGCCGGGATCATCGGCTTCTCCCGCGCCCTGGCCAAGGAGGTCGGGCGCTACGGAATCCGGGCCAACGTGGTCGCACCCGGCTTCATCGACACGGACATGACGTCCGTGCTCACCGGCAAGGTGAAGGAGAAGGCGCTCGAGTCGGTTCCGCTGGGCCGGTTGGGACAGGCCGACGAGGTCGCCGACCTCGTCTCGTACCTCGTTTCGGACCGTGCCGCCTATGTCACCGGCGCTGTCGTACAGATCGACGGCGGCATCACCATCTAAGGGCTGTCCCGCCCCAGACCGACTCCGGAGGTTCCCATGGCCGTCAAACCACCGCGCTGGTACTTCTCGCTGCGCAGCCCGTACTCCTGGCTCGCCTTCCTGGAGCTGACCCAGAACGCTCCGGACGTGGCGGACGCGATCGAGTGGCGGCCGTACTGGGAGCCGGACGAGGTGAGCGCACGGCTGCTGGCCGAGGCCGGGATCCAGCTTCCCTACGTCCCCATGTCCAAGGAGAAACACCTCTACATCCTGCAGGACGTCAAGCGGCTGGCCGCCGAGCGTGGGCTCTCGGTGGCCTGGCCGGTCGACACCGAACCCCATTGGGACGTCTCCCACCTGGCGTACCTGGTGGCAAAGGACGCCGGCCGCGGCGTGGACTTCATCGGCGCCGTGTACCGGGCCCGCTGGGAGCAGGGCCTCGACATCTCCGACCGGGCGACCATCGCCGCGATCGGCGAGGAGTTGGGGCTGGACCCGGAGGCGCTGGCCCATGCGGCCGATGACCCGGAGATGCGCCGGCGGGGTGTCGAAGCCCTGCGGGCGGTCGACCGTGACGGCGTCTTCGGCGTGCCGTTCTTCATCCACCGGCATGACAAGTTCTGGGGTTCGGACCGGCTGCCCGGCTTCATCGCAAGCGTCCGGGCCAGGGCGGCGGCGTCCCCGGTCCCGTCCCGGCCCGAGCCCGGCGTCGAGTCCGTACGGCCCGGCCTGCTCGTTCCCGCCGGCGACGCGGGGCACGCCGGCGGGTGCGGTTAAGGGCCTTCACACCCTCACTTCGAACAGCCAGATCAGCAAAGGAAGGATCTCCACCATGAGCAACCCTTTTGAGGACGAGGACGGCCAGTACTACGCGCTCGCCAACGACGAGCTGCAGCACTCCCTCTGGCCGGCCTTCGCCGAGGTTCCGGCGGGCTGGACCATCGTCCACGGCCAGGACACCCGTCAGGCGTGCCTCGACTACATCAACACCCACTGGACCGACATGCGGCCCAAGAGTCTGATCGACGCCATGGGCGGAACCGCCTGAGGCTGTACGCCCCGGTCGCCGCAGGCCGGTCGGTCCGACGATGCCCGGCGTCTCCTGTGCGACGCCGGGCATCGTCATGTACGGGGTGGGCGGGGCGACTCTCCATCACCGGCCAGGAGCATCGCTCGTACGGACCAGGTACGGATGAGGCCGTGGGTCAGGCGGTCCGGTCGGCCACGAAGTCGCAGAGCGCGCCCAGTGTCCGGACCCCCGGGCCGGGCGGAAGGGCCCGCAGCGCCCTGCGGGCCCGGTCCAGCCGTTCGTGCATCATCGCCTCCGCCTGGTCGAGGGCCGAGGAATGGCGGAAGAGGGCGAGGGCCCGGCGCTGTCCGGCGGGTCCCACCGGCCCGTGGGCGAGGAGTTCGCGCAGTTCGGCGCCTCGCGGCGTGCGGTCGGCGAGCGCGAGGAGGACCGGCAGGCTGGCGACGCCGGCCGTGAGGTCCTTGCCCTGCTCCTTGCCCATCTCCGCGGTCGGAGCCTTGATGTCGAGCAGGTCGTCGGCAATCTGGAAAGCGAAGCCCAGCTGTTCGGCGTACTTCCCCAGGGCCCATACGACCTGCTCGGGCGCGCCCGCCTGCTGGGCGCCGATCCGCAGTGACATGGCCAGCAGCGCCGCGGTCTTGCCCGCCACCACTCGGAGGTAGTGGCTGATGGCCTCCTCGCCCGGGCCGGGCCCGACGAGTTCGCACAGTTGCCCCTCGACCAGCTGTCCCGCGACCTCGGCGTTCAGGTCAGCGGCCTCCCGGCCGAGCTCGGCGGCGATCCGGGCTGCCTTCGCCAGCAGCAAGTCGCCTGCCAGCACGGCGAGTCGATCGCCCCAGCGGGCGTTCGCGCTCGATGTCCCGTGCCTGGTCTCGGCGTTGTCCATGACGTCGTCATGGTAGAGGGAGGAGATGTGGACCAGCTCCACCACGACCGCGGCCTGCGTGAGCCCGTCCCTCCAGGGGTCACCGAACTCGGCCCCGATGAGTACCAGCAGTGGGCGCAGCCGCTTGCCGCCGGCCGCCGCGAGGTGGCGGGTCACATCGGCGATCCGCGGGTCCACGGCGCTCTCGGCCTCGACGACCAGTTGCTTCTCCACCGCATCGAGGCCGTCGCGCAGGCGCGCTTCGAGGCCCGGGTGGTCGGCGGTGAGCCGACGGACCAGAGCCGCCCTGCGCAGGCGGGCGGGCATCGAGTTCCCACTCAGCGCCGTCAGTGCCTTCATAGCCACCACCGAATCTCCCCATTGCCTCTGCATGCCGGATCGAGGGGAGAAACGTCCGCTCCAGCCCATATCACTGTCGCAGCAGCTTCATCGGCACAGCCATCGGCGTGACAGGAAGATGTCACGGTGGAGTTCCGTTGAGCGGGCTCTGTCACTTTCCTGCACCGCACGGAAGGGGGAAGCGGCCCGGAAAGGAAGGCCCATGGCCCTCGGCCCGCCACCGGCCGATCGCGTCATTCGGCGGACGGGGCGGCGGGCCCGCTCCTCCCCCGCGTACCGGACGGGGCGAACCCGTCCGGTACGGCCGGGGCACTCCGGGCCGTCGGCAGAGCTCACCCCCGTGAAGCTCGTCACCGTCCCGGCCTGCGCCGCCGCCCCCTCGACACTCCAGTGGCGGCTGGGGGTTGATAACGTACACCAGAGTGTCTGTCCGGCGTCAACCAAAGCGTTGCCCGCGCCGGCCCGACGGGCTTCGGGAAACACCGTGGTGGGCGAAGGCTCGGCATCACGCCAAGGAGGTTGTGTACGTGGAGGATGACGAGTCGCCCACCTTCGCCGAGCTCCTGGACCACCTTTTCCGTGAGGTGCACCCGCCTTCCCGGGGGCCCTACACCTACGCGGAGGTCGCCGAGGAAATCCGCAAGGCCGCGACCGGTGAGGGGCGCGGCGTGACGGCGAGCGCCATCCAGCAGCTGCGCACCGGCGCCAAGAGGAACCCGACGCGACACACCATCAAGGCCCTGGCCGACTTCTTCGGCGTACCGGCGGGCTACTTCGTCGACAGTGCGGCGGCCGAACGTACCAGGGCGGAGATCGGCCTCCTCGCCGCCATGCGCGACCAGGGCGTCCGCAAGGTGGCCCTGCGCGCCAACGGTCTGAGCGTCGACAGCCTCAAGATGCTGTCCACCGTGATCGAACAGGCCCGGAAGCTCGAAGGGCTCGCCACCGACGACAGCCCGCAGGACCTGAACCTCGACGACTGAGCCGCGCGGCGAGCGGCGGTCACGCGGCCCTCGCCCCGCCCGCACAGTGGAGGCGCGAACATGTCAATATGAGGGCGTACGTAACAGGCTTCCGGGGAGCAGCCCGCACCCGGCCGCCTCCCCTCCGACCGGCGTCATCAGAGTGAGGACATGGACCTCGAGCAGCTTCGCGCCGCGTGTGAGGCACGCGTCGAGGCGCTTCGGCTCCCGCACCGCTTCACCACCCGCGACCTCCGCGACGCCGTGGCCGAACAACGCGGACGCCCCATCGTCCTGCGCCCCCTGAGTACCCTGGGCGCCGTGGACGCTCCGTGCGGAATCCGCCTGGAGACTCCGGACGCCGACCTGTTGTTCTACGAGGAGGCCACCTCCCCCCTCCATCAGAACCACATCCTCGCCCACGAGATCAGCCACATCATCTGCGACCACCCGGGCAGCCTGGAGCTGGAGCCGGACACCCTCCGTGCGATCGGTTTCCATCCCACCCTCGTCCAGCGCCTGTCCGGCAGAACCAGCTACACCAGCGAGGACGAACGCGAGGCCGAGGTGATGGCCAGCGTGATCCGGCAACTCATGTACCGGCGCCGCGAGGGTCCGTCGGTCCGGCCCGCCAGCGGCGCCGAGAGCTGGGACGCGCTGTTCGCCGAGCCGCACAGGAAGAAGCGCCACCCGAAATGATCAACATCCTCTTCACGGGCACGGCCGTCGTGCTGCTGTGCTTCGCCGCCTACTGGGTGCGCGGGCGTGGCGGGCACCGTCCGACGGGCACCTGGGCGATGGCGGCCCTGCTGACCTCGTTCGCCCTCGCCTTCGCCTCCTACGCCCCCGCCGTGGAGCGCGCGGTCGAATCGGTGGTCCCCCACGTCGCCCGCCTCCTCAGCAACACCTTCACCCTGACGGCGGCCACCTCGGTCCTCGCCTTCCTCTTCCAGCTCAATCTGGATCGCGAACGGGCCCACCGGCAGATCCGACTGCGCGTCATCGCGCTCGCGCTCTCGGTCGCCGGCATGACCGCCTTCTTCGTCGCCGAGCAACTCACCGGCCGAAGCCCGGTGTTGTACGCGTGCTACGTGCTCATCTACATCTCCTGCCTGGGATACGCGGCCAAGGACTTCCTGCTGCAGACCTGGGCCCAGTCCAAGCGCTCGACCCGCCGCAGTCAGCGCTGGGGCCTGCGCACGACCTCGGTCGGCTGTGGCTTCGCCCTCCTCTATGCCGCGTACAAGCTCTTCGCCCTGGTCTCCATCGGCCTCGGTCTGGGGCTCGTCCCGGACCACGCCCGGTGCTCGACGCCGCTGACGCCCTTCCGCTGCGCCTTCAGCGTGACCGCGCCCGCCGTCGCCGTGCTCCTCATCACCGTCGGCCTCACCCTTCCCGCCCTCCTGTGGCCTCTCAGCCAACTACGGCGGCGGCGCTGGGAACGGAACTCGTACACCGCGCTGGAACCACTGTGGCGGGAGGTCACCACAGCGGTCCCCGAGGTCGTGCTCGACCCGGGGAGCTCCGGAGCCGATATTCACGACCTCGACTTCCACCTGCATCGCCGGGTCATCGAGATCAGCGACTGCGTGCTGGCCCTGCGCCGGTACCGCTCCGCGGCGGTACGCGACGCCGCGGCCGCCGAGGTCGCCCGCCGCGGCACGGCCGGCACCCCCGACGGGGACGCCGAGGTGGAGGCAGCGGTCATCGCCGCGGCCGTCGCCGCGAAGCACGCCGGGGCCACCCCCGACGGCGACGAGGCCCCGCCCGCCGCCGGCACCGCCACCCGCAAGGGCGACCTCCGGGCGGAGACCGCGTGGCTGCTCCTCGTGGCGAACGCCGGCGCGCGGCGCCCGGCACCCTCGAACGCGGGCGCGGCCCTGTGACCGCCCCCCGGCAGGACCCCCTGCGCGACCCCCGCTTCTTCGCCGACCCCTACCCCACCTACGACCGGCTGCGCGAAGGCTGCCCGGTCCGGCGGATCCCCACCGGCTCCGGTGGCCACCACGCCTACCTGATCACCGGTCATCCCGAGGCCCGCGAGGCGTTCACCGACCCGCGCCTGTCCAAGGACACGGCCCGGTTCTTCGCCGACCGTCCCTCGAACCGCGATCTGCACCCGGCGATCTCCCGCAACATGCTGGCGAGCGATCCTCCCGCGCACACCCGCCAGAGGCGGGTGGCGACGCCGCTGTTCACCACCGGACGCGTCCGGGAACTGCGCCCGTACATCACCCGGGTCGTCGAGGACCTCGTCGCCACGTGGCGACCGGGCACGGAGGTCGACCTGGTGGCGGAACTGGCGGTGCCCCTGCCGGTCACCGTCGTCTGCGAGCTGCTGGGGGTGCCGGAGTCCGACCGCCGCGAGCTCGCCCGCTGGTCCCACCAGCTCTTCGACGCGACCGACTCCGACCGTGTCGACACCGCGTCGCACAGGATCGGTGCGTACCTGACCCACCTCGTCGACACGGCCCGCGCCGGCTCCGGCGACGGCGCGCTCCTCTCCTTCCTGGGCGACTGCGACGAGGGCCGGCTCGACCGGGACGAAACCATCTCGCTGGCCGCCCTCCTCCTGGTCGCCGGGCACGAGACCACCACCCACTTCATCGGCAACGCCGTCCTGGCCCTGCTCCGGCACCCGGAGGCCTTCGCCCGGCTGTGCCGGGACCCGGACCTGATCCCCGGCGCCCTCGACGAACTGCTCCGCTTCGACTCCCCGGTGAGCGTGGCCACCTTCCGTCACAGCACGGAGGACCTGCGCGTCGGAGGGGTCGACATCCCGGCGGGCTTCCCGGTGCTCATCGCCCCCGGCGCGGCGAACCGGGACCCCGCCGTCTTCCCCGACCCGCACCGCCTCGACCTCGACCGCGACGCCGGCGGCCACCTCGCCTTCGGCCACGGCATCCACCGCTGCCCGGGCGCCCCCCTGGCCCGGGCCGAGGCGGAGATCTTCCTCCGCACCCTGGTGACCCGCTTCCCGAACACCCGCCCGGCCATCCCCGTGGAATCCTTGACCTGGCGCCGGACCCGCCTCACCCGCGGCCCGGCCGCCCTGCCCCTCGCCCTCGGCTGACCACCGCGACCCCGCTCAGCGGCTCACCCGGTCCGGTCGAGATAGCGGTGCCGTTCCGCGTACAGATCGGACTCGCTCCGGGCGAGCCGCCGCAGCTCCTCGACGTGGCTCTGGAAGTCCGGGTGGCCGACGGCCGCGCGCAGCGCCCCGGCGTGCTCCCAGCGGGCGATGTTCACGTACCGCTGAGGGTCCTTCACGTCCTGGGACAAGGTGTAGCCGATGATGCCCGGCTGCTCCCTCATGAAGGCCGCGACGCGTGCGAAGGCGTCCTCGAACTCCTGGGGGCTCCCGGAGACCGTGAACCGGTTCACGAAGGTGACCTGGGGCTGCGGCATGTCCTGCTGGGCCATGGTGCTCTCCTTACGACAGGGCTGCGGAAGGCTGTACGGGGCCGGGCCGGGCGGTCAGGCCGTGGAGACAGGCGAGCAGGCAGCGCGCCTGCACGTTCACGTAGTGGCTGTGCCGCACCAGGGCGACCAGCTGGGACACCGTGAGCCAGCGGTGGTCCGGGGCGGCCGCCCCGTGGTCCTCGTCGGTCTCCACGATCAGGTAGCGGTTGCGGGCGTGGTAGAAGCGGCCCCCCTCCTCCGAGTGCACCGCGTCGAAACGGATCCGCTCGGGGGCCGCGTTCAGCACCGCGTCCAGGTACGGCGGGCGGGCCCCGGCGGGCAGCGCGGCGAGGCTGTCCGGGGTGCACTGCACGGTCGGGGCCAGCTCGACGACGTCCACGAACCCCGGTTCCGTGGCGGCGTGGACGAGCAGGTGCAGCACGCCGTCGATCGTGCGGGCGAGGAAGGCGATCACGCCCTGGCCGCGGGGTTCGATCATGGGCTGGGCCCAGGCGCCGACCTCGCGGCCGACGGCGGTGACGTCGACCCCCGAGACCCGGAAGAACCGGCCGCTCCCGTGCGCGATCCGGCCGCCCTCCCTGCGCCAGCCGGCCAGCGCCCGGAGCGGGACCCGCTCGGCGGTCGCCTCGCGGCGGGTACGGGCCTCGGTGATCCAGTGCAGTACGTCGGCCAGCTCCTCGGGGGCGTCGGCGCGCCCGTCGCAGGAGCGGACGAGCGCGGCCGTGAAGTCGTCCCGCGGCGCGCCCAGGACGTGCGGCAGACCGGGCCCGGTGAAGGGCAGGCAGGCCAGAACCGAGCGGGCGTCCATGTTCACCAGGTCATCGAGCCTGAGCAGCTCGTGCAGCTGACGGAGCGTCAACCAGATGAAGCCCGGGCGCGCTTCGATGTTCTCGGTCGCCTGGACCACCATGTTGCGGTTGCGTTTGCGGAAGAACCAGGCGCCCTGTTCGGACTGGCGTACGTCGGCGAGCACCCGGTGGCGCGAGGTGTCGCGGAAGTGACGCAGGTAGGGGACCTCGGCCCCCCGGTGCACCCGGGTGTAGTTGCTGCGCGTGGCCTGGACCGTGGGCGACAGCTGGAGACCGTTGTGGTTGCCCGGTTCGGTCTTCGCCTGCATCAGGCAGTGGAGGACACCGTCGAACTCCTTGACCAGGATGCCCAGGATGCCCACCTCCGGCTGGTTGATGATCGGCTGCTGCCACCGTTCGACCGGTGCGCCGGGCAGGTGCACGTCGAGGCCCTCGACGGAGTAGAAGCGGCCCGTCTCGTGGACGAGGTTCCCGGTGGCGGGGTCGGTGCGCCAGCCGGCGAGGTCCTCCAGCGGGACCTGTCGGACCCGCATGTCGGCGTGCTCCTTCTGCGCGGCGAGCCAGCGGTGGAACCGGTCCGCGCCGCCGGTCCCTGGGTCCGTCACCGCCGATCGGGCGATCCGCAGGTGGGGCGCGTCGTACGGGGCCGGCGCCCCGGCCCGTGGCGTCCGCGACCATGTGGTCAAGACGACCCCCGGGGGGTGTGGTCGACGACCCGCCCACGATCGGCCACCGGGCTCGGTACCGCCTGCGATCCCACCGCGGCCCACGCCAGGTCGTGCCCCTCCTCCGCCAGGGCGTCCGCCGCCCCGCGAACGGCCGCCCGGTCCTGGTCCGGGGTACCGGGCCGGGCGGGCAGCAGGGGCACCGCGATGCTGGCGCCGTGCCGTACGGCGCGGTGGCGGCGGGCGAAGGCCGTGAGCGTCTGGCGCGGCCCGGCCTCCAGCAGGAGCATGTCCTCGACGGCGAGCAGCGATTCGAGGGCGTCCGCGAAGTAGACGGTGTCGGTGATCTGCCGGGCCCAGAAGCGCGGACTGCACGCCTCCTCGGGGGTCATGAGGGAGCCGGTGTAGCCGGAGTAGAGGGCGATGTCGGGCGGACGGAAGGCCATTGAGCGGTACGCCGCCTCGACCTCCTGCGCGGCCGGCGCCATCGCCGGCGAGTGGAAGGGGCTGGTCGCGGGCACGACCATGACGGCGTGGCCGTCGTGCCGCAGCCGCTCCAGCACGGCCGCGAGCGGGGCCTTCGAACCGGCCAGCATGGTCTGCTGGTTGGCGTTGACGGCGGCGATGGCGATGTCGTCGGTGACGTACGGCGCGAGCCGGTCGGCGGCGAGTCCCACGGCGAGCATGCCGCCCGGCGGAATCCGCACCGCGGCGCGGACCCGCTCCCGTACCATCGCGACGGCCTCGGGCAGCGGGACGACACCGGCGAGGGCCGCCGCGACGAGCTCGCCGGCGCTGTGCCCGAGCAGGGCGGTGGGGCGGACGCCCCAGCCCAGCACCATCCGGGCCAGGCCGTAGTCGACGGCGAACAGCAGCGGCTGCGCGCGGCGGACGTCGTCGAGGGGCACCGACGGGGGGTTCTCCCCGATCCAGTCGGCCCGGATGCGGGCGCCCTCCGCACCGAAGTGTTCGAGGACCTCGTCGACGGCGGCGGTGAACTCCGGTTCGTGCCGGTAGAGCCCGGCCGCCATGGCGGGGTGCTGGGCGCCCTGGCCCGGCAGGAGGAGCGCCACGGGCCGGGGCCTGCGGGTCGTCCGGTAGCTGTGGTCCCGAGCGGTTGCGGGGAGCATGGGGCCTCCTGGCATGCGACGGTCGGCGGGGCGTCCACCCCGCGCGCGAAGGGTCTGCCGCGGGGCGGACGAGGTCGGTCGGCCTCAGGCCGCGGGGACCGCCGGGCTGGTGTTGATCACGTCGAGCAGGGCCCGGGGCGTCTCGGCGTCGGCGACCGCGCCGTCGGGAACGCTGACCCCGTACTCGCGCTGGACCAGGCCGATGACCTGGAGCAGCGCCAGCGAGTCGTAGCCGAGGTCGATGAAGGGGGTGTCGAGAATGCCCCCCTCCAGGTCGACCCCCTCCTCCTCGCCGGCGCTCTCGCGCAGCATGCGGGTGAGATCGGTCAGGGTCACCGGGCCGGTCTTGGCGGTCATGGCTGGTCCTACCTTTCGGGGGTTCGGATGGGGCCGGACAGGAGCGGGAGGGTCGTGAGGCGGTGCCGGTTCAGGTGTCGCGCCGCACCACGAGGGCCGCGTTGAAGCCGCCGTGGCCCCGGGCCAGCACCAGGGCGGTGCGGGGTCCGGTCTCCCGGGGGCCCTCGGTCACGAGGTCGAGGCCGAGGGCGGGGTCGGGCCGCACGGTGGCGGCGGTCGGGGGGATCACCCCGTCGCGCAGCGACAGCAGCGCGGTGGCGACGTCCAGGGC
>NZ_NTGZ01000137.1 GCF_002551245.1 Streptomyces sp. rh34
AGATGTGTATAAGAGACAGGGCCGAGACCGTGCGGACGGCCGCGGGGGCCGGGCGCAGCGCGCATCCGCAGACCTCGTTCGCCGCGCTCGGCCCGGAGGCGGCGCGCCTGCTCGCCGGGCACCGGGCCGACTGCCACCTCGGGGAGGACTCACCGCTGGCCCGGCTGTACGAGGCGGATGCCCGGATTCTGCTGCTCGGCACCGGCTACGCCACGTGTACGGCGTTCCATCTGGGCGAGTACCGGATGCCCGGTCCGCCGCGCCGGAGCTACCGCTGTGTGGTGGCGTCGCGGGGGGTGCGCCGATGGTGGGAGTACGAGGATGTCGCCCTGGACGACGGGGACTTCGCCACCCTGGGCACGGCGTTCGAGGGTGCCGCCGCCGACGGTGACGTACGTGCGGGACGCGTGGGCGCGGCCACCTGCAGGCTCCTCCGGCTGCGCCCCGCCGTCGACTTCGCCACGGCCTGGCTCACGGAGCACCGGCGGAACGGCGGCTGAAAGGCAGCCGCCGCCCGAACAGGCGCCCTGTCGTACCGCTTTCGGAGTCCCTAGAGTGACTCTGCTCGAACAGCGGCCGGCGGGGGGACCGAGGCGTGAAGGCGTCGCAGCGTGTGGTGCGGAGAAATCGCGTCTTTTCCGGCCTGTTGACCTCCATGGTCTGCCTGTCCCTGTTGTTGCTCGCCTACAGCGTGTGGCGTACGAACGCTCCGGATACGCTCACGGACTCCTGGCCGTGGAAGCTCGAACTGCTGGACGGCCAGAGCGCCACGACAGCGGTGGTCGGCAGCATGGGCGCCGCGCTGGCCAGGGGCCAGTACGCGCGAGCGGTCCGCCCCATTCTCGGGTACTACGGCCGGGTCATGGCCGACATCGCTCCCGGCGACCGGCTCGCCTGGGTCTGCCACCTCGTCAACGCCGCCCAGGACGTGGCCGTGGTCGACGAGGTCGACTACCGGGTCGTCCTCGCCGGGGACGCGGACCCCACGGACGACGAGGCGGGCTGGGTGGACCGGGGACGGGCGGAGCGGGCGGAGCGGGCGATCGAGGAACGCGGGCCGGTGGGCCGGTCGGACTTCGCCCTCCACTTCATCGGCGCCGGCAAGCCCCTGCCCGCGCAGGGGCTGATGCTGATCGGCTGGTTCACCGAGGAGGCCATGGGGGAAATCCGTGACGTCCATGTGCGGCTACGCGTCACGGACCGGGTGGGCGACACGCACGAGCGCATCATCGACGTGTTGAAGGGCGCCGACCGATCGGTACGGCGCGTCGACCCGCCCATCTTCTGACCCGGGTCCCGGCGCTCTTCGGCTCAGACTCCGAGGCCCTCGACGAGGACGGCGCCCGGGAGGGCGGCGAGCGCCTTGCCGGGGACGATGAGCTTGCCGCGTCGGCTGCCGCTGCCGATCAGGACCCACTCCTCGTCCACCACGGCGGGGTCCAGCAGGAGGGGCCAGGCGGCGGGCAGGCCGAGCGGGGTGATGCCGCCGTACTCCATGCCGCTCTCGCCGACCGCCGTGTCCATCGACGCGAACGAGGCCTTGCGGGCGCCGAGGTGTCTGCGGACCGCCCCGTTGACGTCGACCCGGGTGCGGGAGAGCACCACGCAGGCGGCGAGGGTGACGTCCTGGCCGCGCTTGCCCGCCACGACGACGCAGTTGGCCGAGGTGTCCAGCAGTTCCACGCCGTAGTGCTCGGCGAAGACCGCGGTGTCGGCGACGGCCGGGTCGCTGTCGACGTGGATGACCTGCTCGGCGGTGAACTCGCCCCAGCCGGCGGCCAGGGCCGTGACGACGGGGGCGGGGAGCAGGTCGAGCCGTTCGGCAGCGGGAGCGGCGTCCTCGAAGGTGCCGATGGGTGCGCGCATGCGCTCACGCTAACAGGGACGGGGGTGGGTCCGGCCGGGCGTCTCAGCGGACGGGCGGGATGGCGACGGCCATGGTGAACACGGCCGGTTCGCCGCCCTCGTTGCGGTAGCCGTGCGGCACGTGCGCCTCGAAGGTGGCGGAGGTCCCGGCGGGGACGGGATGGGTGCGGCCGTCGACGACGAGGGTCAGTTCGCCCTCGGTCACATGGAGGAGTTCGACGGTGCCCTCGGGGTGCGGGTCGGAGGTGGTGCCCTCCCCCGGCATCAGCCGGCAGGTCCACAGTTCGAGCGGGCCGCGGGCCTCGGCGCCGACGAGCAGCGTGGTGGAACTGCCCGCCTCGGTGGACCACATGCGGACGGCCCGGTCCTCCGGGACCAGCCGGACCTGGGCGCCCTGCTCGTGATCGAGGAGGGTGGTGATGCTGACGCCGAGCGCGTCGGCCAGTTTGACCGTGGTGCCGACGCTCGGGTTCGTCCGCGCCTGCTCGATCTGGATGATCATCCCGCGGCTGACTCCGGCGCGGGCCGCGAGGGCGTCGAGGGTGAAGCCGCGCTCCCCCCGCCAGCGCTTGAGGTTGCGGGCCAGCGACTGGGTGAGCTGGTCGAGGTCGGACACGTACCGTCCCTGCGGTGGATGGCGGAGTGCGAGTGGCGGAGTGCTGTGTGCGGCGTGCTGAGTCGCGTACGGCGCATGCCGGGGTCAAGAATATTGCACTGCCGTGCGGTGCGGTCCCGCGTCCGGCCGGGCGTACCGCCACCACCGCCTCACGGGGTTTCGCGTGCCCCGTCCAGCTCCCCGAGGGCCAGCAGTTGCTCGGGCGTGACGCCCTCGGGGATCGGCACGGGCGCGGGCGTGCGCAGAGGCGGCTGCCAGCCCGTCTCCGGGTCCCAGCGGCGGACGACGCGGGCGGGCGCCCCCGCGACCACCGCGTGGTCGGGGACCTCGCCCCGGACGACCGCGCCCGCGGCGACCACCACGTTCCGGCCGAGCCGGGCCCCGGGCAGGATCACCGCGCCGGTGCCGATCCAGCAGCCGGGCCCGATCGTCACCGGTTCCATCCGGGGCCACTGTTTGCCCACGGGCTCGTGCGGGTCGTCGTAGCTGTGGTTGGTCGAGGTGATGTAGACGTACGGGCCGCAGTACGTGTCCGGGCCGATCGTCACCGTCGTGTCCGCGATCACGTGGCTGCCGCGCCCCAGCACCACGCCGTCGCCCAGGGTGAGGACGGTGTCGGGACCGAGGTCCAGGTCCGGCATCATCCCGGCGGTGAGCGTGACCTGCTCGCCGATGACGCAGTGCGCGCCGAGCTCGATCCACCGCTCCCCGAACACGGTCCCCTGCGGGAAGGCGAGCCGGGTCCCCGCGCCTATCGCGCCGAACCGCAGCCGCCCGGGATGCTCGGCGGTGACCGCGCCCGCCCGCTGCGCCCAGGCCCAGCCGCGGTGGACCGCGCGGGAGGCGGCACGGCGCGGCCAGCGGGCCAGGAAGGAGAACGTGTTTCGGTTCTTCGGCACACGCTCACGGTAGTCGGCGGCGCGGTGGGCGATCCGCGCGATGACCTGTGATGTTCGCCCCACCGGGCGCTGTGCGCCGGGGGTCGTCCCCTACCGTGTGAGGCGGCCCGGTCCGGCGGATCCGACCGATGCGGCGGGAAGGCCCGGGAGCACCACACCGGCGCGAAGGAGCAGGCGATGGCGGAGCAGGCGTTGATCACGGGCATGGGCGGCAAGGAGCCGGACATCGACGTGGACGCGTTCGTGGCCCCGACCTCCGTGGTGATCGGTGAGGTGACGCTCGCCCCGGGCTCCAGCGTCTGGTACCAGGCCGTGCTGCGGGCCGACTGCGGTCCCATCACGCTCGGCCCCGACAGCAACATCCAGGACAACTGCAGCGTGCACACCGACCCCGGGTTCCCGCTCACCGTGGGCGCTCGGGTATCGGTCGGCCACAACGCGGTGCTGCACGGCTGTGTGATCGAGGACGACGTGCTGGTGGGGATGGGCGCCACGGTGCTCAACGGGGCGCACATCGGGGCGGGTTCGCTGGTCGCGGCGCAGGCCCTCGTGCCGCAGGGGATGCGGGTCCCGCCGGGCTCGCTCGTCGCGGGGGTGCCCGCGAAGGTGAAGCGGCCGCTGACCGTCGAGGAGCTGGAGGGCATCCGCTTCAACGCGGCCGGGTACGTGGAGCTGGCGAAGGCCCACCGTGAGGCGCACGGGGGCTGAGGTCCGGATTCCGGTCGGTCGACGCACCCGGGCCGCCGTCCCTCCCCGAACCGGGAGGGACGGCGGCCCGGGTGCGTACCGCGGTTCTCAGCTGTTGGGGCGCAGGGTCCAGACGACGGTCATCTCGCCGGTGACCGCGCCGTCGGCGCGCCGGATCTCGATGGCGACGGGGAATTCCGGCCGCTGTCCGGCGTCCAGCTCGGCGACGACGTCGGCGATGGGGCGGCCGAGGGTCGCGGTCGCCGTGACCTCGCCCTTGGCGAGCTTCTTGTAGCCGATCTCGGCCTTCACGGCGAGCGGCACGGCGCGCGACATCTGGTCCCCGAAGGCGGCGATGACGATCGCGCCACTGGCGGACTCGGCGAGCGTGAACATCGCTCCGGCGTGCGGACCGCCGAGGTGGTTGTGGTACTCCGCCTGGTCGGGCAGCCGGACGACGGCGCGCTCCGGCGTCGTCTCCAGGAAGTCGAGGTTGAGGGTCCGGGCCATCGGGACCGTCGCGACGAGCATCTCGCCCACGGTCATCTGTTCAGCGCTCATGCCCGAAGGTTACTCACCAGTAGCACCGTTTGGCCATCCCCTTGTGACGGCTCTGGGACAGGGCGGCCGTAGAAGTGGCCGGGCGGCCCATCTATGGTTACTGGCCATGTGGCCAGGAACGCAGCCGCCCGGGGGCGAGCAGAACCCGCAGGACCAGAACCAGAACCCGTACCAGCAGCCGGGGTACCAGCAGCCGAATCCCTACCAGCAACCGGGATATCCGCCGCAGGGCCAGTCCGGACAGCCCACGGAACCGGGCTACGGATACCCGCAGGGCCCGCCCGGCGGGCAGTCGGGGTACCAGCAGCCCAATCCCTACCAGCAGCCGACGGTGCCGCAGTACGCCGTCCCGGGTCCGCCCGGCGGGCCGAAGCCCGGCGACGACAAGAAGAAGACGACGATCGTGGCGATCGTCGCGGCGACCGCGGTCGTGATCGCGGCGGGCGTCACCGGTTTCCTCGTGCTCGGCAAGGACGACGAGGGTGGCAAGTCCGTCGCCGACGGCAAGAAGTCCGCGTCGCCGAGCGCCAAGCCCAGCGCGACGGACACCGGCTCCGCACCGCCGGCGGAGAATCCGCGGGGCTCCGACAGCGACCCCAAGCCGGTCATTCCGGGCTGGAAGGTCGTCACCAACCCCAAGTGGGGCACACAGTTCGACGTTCCCGGTGACTGGGAGGTCGCGAGCTCGGGAATGTTCTCCGGCTTCGAGGACGCCAAGGAGCCCACCGGTAAGCCGGTCGCCGGCTTCTCCGCGCCCGCCTACTACAAGAGCAAGTGGTGCGTCGACGACTCCGACGGGGACGGCAGCGAGGAGGACACCGGGCTGGCCGGCGTCGGGACGAAGGGCGCCCAGGGCGCCAAGAACACCGACGAGGCCGCGACGAACGAGGCCGCCAACTGGGTGTGGGCCGCCTACGCCCAGCTGGACCCCAAGACCAAGGTCAAGATCGGCAAGCCCAAGGCGTTCACCACCAAGTCGGGTCTCTCCGGCAGCGTCGTCCAGGCCACCGCCCTGGAGCTGGCCAACAAGGAGAAGTGCGACAGCGACGGCAAGTCGATCGCCTTCTCCTTCAAGAACTCCAAGGGCGATTTCTCGACCTGGGTGCTCTACGCCGCCGCCGGCGTCAAGGACGAGCTTCCGGACTCGACCATCCAGCAGATCCTGAGCACGGTCCGCCTCTCCGGCCAGCCCACCGGCTGACCCGAGCGCCCCGTACGCCCCCGCCCCCGGACCGCCCGACGGAGCCTCAGCCGACGCTGAAGGCTCCGTCGGGCGGTTCGGGCGAGGCGACCGCGTCCACATCCGCCACCGGGCGGGCCCCGCCGATGAACCGGGTCAGCGCGGGGCCGTGGGTGACCCGTGCGGGGAAGGCGTCGGCGGCGCAGGCGCGGACGAGCGGGGCCACGTCGAGGGGCGCGTACGAGGCGAGCAGGACGACGTTGCCGAAGCGCCGCCCGCGCAGCACGGCCGGTTCCCCGATCAGCGCGAGCTCCGGGAAGACCGCGGCGAAGTTCGCCAACTGGGAGCGGAGGAAGGCGAACGGCGCGCTGTCGGCCAGGTTGGCGGCGTAGATCCCGTCCCCGCGCAGCGCCCGGCCGGCGGCCCGCGCGTACTCGACGGAGGTCAGGTGCGCCGGAACGCGGGAGCCGCCGAAGACGTCCGCGATCAGGAGGTCGGCGGAGGCGGGGGCCGCCGCCTCCAGCCACTCCCGGGCGTCGGCCGCGTGCAGCCGGACGCCGCTCCCGTCGGGCAGCGGCAGATGCTCCCGGACCAGCCGCAGCAGACCCCGGTCCGTGTCGACGACGTCCTGCCGCGAGCCGGGGCGGGTCGCGACGACGTAGCGGGGCAGGGTCAGCGCCCCGCCGCCGAGGTGCAGGACGTCCAGGGGCGCACCCGGTCCGGCCGCGCCGTCCACGACGTGGGCGAGCCTGCGTACGTACTCGAACTCCAGGTGGGACGGCTCGTCGAGGTCGACGTAGGACTGGGGCGCGTCGTCGACCGTCAGCAGCCAGGCCCGGTCGCGGTCCACGTCGGGCAGCAGCCGGGCGGTGCCGCAGTCGACCTCGCGGATGACGGGTATCGGCTCTTTCACGCCTCCATTGTCGCCTCCCGCGACCCGCTGCCCGCCACCCCGGGACTGGGGGGCGGCGGGCAGCGGTGGTGCTCAGAGCAGCGCGGTGACCGTGCCCGCGCCGACCGTGCGACCGCCTTCGCGGATCGCGAAGCCGAGACCGGACTCCAGTGGCACGTCACGGCCCAGCTCCACGGTCATCGTGACCGTGTCGCCGGGGCGCGCGACCGCCGACTCGCCGAGGTCGACGTCGCCGACGACGTCCGCCGTACGGATGTAGAACTGCGGCCGGTAGCCGGTGGTCACCGGGGTCGACCGGCCGCCCTCCTTCGTCGACAGGACGTACACCTGGGCGGTGAACCGGCGGCTCGGCACCACACTGCCGGGCGCGGCCACGACATGGCCGCGGCGGACCCGGTCGCGCTCCACCCCGCGCAGCAGCAGCGCGACGTTGTCCCCGGCCTCGGCGGACTCCATCGGCTTGCCGAAGGTCTCCAGACCGGTGACGACCGTCTCGATGTCCGCGCCCAGCACCGCGACCCGGTCGCCGACGCGGACGGTGCCGCGCTCGACCGCGCCGGTGACGACCGTTCCCCGGCCGGTGATGGTCAGGACGTTCTCGACGGACAGCAGGAACGGGGCGTCGGTGTAGCGCACCGGAATCGGTACGTACGTGTCGACGGCGTCCAGCAGCCCCTCGATCGCCGCCGTCCAGCGGGGGTCGCCCTCCAGCGCCTTGAGCCCGGAGACCCGGACCACGGGTACGGTGTCGCCGCCGTACCCGTGCGCGGAGAGCAGCTCGCGGACCTCCAGCTCGACCAGGTCGGTCAGCTCGGGGTCGCCCGCGTCGGCCTTGTTGAGGGCGACGACGATGTGGTCGACGCCCACTTGACGGGCCAGCAGGACGTGCTCGGCGGTCTGCGGCATGATCCCGTCGAGCGCGGAGACGACGAGGATCGCCCCGTCGAGCTGCGCCGCACCGGTCACCATGTTCTTGATGTAGTCGGCGTGACCGGGCATGTCGACGTGCGCGTAGTGGCGGGTGTCGGTCTCGTACTCGACGTGCGCGATGTTGATGGTGATGCCGCGCTGGGCCTCCTCGGGGGCCCGGTCGATCCGGTCGAAGGACACGTAGGAGGTGCCGCTGCCGCCGCGCTCGCTGAGGACCTTGGTGATGGCGGCGGTGAGGGTGGTCTTGCCGTGGTCGACGTGGCCCATGGTGCCGATGTTGAGGTGCGGCTTGGTGCGCACGTAAGCCGTCTTGGACATGGCTCGATCCTTCTGAAGAACTCGAAGCTGCGAAGAGAAGACCCCAGGGCCCCGCCGACCCTCCCCTTACGGGGTCCGCCGGACTGTCGGGGGAGGGTCAGCTTCGGGCGCCGCCGATGGGCGCTGCGACGGCGGTGAACGCTGCCGCTGCCGCGGTGACGGCTGCTGCCGCGAGGACCGCCTCGTTCACGGCAGCCTTCGGCGCGTCCGCGACTGCGGACGGCGCTGCGGGGAAGGCGTACCGGAACATGCCCCTGATCATGGCCGGGCGGGGCGTTGCCGTCGAATGGTTTTCCCGACGCCTCAGCGGTTCTTGAGCGCCTCCCGCGCGGAGAGCGGCGACAGGCGGGGCCCGGCTCGCTCGACGAAGTCGCGTACGGCGGTGGGATCGGTCTTGGCGTACTCCCGCAGGGCCCAGCCGATCGCCTTGCGGATGAAGAAGTCGGGGTGGTCCGCGCGGCGCAGGCAGTAGCCGAAGAGCCGGTCGGTGTCGGTGGCTTCCCGGTAGCGCAGCTGGTGCAGGAGGGCGGTCCTGGCCGCCCAGAGGCTGGGGTCGTCGATCCACCGGTCCATCTCCCGGGCGAGCGCGGGGTCGGCGGCGACCAGGGGACCCGCGACATGCGCGGCCAGCAGGTCGACCGTGTCCCACCAGGGGACGGTCGTCACGAGGTGGTGCAGGACGGGCAGGAAGCCCGATGTGCAGCAGCCCACGTACCGGCGCAGGTAGTCGACGGCGAAATACTGGTACTCCCGCTCCGGCAGCCGCCAGCAGCGCAGCGCGATCGCCGTGCAGTCCGCCTCGTCCGGCCGCCCGGCGCCCGCCAGCACGGTCCGCGACAGGGCCCGGCGCTCGGGGGTGGGGATCCCGAGAAAGGGGGCGACGTGCTTCATGTACGCGGCAGCTCCCTCGGCCCGTACGGGGTCGGCGGCCGGGGCGTAGACGGCGACGAGCCGCTCCAGGACGGTGTCGGCGAGGGTGCTGTCCGGCGGGGCGGGGGTGTCGGCGGCGGGGTTCACGCGAGGCACATTACGGCGATCACACAGCGTTTTCGGTTACTCTCCCCGGATGTTCGACCCCGTCCCCGCCGCGCGGCCCGCCACCGGTCCCGCCCTGCGCCTCTCCAGGGCGCTGTTGTCGCCGTGGTCCCGGTTCTCGCTGCTCGTGGTCGTCCTGCTGGGGGCAGCGTCGACGATGCTGCTGTTCGAACCGCAGCGGCTGCTGGCGTCGGGCTGGCCTCCCCAGCTGACCGGGGGCACCGCAGCAATGCTCTTCGGGCTGGCGTACGGGGCGCTGACGGTGGCGTTCGTGCCGCGCCCGTTGCTCAACATCGCCGCGGGCGCGTTGTTCGGGGCGCAGACGGGCCTGGCGGCGGCACTGGCGGGCACGGTGCTGGGCGCGGGTGTGTCGTTCATGCTGGGCCGGGTCCTGGGCCAGGACGCGCTGCGGACCCTGCTGCGCGGGCGGCTGCTCACCGCCGCGGACGGCGTGCTGAGCCGGCACGGCTTCCGGTCCGTCCTGGCGCTACGGCTCTTCCCCGGGATCCCGTTCGCCGCCGCCAACTACTGCGCGGCGACCTCCCGGATGAGCGCTCCGCCGTTCCTTCTGGCCACCGGGCTCGGGTCGATCCCGAACACGGCGGCGTACGTGATAGCCGGCAGCGAGGCCGCGTCGCCGACCTCGCCGGTGTTCCTGGCCGCCATGGGCTTCATCGTGCTGTCCGCTCTCGGCGGGGCGCTGGTCGCCTGGCGCAAGCGCCACCGGCTCGGCCGGGACACACCGAAGGGCTGAGCGCACGACGGCACGTGGATGACCGGTGCAGTCGGCCTGACGTTTACTTTCAGGCGATACGCTGCCCGCGACCGCGATGTCCTCGTTGTCCTCGACCTCACTCCGCACCCCGCACGCAGCCGACGGGCCCAGTCGTCCGTGGCCGATGCACGATCACCTCCGGGATGGCCAAAGCCCCATGAGCTGGTTCGAATCATTCGTCCTGGGACTCGTTCAGGGACTGACCGAGTTCCTGCCGATCTCCTCCAGCGCCCATCTGCGGCTGACCGCCGCGTTCGCCGGCTGGCACGACCCGGGGGCCGCCTTCACCGCCATCAGTCAGATCGGCACGGAGGCGGCGGTGCTCATCTACTTCCGCAAGGACATCGCACGGATCCTGTCGGCCTGGTTCCGCTCGCTGACGGACCGTTCGATGCGCGGTGACCACGACGCCCAGATGGGCTGGCTGGTCATCGTCGGCTCGATCCCCATCGGCGTGCTGGGCCTCACGCTCAAGGACCAGATCGAGGGGCCGTTCCGCGATCTGCGGCTGATCGCGACGACGCTGATCGGCATGGGCATCGTGCTGGGCATCGCCGACCGGCTGGCCGCGCGCGACGAGTCGGGCGGCAAGCACCGTGTGGTGAAGGAGCGCAAGACGCTCAAGGAGCTGGGGGTCAGGGACGGTCTGATCTTCGGGTTCTGCCAGGCGATGGCGTTGGTCCCCGGGGTCTCCCGGTCGGGCGCGACGATCAGCGGCGGTCTGCTGATGGGCTACACCCGCGAGTCGGCCGCCCGCTACTCGTTCCTGCTGGCGATCCCCGCGGTGCTCGCCTCGGGCGCCTACGAGCTCAAGGACGTGGGCGAGGGGCATATCTCCTGGGGCCCGACGATCTTCGCGACGCTGGTGGCGTTCTTCGTCGGGTACGCCGTCATCGCGTGGTTCATGAAGTTCATCACGACCAAGAGCTTCATGCCGTTCGTCATCTACCGCATTCTCCTCGGCATCGTCCTCTTCGTTCTGATCTGGGCCGGGGTGCTCAGCCCGCACGCGGGTGAGTCGGCGGGCGTCACCCCGTAGGCGTGTGGCGCCCCGCCCGGGAGCAGCCGGGCGGGGCGATCCAGCAGCGCAGCAGCCAGCAGCGCGGATAGATGTCCCCACCGTACGGCGGGGGTCTGACAACGCCGGGGGCTCAGGCCGCCGGACGTCAGCGCTGCCGGGGCGTCAGGCCGGTGGCGGACAGAACCGCCTCGACCGTCTCCTCCACGGTCAGCTCCGCGCTGTCGATCCAGATCTTCTCGTCGGCCAGTTCGGCGCGCAGGACGTCGTCCAGCGGGGACCAGTCCGTCGTGAGTGTCTTGTCCCGGGCGAGGTTGCGCTCCATGGCCTTCGCGGCGCCCGGGGCCAGGACCACGCAGTGCAGCGGTACGCCGGTGAGCGTGGCACGGTAGAAGTCGAGGTGGGCACGGCGCACGACGACGTCGTCGATGACCGGGAGGAAGCCCGCGGCGACGAAACTGCCCGCCAGCAGGCAGGCGTTGCGGGCCCGGAGGAAGATCTGCCGGTCCGCCTCCTCGTCCCGTTCGGGCGAGGGCCACCGGCCGCCGGAGACGATGAGTTCCTGGAGGGCGTCCACCTCGATGTGGGCGGAGGCGGCGAAGCGGGCGGCGAGGGCCGCGGCCACCGTGCTCTTGCCGCTGCCGGGGATGCCAATCAGCAGGACGGCGCCCGCCGCCGGTGCGGTGTCCACCGGCACTTCTGTCCACCCCACGGCCGCACTCCCTCGTTCAGTACACGTCACGCATGTATCTGCGCTCCGAGGCTAGCTGCTTCACCTGGGCGGCCGCGGCGTCGGGATCGAGTCCCCCGTGGGCGACGGCGATGTCGCGCAGAGCCCGGTCGACGTCCTTGGCCATGCGGGAGGCGTCGCCACAGACATAGAGGTGGGCGCCGTCGCGGAGCCAGGACCAGAGCTGGGCTCCGTGCTCGCGCATCCGGTCCTGGACGTAGATCTTGGCCCGCTGGTCGCGGGAGAAGGCGGTGTCCAGCCGGGTGAGGGTGCCCGAGCGGCGCAGCGCGTCGAGTTCGTCGCGGTAGTAGAAGTCCGTGGCCCGGTGCTGCTCGCCGAAGAACAGCCAGGTGGCGCCGGGGTGGCCGAGTGCTCGGCGTTCCTCCAGGAAGCCCAGGAACGGGGCGACTCCCGTGCCGGGCCCGATCATGATCATCGGGGTGGCCGGGTCGGCGGGCGGGCGGAAGCGCTCGTTGCGCTGCACGAACACGGACAGGGGGCTGTCCTGTTCGGCGTCGGCGAGGAACGTGGAGGCGACGCCCTTGCGCGTCCGGCCGCGGTGGCTCTCGTAACGGATCACGGAGACGGTCAGCCGTATTCGGTGGGGGTCCACGAGCGGGCTGGAGGCGATGGAGTACACCCGGGGCCGGAGGGGGCCCAGCACCTCGGCCCATGCGGCGGCCGTGGCCCGTACCGGGTGTTCGGCGAGGACGTCGACGGCCTGCCTCCCCCAGACCCACCGGTCCCTCTCGCCCTTGTTGTCGGGGCGCAGCAGCTTCTTCAGGGACCGGTCCCCCGTGTGGTCGGCGACCAGGCGCAGCAGGTCCGGGCTGACGCGGGCGATGTCGAGGTGGCGGTGCAGTGCCTCGTGGAGGGCGACGGGGCCGTGCCCGGGGACGTCCACCTCGTCGGCCGGGTCGAGTCCGGTGACGGCGAGCCATTCGGCCACCAGATCCGGCGAGTTGAGGGGCTGTACGCCCAGCGCGTCCCCGGCCGTGTACGTCAGGGGGGTGCCGGCGCTCCGCGTGTCGATCGTGAAGGCGCGGACCTCCTTCGTCGCGCCGGGCAGGTTCAGGAGGCGGTTCCCGGTGAGGAGGGCGGTGACGGGAGCGGACCTGGAGGGGCGGCCGGGCGCCGTCCCGGACGGCGACACCGTCGCCGTGGCCGACGGTGCGGCCGTTGCCCGCGTCGCCGCCGTCTCTTCCGGTGTCGTCGACTCCAGTGCGGCCCGGACCTCCTTGAGCCACTGCTCGAAGGGCAGTTCGTAGTCCGGTTCGCAGTCGGCGCGCGGGACCAGCCGTTCCGCGCCCAGTTCGCCGAAGCGTCCGTCCAGACGGCGGCCGTGGCCGCAGAAGTCGTCGTAGCTGGAGTCGCCGAGCGCGAGTACGGCGTAGCGGACGCCCTCCAGGCGCGGGGCCCCGGGGGCGTTCAGCGACTCCCAGAAACCTGCGCCGTTGTCGGGGGCGTCGCCGTCGCCGAAGGTGCTGCTGACGACGAGGAGGTCGGCCGGGCTCGGCAGGGCGTCGGGCGTCCCGTCGTCCATGCAGAGGAGCGTGGTGCGATACCCCTCGGCGGCCAGTGCCCGGGCGGCCGTCGCGGCGGCGTCCTCGGCGTTGCCGGTCTGCGAGGCCCACAGCACGACGACCGGCCGGCCCCGTCCCCCCGGGGCGCTCGCCGGCGCCGCGGGCGCGGGCCCGGTCTCCGGCGTCCCCGCGATCCGGGAGTACTTGCCGGCCAGCACTCCGTTGACCCACAGCGCGTGGTCCGGGGCGAACGGGGCTCCCGCCGGAAGCACCGGGGTGCCCTCCGGCCGGGAGCCGAGGCCCGCGAGGAGTCCGGCCAGATAGCGGCGCTCCGTTGCCGTGAGGACCGGCGGGGCAATGTCCACCAGCCCCAACGTGCCCACCAGCTCCGAGGCGTCCACCGGCCCCGGCCTGCCCAGCGGCCCCGATGTGTCCACCGGCCCCGACGTGCCCACGAGTCCGGACGTGTCCACCGGGCCCGAGGCGCCCGCACGACCGGGTCCATCGGTGGACGTGGGTCGCCGCGCCTCGGCGGGTTCGTGGCGCGGCGCGGGTGCGGCGACCTTCGCCAGCCGGACCGCGCACACCTTCAGCTCGGGCTGGAACGAGATCGGGTCGACCGCGTCGTTGGTCACGGCGTTCACGCCGAGGTACTCGCCGAACAGGTCGTTCCAGTGGAACGGGGCGAAGCACTCCCCCGCCCGTACCCGGTCGGTGATCCGGGCCGGGAGCACCGCGCGGCCGCGCCGCGAGGCGACCTCGACACCGTCGTCCTCGCCGAGGCCCAGGGCGGCGGCGTCGTCGGGGTGGATCTCCACGAACGGGCCGGGGTCCAACCGGTTCAGCCGGTCGATCTTCGCGGTCTTGGTGAGGGTGTGCCACTGGTGCTGGAGCCGCCCGGTGTTGAGGACGAACGGGAAGTCCTCGTCGGGTATCTCGGCCGGCGGCAGGTGCGGGCGGGCGTGGAAGACGGCCCGGCCGCTCGGCGTGGGGAAGGCGAGCCTCGGCACACTCCCGTCGGGCCGCACGGTCAGCTCCTGGCTGACGCCGTCGTTGAGGTAGCGCACGGGGTTGCGGGCGGGGCCGTCGACCGCGGCGCTGGGCCACTGCACGGGGGTGTCGCGCAGCCGCTCGTACGTCACTCCGCGCAGGTCGTAGCCGGTGCGCGGGTTCCAGGCGCGCGTTATCTCGGCGAAGATCTCCTCGGCGCTCGTGTAGCCGAAGGCGTCCTCGTACCCCATGGCGCAGGCCACCGCCGCGATCACACGCCAGTCCGGCCAGGCCTCTCCCGGCGGGTCGGTGACGCGGCGGGAGAGAGTGAGGGTGCGCTCCGAGTTGATCATCACGCCCTCGGACTCGGCCCAGAGCGCGGCGGGCAGGACGATGTCGGCGTACGCGTTGGTCTCGGTGCCGGCGAACACGTCCTGGGTGACGACGAATTCGGCGGCCTCCAGGCCCTCGATGACGGTCCGGCGGTTGGCCACCGAGGCGACCGGGTTGGTGCAGATGATCCAGCAGGCCTTGATCTCCCCCTCGGCCATGCGCCGGAACATGTCGACGGTGCCGCTGCCCGAGCCGTCCGCGCGCAGGGTGCCGGGTGGAATGCCCCACAGCTCCTCGGTGAAGGCGCGTTCCTCGTCGACCAGGACCGATCGCTGGCCGGGCAGCCCGGGGCCCATGTAACCCATCTCGCGCCCGCCCATGGCGTTGGGCTGGCCGGTGAGCGAGAACGGGCCGCTGCCGGGGCGGCAGATCGCTCCGGTCGCCAGGTGCAGATTGACGATCGCGTTGGTGTTCCAGGTGCCGTGGGTGGACTGGTTGAGGCCCATCGTCCAGCAGCTCATCCAGGCGCCCGCCTCGCCGATCCAGCGGGCCGCCCGCCGGATGTCGTCCTCGGCGATGCCGGTGATCTCCGCCACGGCGGCGGGCGGGTAGTCGCGGAGGAAGGCGGGCATCGCCTCCCAGCCCTCGGTGTGCTCGGCTATGAACGCGGGGTCGGTGTGCCCGTTCTCGACGAGCAGGTGCAGCAGCCCGTTGAGGAGGGCCAGGTCGGTGCCGGGCCGGATCCGGAGGTACAGGTCGGCCTTGGCGGCGGTGGCGTTGCGCCGGGGGTCGACGACGATCAGCTTCGCGCCCGCCTTGACGCGCTCCATCATCCGCAGGAAGAGGATCGGGTGGCAGTCGGCCATATTGGCGCCGGTGACGAGGAAGACGTCGGCGTGGGCGAAGTCCTCGTAGGACCCGGGCGGCCCGTCCGCGCCGAGGGACAGCTTGTAGCCGCTTCCCGCACTCGCCATGCAGAGCCGGGAGTTGGACTCTATGGTGTTGGTCCCGATGAAGCCCTTGGCCAGCTTGTTGGCGAGATACTGCGCCTCCAGCGTCATCTGGCCGGAGACGTAGAAGGCCACCGCGTCCGGGCCATGGGTGTCCAGCACGGACCGCAGCCTGCGCGCCGTCTCCGCGATGGCGGCGTCCCGGCCGAGCGGGGCGGGCTGCTCGCTGCGGTCGCGGCGGGCCAGGGCGGTGGTCAGCCGTCCGGGGGCGGCGAGGAGGTCAGCTCCGGTCACGCCCTTGGTGCACAGCCGGCCGGCGTTCGACGGGTGCTCCTTGTCGCCCGAGGCCTTCACGACGGTGCGGCGGCCGTCGGGGCCGGCGGCGATGTCGAGGACGATCCCGCAGCCGACACCGCAGTACGAGCAGACCGTACGCACCCGGTCGGTGGCGGGAGCGTCCGGCGGCTGGGTCGGCACGGTCATGGGGACCCTTCGGGGGGCAGGCGTTCCCGGAGGGACGCGGTGCGGGCGGCGGTCGCCCCTGATTCTAGGAACGGTCCGTTACCCGGGGATGACACATGGCGAACAACGACGGTTACGTCGACTGCACACCGCCCCGGGGCCGCCGGTGAGGCTCACTCGGTGGCGGGCGGTGCGGGGCGGCGGTCTCCGGCGGCCCCGGGATCGCGCGGGAACTTCTCCGCCGGGGCGGCCGACTACTGGAGAGACGCCGGGCGCGGGAGGCCCTCCGGTGCGGAAGCGGCGGCCGGTGACGGGACACGGCTGCCGGGGCGACGGCAGCAGGACACCCACGGGGCCCCCGGGCCCGGGAGGAGGCCGCGAGGCATGCACTGGTACGAGGACGACGCGCTCTGGTCCGATTTCGCCCCGACGATGTTCCCGGCGGCGCGGGCCGGATCCGCCGCCGCCCTGGTCGCGTCCTCCCCCCTGCTGGACTTCCCACCGGGCACGAGAGTCCTGGACCTGTGCTGCGGGCCGGGTCTCTTCGTGGTGCCGCTGGCGGGGCGCGGGTACGAGGTGACGGGGGTCGATCTGTCGCCCACCATGCTGGGGAGCGCCCGGGCCGCCTGCGACGCGGCGGGCGCCAAGGTCCGGCTGGAGCGCGCCGACATGCTCACGTACCGGGAGCCGGGCGCCTTCGACGTGGTGCTGAACGTCTTCACGTCGTTCGGCTACTTCGACGAGGCCGAGGACAACCTCCAGGTGCTGCGCAACGCGCACGAGAGCCTCGCGCCGGGCGGCCAGCTCCTGGTGGACGTGATGGGCAAGGAGGTGCTGGCGGGCTGGATCGGTCGGCCGAAGGCGGTCGACCTGCCCGACGGCGCCTACGTGGTCCAGCGCGACACCGTCCTCGACAGCTGGCGGCGGCTGCGCACGGACTGGACGCTGGTGCGCGGCACGACGGCGCGGACGGCGTCCATCACCTCCTGGCTCTACTCGGCGGCCGAGCTGCACGCCCTCTTCGAGAGCGCGGGCTTCACCGACGTGGAGTGCTTCGGCGGGTTCGACGCGTCCGGGTACGACCAGCGCTCGGACCGGCTGATCGTGCGCGGGCGGCGCACGTGAGGGCCGGGGCGGACGCCCGGCCGCGCACCGCCGGACCGGACACGGTCCCCCGCGCACCCACCGGAGCCGACACCCGGCCGCGCCCGGCCGTCGCGACGGTCCACGAGCACATCACCGACGCCGTGAAGACCCCGGACCTGATCCGGCTGACCGGCGATGTCGTCCTCGCCCGCTTCGAGACGATGAAGGTGTACGCGGCGCTCGGCGCGGTCCGCTCGCTGCTGCGCCGGGGCCGGGTGGTCCCCGGGCAGACCCTGGTCGACAGCTCCAGCGGGATCTACGCGCTGGCGCTCGCCATGGCCTGCCACCGTTACGGGCTGCGCTGCCACATCGTCGCCTCCACCACCGTGGACGCCACCATGCGGGCCCAGCTGGAGATCCTCGGCGCGACGGTCGACGCGATGCCGCCCTCGCAGAGTCTGCGCCTGGACCAGGAGCTGCGGGTGCGCCATGTGCGCCGGCTGCTGGCGGAGCGGCCGGACTTCCACTGGATGCGGCAGTACCACGACCAGGTCCACCACGAGGGCTACCGGGAGTTCGCCGAGCTGCTCACCGGGGCGTTGCCCGAGGGCCCGCTGACCGTGGTCGGCGCGGTGGGCACGGGTGCGTCGACCGGTGGACTGGCCCGCGCGCTGCGGGAGTCGGGGCGGCCGGTGCGGCTGGTGGGCATCCAGCCGTTCGGCAGTGTGACGTTCGGGAGCGAGCGGTTCGAGGACCCGGAGGCGATCATCGCGGGCATCGGCAGCTCGATACCGTTCGGGAACGTCCGCCACGAGCTGTACGACACCGTCCACTGGCTGGACTTCCGCCACGCGATGGCGGGGGCGGTCGGACTGCTGCGGGAGCACGCGGTGTTCGCGGGCCTGTCCACCGGGGCGGCCCATCTGGCGGCGTCCTGGGAGGCGGCCCGCGATCCCGGGCGGCTGCATCTGGTGCTGGGCGCCGACACCGGGCACCGGTACGCGGAGCGGGTGTTCGCCCGGCATGCCGAGGCCCTGGACCCGGCCGGGCTGCGTCCCCGGACCATCGCGTCACCGGCCGAGCTGCGGCCGCCGTGGTCGGTGATGGAGTGGGCCGGGCGCGCCGCTCCGGAGGCCGCCAGGACCACCGAGGGCGACACCCCCTCCCCCGTACCGACCGTGGAGCTGCTGCCATGACCATCGCCGCACTGGAGTCCCTGTCCTTCGGCCTGGGCCGGATGGCGGACGCCGCCGCCGAAGCGGGGCACCGGCTGTGCCTGCTGACCGGCGACCGTTCCGTCTACCGGCACGAGCTGGCGGTCCTGCCGCCGGACGCGCTGGACGTCGTGGACGTCGACACGAAGGATCCGGAGGCCACCCGTCGTGCCCTGGCCGCCGTGCCCGGCCTGGCCGGGCTGATCAACACGACGGACACCTGGAGCCTGCCGGCCGCCGAACTGGCCGCCGAACTGGGGCTCCCGGGCGCGGACCCCGGGGCCGTACGGCTGCTGCGGGACAAGCGCCGGGTCCGGGAGACGCTGCACGCGCACGGGCTGAGCCGGAGTACGGCCGTACCCGTTCCGCCGGGTCCCGAGGGCGCCGGGGAGGTGCTGCGGGCCGTGGGGCTGCCCGCGGTCCTGAAGGACTCGGCGGGCACCTCCTCGCGCCATGTGTGGATCGTGCACGACGAGGAGGCCCTGCACCGGGCGCTCGCCGAGGCGGGGCAACAGCGCCTGATCGGCGCCCTGTTCGCCGAGGCGTTCCTCGCCGGCCCGCTGTACAGCGCGGAGACCATCGGCTGGGACGGGACCACCCGGCTGCTCGGGGTGCTGAGCCGCCAGACGTCCCGGGCGGCGGTGGTACGGGAGGAGGCGGCGGCCTTCCCGGTGGCGCTGCCGGAGGAGGACCGGGCCGGGATCGAGGCGTGGGTGGGCCGGATCCTCGCGGCGGCGGGGCACACCCGCGGCTTCGCCCATGTGGAGTTCGTCCTGACGGCCGACGGGCCCGAGCTGGTGGAGATCAACCGCAGGATCGGCGGCGCGCTGGTCGGCGAGGTGCTGTGCCGGACGCTGCGGACCAACGTCTACACGGCCATGATGGACGAGGCGCTCGGCCGCCGCCCGGCGCTGCTGGACGCCCCGCTCGACGCCACAGGGCCCGCGTACGGCTTCGTCCTGGTCTACGCGGAGCGGCCCGGGGTGCTGAAGGGCTGGCACGGCCTCGACGAACTCGGGGCGTTCCCCGGGGCGGTGGAGTGGTTCCCGGTCCGCGAGCCCGGCGAGAGCGTGATCCACGTCGGCGACCAGCGGGGCTGTACGGGCATGGTGCTGGCCGGGGCGCGGACGGCGGAGCTGGCCCAGCACCGGGCGTGGAGCGCGGCCGTCCGGGTCCGCCCGGTCGTCGCCGGGGCGCCGTGAGCCCGGGGAGGTGAGCCTCCGCCGGACGGGCGGGGCTCCGGGGGCCGGCGCGGACCGTGGGCGGGCCGGCGCCGGGCGGACGGGGCGGTCCCGGCGCAGGACTGCCGCTGGGCGGGCGGGGCGCCCGCCGCTCACCGGGCCCCAGCGGTTCCTGCTGGGGGGCTCGTTCCTGATCACGCTGGGCAGCTTCGCCGTGCTGCCGTACATGTCGGTGCTGCTGCACCAGCGGCTCGGCCTCGGACTCGGCACGGTCGGCTTCGTGCTGGCCGTCGCCTCGCTGATCCAGTTCGCCGGGGGCGTGGTGGCGGGGCCCGTGACCGGGCGGATCGGGCTGCGGCGCGCGATGCTGCTGGCGCTGGGACTGCGTACGGCGGGTTTCGCCGCGTTGGTCCCCGGGCTGACCAGTCCGGTCCTCGCGGTCGGGGCGCTGCTGCTGGTGTCGGCGGGCGCGGCGCTGTATCTCCCGGCGAACAAGGCGTACCTGGTGGAGGGAGCGTCCCAGGCGCAGCGCCCCCGGCTGCTGTCGGCGAGCGGTTCGGCGTTCAACGCGGGGATGGCACTGGGCCCCCCGGCCGCCGCGCCGCTCGTCATGGGCTCCCCCGGTGTGCTGCTCTCCTGCGTCACCGTGCTGTTCGCGCTCGTGGGCGCCGGGCACGCGC
>NZ_NTGZ01000138.1 GCF_002551245.1 Streptomyces sp. rh34
GAACCCGAGCCGAGGGCCGGTACGCCGGGTTGGCGCGGTACTCCCCGACGCCCCCGTCCTCGTCCGACCGCCACTCCCCCAGCACAGCCCACTGGGGCGGCGTCCGCTCCTCGGCCCACTCCGGGTCGACGATCCCGATCCAGTGCCCCGGCGCCCGCCGGGCGGCGTCCTTCACGGCGTCGGGCACCACGGAGGCGTCGGCCATCTCGATGCTCCCGGAGCCGGACGCCTCGGCTGAGCCGGTCGCTCCAGAGGCACCGGAAACGCCGAACGGAACACCCTGTCCACCCACTTGCCGCTCTCCGGGCCGTATCTCCACCTGAACTCTTTGCTCCGTACGCGTTCTTGAGCGCCGAAAAGCATTCGCTCGCCGCCGAAAGTGATCAGATCGGGGAGCCATCAGGATGTCACAGGAGCACCGCCCACGGAACTCGGCCCCGGGTCCGTTTCGGGCTCCCACGTGCCCGTTTACTGCCCGGGCGGAGAACTTTCCGGGACCAGTGAGGCGTGGGAGGACAAAGCGCCGGGGGAGTTCGGGGCTCGATAACACCGCCTCCCCCACGACGGGCTACGTTGGGCGCGCCACCGAGGAGGAATCACCGCATGTCCCCCGAGCACCCCACCCCCGGCGCCAGCACCGCGGCAGCCACCGCCCGCGCGGAGGAGTCCAGCTCCCCGCCCTCCACCACACCCACGGCACAGACGCAGACCCCTGCCCCCACCACCGAGGCGGAGTCCGCCACGACGCCGGCCGGGGAGTCGGCAGCCGCGTCCGAACCCTCGGCCACGGCGAAGCCGGCCGAGGAGCCGGAAGCACCCGAGGCCCGCGCCGAGGGCCACGGAGTGGCAGCCGCCATCGGCACGACGCCGGAGACCCGGACCGTCACGGCTGTCGACAGGGGACGCCCCCGCACACCGATCCTGGCGGGTGCCGCGTTCGTCGGGGCCGCCCTGGTCGCGATACCGGTGCTGCTGATGGGCAGCGCGAACGACGAGGAGCCCCGTAACACCGCCACAACCCCGGTCGCGGGGAGTGCCGACACGGTTCTCAACCCCGCGTCGGCCCCGGCCGCCCTGGACGACTACGTGGCGGCGAAGCCCACCCCGTCCCCGACGAAACAGACGAAGTCCGCCCCGGCGAAGGCCGCGGCCGCCCCCGTGGCACCCGCACCCACGCCGGAGTCCAGGACGAGCACCCCCGCCGAAAAGCCGAAGGCCTCACCGAAGCCGACGCCGAAAGCGAAGCCGAAGCCGATGCCGAAGGTTGCCCCGAAGCCGAACTGGGGCTCCCAGACGGTCTCCGCGACCAGCTCCATCGGGGTCGGCCAGTCCTGGGCCACCAACCGCATCCGCATGACGATGCAGCCGGACGGCAACCTCGTCGTCTACAACGAGCAGAACAAACCGATCTGGGCCGCCATGACCTTCGGCGAGAACCACCGGGCCATCTTCCAGCCCGACGGCAACCTGGTCATCCACAACGGCGACGACCGAGCCATCTGGGCCTCCAAGACACACGACTTCGGCGGCGCCCGGATGGTCCTGAGGCCCGACGCCAAGGTGGTCATCGTGCACAACGGCAGGGTGGTCTGGTCGACCTGACCGGTGCCGCGTACGTCTGGGCCCGACGTGCCGGGGCCGACGCACGGGAGGGCCGCATTATCGACGTCCGGGCCTCCCCCGTCGAGAAAGGGCGGGGAACAGGCCCGAGGCGGCGGCGCCCCGGGGCCATGGCCCGTCAGCCCGGCCAGGCCCCCGTCAGGCGTCGGGTGGCCTGCGCGCCGGCGCGCTCGACCGTGGCCCTGGCCACGGCGGAGACAGCGCCCTGGACCTGTCTCTTATACACATCTAGATGTGTATAAGAGACAGACCGTGGCCCTGGCCACGGCGGAGACAGCGCCCTGGACCGCGGCGGCGATCAGGATCTGCCGCAAGGGACGGTCCACGTCCGCAGGATGCTAGACGTGCGGGATCTCGTCGGTGTCGAGGGTCTGGTCGATGATGTGGCGGGCGCAGTCGGAGATGCGTAGTCGGCGTGCTCGGGCATAGGTGCGCAGGGCGTCGTACGCCGCGTCGGGAGTGACGTTCCAGCGTTCGGCGAGGATCCCCTTGGCCTGCTCGATGACGATGCGGCTGGACAGGGCGCGTTGCAGTTGTGTCTTCTCCAACTGCTCCTGTCCGAGGTCGCGCTGTTGGAGCAGGGCGATCGTCGCGACGTCCGCGAGCGCCTGGGCGAGTGAAGCGTCCTGGGGGGTCAGCGACTGCCGGCCGGCGTGGAAGAGGTTCATCGCCCCCACGGCGCGGTCACGCAAGCGAAGAGGAAAGACGTGGCTCGTCTGGAAGCCGCTGCGCCGGGCCTGATCGGCGAACGCGGGCCAGTTCTCGTTGGCCACGGGATCGTGCAGGTCGATGTTGACGCGTGCGTCGCCGGCGCGGTAGCAGTCGAGGCAGGGGCCTTCGTCGTGCTGTATGGCGAAGAGTTCCAGCAGGTGCGTGTTCTGGTCCGACGCGGCGATCGTATGCAGGAGCCCCTTTTCGTTGGCGAGGAGAATCCCGACCGCGGAGACGTCGAGCAGATTGACGCAGTGGGCGCACAGCTCCTCAAGGAATTCGATGAGGTCGAAGTCGTCGATGAGGGAGTCCGCGACCTGCACGAATACTGTTGACACCTGTTGCTCGCGGGACATGGATGTCATCCCCTCGTCTCCTTGGATGGTTCGGGTTCCGGACGGTCGTCGTCGAGTCGGAGCCGCCGGGAGACGACGTCTTCAGCGGCTTCGATGATGGAACGGTCGTGGCTGTAGGTGTACGCGCGCAGGCGGAGCAGCGCCTCGCCCAGCGGAAGGTCGAGCTGGACACTGAGCATGCCGGTGGCCTGGTGGACCACGGCACGGTGCAGCTCTCCGTCCGGCTGCGCGTCGAACCAGGTCTCGCCTCGCGTTCCTGCCCCGCCGAGGAACTAGAGGGTGAGGGCTGCCGCGAGACCGAGGGCGTCATCCGTCTCCTGGCCGCTCATGGGCCCGGGGGACGCGCGGAGTGCGGTGAGGACGCCGACGGAGATGCCGCCGAGGGCCAGCGGGAGGCAGAACATGGCCCCGATCGGCAGATGGGCCATCGCCGGGACGAGGGTGGGCCATCGTGTCGCTCCCCACGCTCTCACATCGTGCTCCACCGCCGTCTGGCTGGTGCGCAGTGCGTCCGGACCGGGGCCCTGGCCCAAGGTGAACTGGAGGTCCTCGAACGAGGCGCCCACGGAGTCGGAGGACCACAACTGTTCGGTGATGTGGCCTTCGACCACCAAGGACACCACGAGATGGTCCATGCCGAGAACCGTTGCACATCCGAAGTCCAGCCCTGGCCCGGCCTCCGTGTGGAGGGCCCGAAGGATGCGGGTCATTTCGGGGCTGAGCACAGGCGGCCACCTTTCGGACTCCCCATCATACCGGCGGGGCAGGGAATCGATCTTCGAAGCGCTTCGCGGCGGTCTCGTCCGGACCGAAGGTGCGGGGCCCCGGGCCGAGAAGAATGCCGACGGTGCCGGTCAGGGTGAACAGGCGAAGGACTGCCGGGGACGGAGCATGCACGCGCAACGTCCGCCCCTCGGCCCGGCTGTCCTGAGCTGCCGTGAGGAGCGCGGTGAGTCCACTGCAGTCACAGAACGCGACGGCGCTCAGATCCACGTGCACGGCCGCGGCTCCGGCACGCGCGACCTCAGCCATCGCCGCGGTGAACACGGGGACGCAGTCCCTGTCCATCGCCCCCGCCAGAACGATGACGGTGCGCGTTTCCTCCTGGCGCAGCTCGACGTGGAGGAGCGGTGGAGTCTGCATCAGCCATCCTCGCTTCGAGCTTGTCGGTCGGCGGCGGTCTCGTGGAACGGCCCGGAACGCTCGGTCCGGCATACGTGGCGGCGCCGTGTCGAGGAGGCCTGTCGTGGCCACGGCGTTGCCGACTCCGGTTGCCCCCTGCGGCCCCCCGGGGCCCGGTGGGCAACCCGGTACCGGGCCGTGCCTCTTACGGCCGGCCGTGGCTGGGTACGCTCGCGGCGTGGTGCAGGAGGGCTCGCAACTGCACAGCGGCCGAAGAAGCCGGCAGACCGATCAGCGCGGCGGCCTGTCCATAGGCGTGAGCGTCGAACAGGACCAGCCCGCGGGACGGTCGGTTCCGGTGCGACCGGAAGCACGGAGCGGGTTCCGGTAGCCGCCCGCCGGGAACACGCACGCACCGGTTCCACAGGTCCGCCGCGAGGTGCTGACGCCGCGCGTCCGGACACGGCTCGCATGGCATCCCGTCCACCCGGGTCAGGGTGGCGACGACTGCCTCGGCGGCCAGGTCGACGTCCCGGCACAGGAGGAGTGCCAGGGAGAAGAGCGCGTCACCGTGGCGGTCGTAGTCGGCCAGCGCCTCTCGCGCTCGCGCCCGCCGTACCTCTGGCACACCGCTGGGAGGACTGCTGCGGGACGACTGGGCGGGGCTGCGGTGCGCCATGGTCTCCACCTGCTGTTCGGCCGTAAGGTCAGAAACGGCCGGGGGCAGGGGCTCGGTGCCCAGGCTATGCCCTGCCGCGGCGGAGGGCTACCCTCATCGGCCGATGCCCGGGAGACGTCGGATCCCGCTGGCGCGGTTACGCGGACGTCATGTGCCCGGGCGCTGCTCCGCCGTTCCGCCCGGAGGGTATGGAGGAACAGCGCTCAGGAGGCGGCCCGGGTGCGGCGCAGTGGGGCGCCCGCCTCGTGGAGGCTGCGGAGCGCCTGCCGGTACGAGGTGATCAAGCCCGTCTCCAGATAGGAGACGCTCAGCTCTTCGCAGTAGTGCCGCACGATGATCTGTGCCCTGCGCAGGTTGGGGCTGGGCATGCTCGGGAAGAGGTGGTGTTCGATCTGGTAGTTCAGTCCCCCCAGCGCGATGTCGGTGAACCAGTTGCCCCGGACGTTGCGCGAGGTGAGGACCTGGCGGCGCAGGAAGTCCGGGCGGTCCTTTCCTGTCAGGATCGGCATGCCCTTGTGGTTAGGGGCGAAGACCGAGCCGAGATACACACCGAAGAGGCACTGCTGAACGGCGAGGAAGGCGACCGCCATGCCGGGCGGCAGCACCAGGAACAGCGCGGTCAGGTAGACCGCGAAGTGACCGATGAGCAGCGCTCCCTCCAGTGGCCGGTGCTTGAGCGAGCGGTCTGCCAGCGCCCGTACGCCCGCCACGTGCAGGTTGAACGCCTCCAGAGTGAGGAGGGGGAAGAACAGGTAGGCCTGCGAGCGGCCGATCAGGCGGGGCAGCCCCTGGGCCGAGCGGGCCTGGCCCTGGGACCAGACGATCAGGTCGGGTTCGATGTCGGGGTCGAGCTCGTCGTGGTTGGGATGAGCGTGGTGGCGGGTGTGCTTGTCCTGCCACCAGCCGTATCCCATGCCGATGCCGATGTTCGCGGCGACCCTTCCCCCCATCTCGCTGGCCTTGCGCAGCCGGAACACCTGACGGTGGGCGATGTCATGGGCCAGTAGGGCTACTTGGCCGAAGGCCGCGGCCAGGAACGCGGCGACGGCCAGGGTCCACCAACTGGCGCCGACGAGGACGAAGGCCGTCCAGCCTCCTGCGTAGAGTGCGGTCACCGCCGCGATGCGGGCCGCGTAGTAGCCGGGGCGCCGGGTCATCAGACCATGGTCGGCGATCTTCTTCGACAGCCGGGCGTAATCACTCCCGGTCGTCCGCTCGGGACTCTCGGAACGGACGAAGACTTGTGCGGTCATGAGGGGAACCTCTCTTGGCCCACACCCGGGCATGCCGCTGTCGGGCGGTCACCGCGGTTCGAGGGAAGAGCCAAGAACGTGACCGGTGTAGGGCGAACGGTGGTCTGTGGAGCGTGTTGGTTCGCTTCGGTGGGGGATTCTCTTCGGTTCGTCCACTTTCACAGCGACGCGATCCGTCCGTGCGCGATTCGGTGGCTGCTCGAACGGCCTTCTTCTGCTCCGCCCCCCTTAGCGCGGGCTTGGGGAAGGCACCGGAGTCATGTCGCCACTGGGGTGGGTGAGATCCGGCGCCGCCGCGTCTTCGCCGCCCTCGTCACTACGGGACGAGGCGAGTGGCGCGCTGTGCGGAAACCCGGGCGATACCGGGCTCGCGGAACTTTCCGTGAGGCGCAGTGCGAGCGTGTGGAGCTTGGTATTGGTTCGCTGGGAGGAATTCACCATGATCAGCCAGGCCTCGTCCAACGAGCATCCCTCGGTCGCCATCACCATGCCGAGCGCCACGTCGATCATGGGGCGGGTCTGGAGTGCTCGTCTCAGCCCGTCCACCTCGCGGCGGAGATGGAGAACTTCCCGCGCGGCGCCTTGCGGCTCTCGGGAGATTACAGCGTCCCGCTCGTAGTCTTCCCTGGAGTTCATAAACGGTCGCACGGGCGTGGCCCCCAAAAAATTGATCGGGCGGCGCGCACCGGGGGCCGGGGTGCTGGCGCGGCTGCGTGCGAGATTTCGAGAGCTCGCACACGCTGATGTCTGTTCAACGAACCACGGACAGCAGGAAAAACTGCTGTCCATGGTCCGGATACTTCTTTTACCGTCTCACATGACTGCCGTGCCGACCAGGGGACGACGGTGGCCGAGCTGGATGCGCCGGCTCTCTTGGACGCCTCCTGAGCCTGTCACCACCGCGTCCCGTCCGACTCTCCCGATCGACCCTTCTTCGAGTCGTGGGAACCACCGGCCCCATCGTCCTGCTGCTCGTATTGCGTACGGTCGGAACCCTCGCGCCCTCGATCAACGCCACCCGAGTCCCTGGCCGGGACCGGCCGACCGCGCGGTGACGGAGCCTGCTGCTCCGGCCGCCGGGCCATGCGCTGCGGTGGACCGCCCTCTCCCGGCGCGGTCGGGCGGGCGGAACCGGCGCCGGCCCCGTCCCGTGTCTCCTGGTCCCGGGCGGCCATGCCGTACGGGCGCTCGGCCTCGGCGCCGCGACTGCCCCGGTGCTCATGGTCCAACGCGTTCCGCGCCTGCTGGTCCTGCTCGTGGCGCGCCTTGCGCACGGCTCTGCGCTCACGGCCACCCATCACGGCCGCGCCGATCAGCATGAGAAGACCACCGAGCAGGGCGAGCCCCACTCCGCTGCCGAGCCCGTTGCTGTCGCCCGTGACCGTCAGACTGCCTTCGGCCTGCCCTTGTCGCACCATCCAGAGGATGGCGAACCCGAGGGTGACGATTCCGGCGGCGAGGACCAGCAGTCGCGATCGCAGCACCACTCCGAGAACCGCAAGGACCGCGCCGACCAAGAGGGGCAGGAACATGGACGCGAACAGTCCCGCGCCCGAGTCCGTCACGCCGGCCCCGGTGAAGAGTTCCCAGACACGGAAGTCGTGTCCGACCCGACCGTTGTACCAGCTGCGAAACGGCGCCCAGAGAGCCGCGGCAGCGCCGACGACCGCCAAGATTATTCCTAGGGTGTTGCGGATACCCCGTACCATGCCGCTACCTCCCGGCAAGTCGGAATGACGCACGCCAACTCTCACGTGCAGTACCTCGCCCCCTGATTCACGCTACGCCCGCCCCACGCTCCACGCCATGCGGCTCCGCACGGGACAGCGGAGTCGACCTCGACCTGATCGACGCCGGGCAGGAGACCGTGACCGCTCACCCCGGGGTTCGGCAAAAGAGCTGAAGCGCCGAAACAAGACGCCTCGCCGTGTCGTTGCAGGCAGGAAGCCCCTCCCCGTGACGCCCGCGCCGAGCCGGGCGAAGGCTGAGCCGCCCGAGCTGCTCGGTCCGTCCCTCTCCTTTGGTACGGCCGGGAAACGCCCCTGCAGTCGTCACCTCTTGGGACCTACCCGAGGAACGACAGCCGTACCCGGCGCTTTGGATTGTCGACGTTCGTGTCCACCAAACTCCGTTAAGGCAACCCCGACGATAGCCCTCGCCTGTCGGCCTCGGCGATAGAAGCCCTTGGCGGCGCGCGCAGGGGCGGGTGGCCTCATTGCCCTCGTCAGCCCCCTCACCTCCACTGAGGAGCGCATCGCCGCGCGACGGCAGACCCGGGACGTGCGCCGCGACCGGGGCTCACCTTCGCTGCCACTCATCACGAAGCCGACGTACGGCAGCAATAGCGTGCACCGCCTTTCAGCAAGCGCGGGCACTTGATCGAAGAAATAGCCCAACACCAGGACGCGTCCACCAGGTGCGGCCACCATCGTCCAACCGGCCGCTTCCATACGGACCGATTCGCCTTCCTGGGAAGGTGGACGATCCAGGCGTAGAGGCAGCTCGAATCGACCACCTAATTTCGCGATCGAGTCGAGGACCAAGCCCGCACGCCGCACCCGGGTATTCGACTCCTTTTGGAACGGGTCGCTACTCCCCTTCCCCTCTCCCGGGCGGAAGCCACATCGGGGCGCTAGGGGACAGCGTGCCCAGCTGTGCTCGTGCGGCGGCACAGCGAGGACCGCAGTACACAAGGCCGTCGGGCACTTGTCACAAGATCATCACAGATCCCAGAGGCCCCTTGCGACTCCCCACTCAGCCCTCGTAAATCTCTCCATATCTTCATCACACTTGTGGGAGTTCTCTGTGCGTGCTGTGCGTTCGCTGGCGTTTGCTGCTGCCCTCACGATGACATCGCTCATCGGCACGGAGCAGGCGGCGAGGGCCTTCGACCTTGCAGGTGCCGCACAGGCGGGGCCCGGAGACAGGCCGGACCAGGCATGGGGATCCGCCGCGGGCATGAGTCATCGCGCACCCAGCAGTGCTACTGACGCAACCGCCACCGGAGGCCGCGACGGGGCGGTGGCCCTGACCGGAGAGCTGCCCGCCGAAAGCGCCTCCTCCGTAGAGCAGCTGAATCCACAGACCCAGCTCCCAGCGCCAGGGCGTGCCGAAGAGATCGACAGCCCCCGCCCCGCCACCCCTCCTGGATTCGATGCGGAACGCAGCGTCGAGGTGGAGAGCGCGCGCAAGGAGCGCGAGTCCACCTTCCGCAACGAGGACGGGACTTACACCACCCGCTTCTACAACGAGCCGGTCAACTTCCGCACCGAAAACGGCACCTGGCAGAAGACCGACCCCTCTCTCGTGCCCGCCGAGGGCACCGGGCCGCGGACCATGAGCGGCAGTGACGAGGACGCGGGCTGGCAGACCAGGTCCACGGAGACGCCGCTGACGTTCGCCCCGGACGCGGCGGCCGGCCCCGTGGTGCGGATGGAGCTGGGTGACCAGCTGTCGGTGGGCTACGGCGTCGAGAACGCCCTGCCGTCCGGCGGGCAGGTCTCCGGCAGCGTCATCACGTATCCCGAGGTGCACGAGTCTGCTGACCTGGAGTTCGTCGCCGGAAGCGGGTCGCTCAAGGAGACGATGATCCTGCGGAGCAAGGACGCTCCGACGCGCTGGCGTTTCCCGCTCCACGTCCAGGGGCTCACTGCGAGCATCGCGGACCACGGCGGGGTGTCGTTCACCGACGCCCAAGGCGTCGAACAGGCGTGGATGCCCGCAGGATGGATGGAGGACTCCCGGCGCGAGGACAACTCCGGTCAGGGAGAGATCTCCTCCGGGGTGCGGTTCAGCCTCGTGGAGGAGGCCGGCGGGCAGGTCCTGGTGGTCGATCTGGACGAGGAGTGGCTCCACGCGCCCGACCGGGTGTTCCCGGTCCGGGTGGACCCCTCGCTCAAGTCCGTCGCGGCGACCTCCGGTACGTACGTCCAGTCCCCGTACAACCAGAACTTCTCCAGCGACACCGTCCTCAAGACCGGCACCTACGACGGCGGCGGGCACAAAGCGGCCGCGTTCCTGCGATTCTCCGGCCTGGAGACCACACTCAAGAACGCCTGGGTGGTCAACGCCGGGCTGGCCCTCTACAACACCTACTCCTACTCCTGCACCGCCCGCCCGGTGACGGTCCACCCCATCACCTCGAACTGGGCCGAGTCGACCACGACGAAGTACCCCGGGCCGTCCACGGGTTCGGCA
Source organism: Streptomyces sp. rh34 (assembly GCF_002551245.1). GTDB lineage: Bacteria > Actinomycetota > Actinomycetes > Streptomycetales > Streptomycetaceae > Streptomyces. The sequence continues at coordinate 9,939 of NZ_NTGZ01000138.1, forward strand.
CTCGCCTCCAAGAGCTTCGCGCACGGCTGGCGGCCGGCGGGTCAGACCGCCTACCCCTGCGGCGGTGCCAAGTGGGAGTCGATCAAGCTCGGTTCGGCCGGACGCAAGCTGGTGGACGACTGGACGCACGGCCGGAAGAAGAACTACGGACTGGCCGTGAAGGCGTCGACGTCCGACTCCAAGGGCTGGAAGCAGTTCGGATCGGACGACTACCCCAACGGCAAGCCGAGCCTGGACGTCACCTGGACGCCCTACGGGGCGACCTACGGACTCGGAGACTTCACCGCTCCCGTCACCGCCACCACCCAGGGCTCGATGAAGATCACGCTCACCAACCGGGGACAGGCGACCTGGCCCAAGGGCGGCAACTACAAACTGCGCTACAACCTGTACAACGCCACGGGTACCGAGATCACCGACAGCGCGAAGATCGCCTACACGGAGATGCCGAGCGCCGTCGCGCCCGGGGCGAGCGTCACGGTGGACGCCAAAATCGCTCCGCTGACTCCCGCCACGTACACCATCGAATGGACCATGACCGACCTCGGCGTCAGCCGTTTCACCTCGGCCGGTGTTCCAGGAGCCGCCGTCCAGCTCTCGGCTGTGAACATACCGCCCGTTCTCACTGCTGAGTCTCCTCCGAGCGGCACACAGGTGGACTCGCTTACCCCAGCGCTCTGGGCCCAGGGGAAAGACGTGGACCGGTACCCGAAGGCCGCGCTGGGCTACACGTTCGAAATCTGCGAGGTGGAGGGCGACAACGCGCGTAAGAACTGCCGTAAGGGCCCTCGGAGCGAGAGACAGCAATGGGCCGTTCCAGAGGGCTGGCTTGCGTGGGGGAAGAACTACGCGTGGTACGCCTATGTCTACGACGGCAGCGCGACGTCCCCTGAACCACGCCCTGCGTTTCTCAGCACCGCAGTGCCCCAGCCAGCAGTCACGAGCCATCTCGGCGGAGCCGATGGCACGGGAGAAATCGGCTCACGGTCCGGGAACTACGTGACAGCCTCCACCGACGCCGCCATCCCCACCGTGGGGCCGGAACTGTCGGTGACCCGGACCTACAACTCCCTCGACCCTCGCAGAACCAACGCCTTCGGAGCAGGCTGGGCAACACGCTGGGACGCGCGATTGGTCCAGGAACCCTTGAGCAACACTGTCCTCATCACCATGGCGGACGGCTCACAGGTGCGTTTCGGCCGTAACCCGAACGGGAGCCTTACGGGCCCGACCGGTACCACCATGGACCTCAGAGCCGATGCTTCGGGCTGGACACTCCGGCAACGGTCCGGCACGGCCTATCGGTTCGACACCTCCGGGTTGCTCTCCTCAATCACCGATGGAGCAGGCCGCACACAGACTCTGGCCTATGCGGGTACAGGCACGCAGAACCTGACTACGGTCACCGACAAGCTCTCCGGCCGGACGCTGAACTTCACTTGGAGCAATGGGCACGTCAGCTCGGTGTCCACCCATGCAGTGGGCCCCGCGACACCTGGTTTGACCTGGACGTACAGCTATTCCGGCGACCGCCTGACGAAGGTATGCCCACCCGCCACCTCCACTGAGTGCACGGTCTACGACTACGAAGAGGGCTCGCTGTACCGCAGCATGGTTCTGGACGCCGGCCCTGTCTCGTACTGGCCTCTCGGTGAGCAAGAAGGTTCAACGGCACACAGCCATTCGCCTTCTCGGTCCGGTCTGCATGACGCGCTCTACCGAGATGTCACTCTGGGAGCCGGACCCGCGTTGTCCGGTACGACGGACACGGCCGGCTCCTTCGACGGCACGGATTCCGTGGTCGAGTTGCCTGTCGGTGCACTGGAATCGAGCGACGTTCTCTCTGTCGAACTCTGGTTCAAAACCACGACGCCCGGCGTACTTGGCGCCCTTCAGGATGCTGAGATCGGTGAGAAGCCCACCCGGTACAGTCCGTTTCTGAGTGTGGACAACGCGGGGAAGTTGCGTGGCCAGTTCTACACGGTCGAACATGCTGGAACCCGGCCTATCACGTCGTCCGCGATCGTCACCGATAACGCGTGGCACCATGCCGTTCTCACCAGTGAGGGAACCAAGCAGACTCTCTACCTGGATGGCTCCAGAGTCGGGACTCTGACCGGTACGGTCAGCATGCGCGAGGACCAGCGAGCCTTTCTCGGGGCGGGCTGGGGCAACGAAGGATGGATGGGCACAGCAGCTGCCACCCATCACTTCAAGGGCAGCCTGGACGAGGCCGCCATCTACAGCCGTCCCCTGGATGCCGCCACGGTCAAGGATCACTACACAGCTCGCGCGACCAGCGGCCGCATCACCAAGGTGACGCTGCCATCCGGGAGAACCCACGCCGAGGCGAGCTACGACAACGTCAGCGGCCGTCTCACCGAACACACCGACCAGAACGGTGGGACCTGGAAGGTCTCGGCGCCCACCTACTCGGCAGGATCGGCCGCGTATGCCGACGAGGTCAGAGCGGACGCTCCCGAGGGCTACTGGCGGCTCGGAGAACGTTCAGGGTCGAAGGCGACCAGTGCCGCCGGGGATGCCTCCGAAGCCTCCTACGGGGACCGGGCACGCCTCGGCGATCCCGGGGTCTTCGCCGAGGCCGATGACACCGCCATCTCCCTGGACGGAAGCTCCGATTCTTTCGTCCAGCTCCCCAACGACTTGCCCACCAGCCCCACCACACCCACCGTGGAAATGTGGTTCAAGACCGCCGAGCAGGGCGTCCTCCTCGGGCTGCAGAATGCCGAACTCGGCGAGGTCCCCACATCCTGGCGGCCGGTGCTGAACATCGATGGGAACGGCAAGCTCCGAGGCGAGTGGTACCTGTCCGGAAACCCCGGCGCCGATCCGATCACCTCCACCCAGTCGGTGACCGACAACCAGTGGCACCACGTCGTACTCACCGGCGCCGGCAACAAGCAGTTCCTCTATCTGGACGGGGCCCTCGTCGGTTCGAAGACGGGAACCATTTCCGACCAGGGACGCCCCTACGCCTACCTGGGCGCCGGATACGCCAGTTCCGGCTGGATGGGTGTGCCCAGCGGCACCTACCACTTCACCGGCCAGATCGACGAGGTGGCGCTGTACGAGCACACCATGTCGATGGATACGGTGAAGAAGCACTTCGCCGCACGCACCGCACTCATCTCGGGCGACAGCGCTCACTACCGCGGGGAAGTCGTGGGCGACTCCCCCGCGGCGTACTGGCCCCTGGACGAGGACAGCGGAGCGTCCACCGCTGTCAGCAGGGCTGCCGCATCGGATGGGAACGGCACCTATATGAACGCCGCATCCGGCGCGACGGGAATCTTCGGCACAGGAGACGGACAGGCCGTGCAGCTCTCGGGCAACGGCGCTGTCTCGATCCCCGGCAGAGTCATAGCCGGTAGCACCGACCTCACCGCAGAACTCTGGTTCAGAACAACCAAGTCCGGTGTACTGCTCGGCTTCCAGAACACCAAGCTCGGTGACACACCCACTTCATGGAGGCCGGCTCTCAACGTCGACGCAGCCGGAAAGCTTCGAGGGCAGTGGTACCTGACAGGAAGCCCCGGAGCCAACCCCATCACCTCCTCGCGAACCGTCACCGACGGCAAATGGCACCACGCGGTTCTCACCGGCGCTCGCACCACGCAATCCCTCTACCTGGACGGCGAGCTGATCGGAACGTTGCCGGGCACCATCACGGAACAGGGATTGGCCTACGCACACCTCGGAGCGGGCTACGCCAGTTCCGGTTGGATGGGCGTACCCAGCGGCACCTACCACTTCACCGGCCAGATCGACGAAGCAGCCCTCTACACACATGCACTGACGGCTGAGCAGGTGGCGGACCACTACGCGACCCGTGAGCGCTCCGCCCTTTCGGCGCTCACCTCCACCGTCAGCGTTACCGACCCCGCGGGAAAGCTCGTGAACACCTCTTATGACGCTCTGAGAGGAATGCGGCCGACCTCGGTGACCGATGCTGATGGTGGAACGACCACGTACCGGTACGACAGCGGTGGCTTTCTGCACACCGTGACCGATCCGAACGGCCATGCCACCATCACAGGTCAGGACGAGCGCGGCAACACAGTCACCACGACGACCTGCAGAGACACCAATTCATGCTGGACCTCGTTCACCGAGTACTACGAGAACAAGGCCGATGAGCTGGACCCCCGCAATGACCGACCGGTGGAGATGAGGGACGCCCGCTCCACCGGACCTCGGGATTCGCGCTATCTGACCGCTCAGACCTACACGTCTCAGGGGCTCCCTGACACCACCACCCTGCCGGACGGCCGCACGACGAAGCTCGCGTACACGGTCGGCACCGAGCCGGCTGTGGGCGGCGGAACCGTCCCGGCCGGCCTGGTGGCGTCCGAGACCACGCCCGCCGGTGCTGTGACCGTCCACTCCTACTTCGCCAACGGCGATCTGAGCGAGTCCAAGGCTCCGTCCGGCCTCGTCGTCAAGTACACCTACGACGGACTGGGTCGAAAGACCAGCGAAACCCAGATTTCCGACACCTTCCCCGCGGGGGTCACCACCTCGTTCACCTACGATCAGCAGTCTCGGATCGTGAGGGAGAGCGGCCCGGGTGTGAAGAACGAGATCACCGGGCGAACTCACACCACAAAGGTCAGCAGCACCTTCGATGCGGACGGCAATCTCCTGACCGAGAAGACCGAGGACACGACAGGCGGCGACACCGTCCGCAGCACCACCTACCGCTACAACGCCCACGGCCTCAACGACTCGGTGACCGATGCGGAGAACCGTACGACGTCCTTCTCTCACGATGCCTTCGGCCGTGTGGTAGCTGAGACGGACCCGGCCGGACGCACCTACCGCCACTCCTACACATCACGCGGCCAGCATGCGCAGACCGTGCTCGAGGACTGGTCCGGTCACCCCGAGGGCGGGGTCCGCGGCCTGGTGGTGGCCTCCTACGCTTATGACCCGGCCGGACAACTTGCCACCGCTACTGACGCGATGGGATCCACCACCGCCTACACCTACTTCGATGACGGTTTGCCGGCCACCGAGACCGCGAAGGCAGTCTCACAACCCGATGGGACGCGTCGTGACATCGTCCAGGTGTCCAACGCCTACGACGGAGCGGGCAACCTGACCCGGCAGATCACTGGCGGAGGCAAGACCACCATCGAGTGGCAGGTCGACGCCAGCAGCCGGACGACACGCGAGACCCTGGACCCGTCGGGGCTCAACCGCGTCACCACGTACGAGTACGACAAGGACGACCGTGTCAGCGAGCAGGCGTCGACGATCGACTCCAGCGGCAAGAAGCTGACCATCACCACAGAATTCGACGCGAGCGGAAACCCGGAGAGGGACACACTCAGCGACGGGTCCTCCACGCACGTCACCACACGGTCCTTTGACCAGCGCGGTCTGCTTCAGGAAGAGGTGAGCCCCCGGGGTAACGCGGGAGGCGTTGCCAAGTCGGACTACACGACGTCCTACGAGTACGACGCTCTCGGCAGGCTCGTGACGTCCACCAGTCCGCCCGTCAGGGTCGAGGCAAAGAACGTTCTGCCGGCTACCTTGAGGCCGCAGACCGTCACCGGTTACAACGCCTTCGGCGAACCCACGGAGACCAGAGACGCGCTGGGCGCGATCACACGGACGCAGTTCGACAAGCTCGGCCGGGCCACCGCGCTCACCATGCCGTCGTACACCCCGCCCGGCGGCACCGTCATCACCGACGCGACCAGCCGGACCACGTACGACGCGGCAGGTCGGATCGCGACGACGTCCGACCCGCTCGACCGCACAACTCGCTACGGCTACGACCAGTTCGACAACCTCGTCAGCCGGACCGATCCCCCTGCGACGACACCTTCCCTCGATCCGCCCGTCACCCTGGGTGAGCCCACAGGCCTTGCCGCCAACGGTGGCACGACACGCTACGCCTGGACGCCGACAGGCCTCCAACTGTCGGTCACCGACCCGACCGGCGCCAGGACAGAGGCAACATACGACGAACTCGGCCGCGAACTCACCACCACGGCCATCGAGCGATACCCAGCACTGCAGAATCTCACCAGCCGGTACACGTGGGACGATGCCGACAACCAGACGACCCACACCACAGCCGTCGGCCACACGACCACGGCCACCTACAACGCCGCCGGCGACCCCGTGACGTTCAGCGACGCCTACGGAACCACTCGTTTCGCCTACGACCGTCTGGGGCGGCCGACCGAAACCACCGACGCCACCGGCCGCATGTCCCGGACGACCTACGACTCCATGGACAACGTGACCGCGATCGTCGACTACGGGAAGGGCGTTACGCCCTTGAGGTCGTGGGCTGCGACGTTCGACCTCGACGGCAACAACACGACAACGAGCTCCCCTGAAGGGGCATACACCGAGCGCGCCTTCAACGCACTAGGACATGTCACCGGACAGACCGAGAAAGTCACGGCGACAAAGTCGACAACTCTCTCTTTCGGGTACGACGCGACTGGCAACCGCACCCGCCTCACCGATGGCCGAGGCAACATCACTCTCTACACGCACAACTCGTGGGGCCTGCCTGAGTCGACCATCGAGCCGGCCACCACCGCCCACCCATCGGAGGGCGACCGCACCTGGACCACCGTCTACGACAAGGCCGGCCAAGCCACAACGGAACGCCTGCCGGGCGGAGTCCGCAGAGACCGTGTCTTTGACGGCATGGGCCGACTCGTACAGGAGACCGGAACAGGAGCCGAAGCCGCTACTGTCAGCCGCACCCTCGACTACGACCCAGCAGGCCGACTCGTCTCCGCGGGAACAGCGAGCCTGCTGGAGAAGAACACCTACACCTACAACGATCGCGGCCTCCTCCTGTCGGCCAAGGGTCCCGGCGGCGACGTGAGCTACGAGTACGACGGTGACGGAAGCATGACCAGCCGTTGGCACCAGGACGTTCAGACCTCCTTCGGCTACGACGCAGTCGGCCGTTTGGACTGGACCAGCGACTCCCTCACCGGGCGTCAGACCTGGGTCGATTTCGACGAGGCCGGGCGACCGCGGCTGGCACAGTACGCCGAACCACTTGCTGACGGGTCCTGGAAGGTCGGAGCCCGACGCACATTCGAGTACGACAGCCTGGGGCGCCAGACCAGCGACGCGGTGACCGCGACCGACACCAGCGAGACGGTCACTTCCCTCAGCTATGGCTATGACCTCGATGATCGGCTGACCAGCAAGACGACCACCGGGGTGGCAGGCGCGGGAACGCACTCCTACGTATACGACGACGCGGGACGCCTCTCCTCCTGGACGAACGGACCCACGACCACGTCGTACGAGTGGGACGAAGCTGGTAACCGCACCAAAGCGGGAACCCGGAAGGCGACCTATGACGCGCGCAACCGCCTGCTGACGGACGAGGCCTCCACGTACTCCTACACCGCTCGCTCCACCTTGGCCTCCGTCTCCGCAGCCACGGGAGGCACCCGCACCCTCGCCTTCGACGCGTTCGAGCGGAAAATCACCGACGGATCGACCAGCTATGCCTACGACTCGCTCGACCGCACCACCACCAGCGGCAACACGTCGTTCACCTACGACGGCGGCTCCAACCAACTGATCAGTGACGGCACATCCCACTACGCCCGAACCCCCGACGGCGCGCTTCTCGCCAGCAGCCAGGGCGGCACACCACAGTTCTCCATTACCGACCGGCACACAGACCTGGTAGCCGGCCTCTCCGCGGACGGCACAACCGTCACGAGTTCCACCACCTACGACCCCTTCGGCCAGAAGACAGCGACCAACGGAACCACTCCGGCACTCGGCTATCAGTCCGGCTGGACCGACCCCGGCAGCGGGGACGTCAACATGGCGGCCCGCTGGTACCAGCCGGGAAGCGGAGCCTTCACCTCCAGAGACACTTGGCTCCTCGACCCGAGCCCGGCGGCCCAGGCCAACCGCCACGTGTACGCCAACTCAGACCCTGTCAACGGCACTGACCCCACCGGCCACAACCGCCACTGCATGTGTGGCGCCGGCGGAAACTTCTTCGGTCGAAACGGCGGGCTCCGGGGCGGCGGAGGCGGCAGCAAAGCCACACAGCCCAAGTCCAAGTCCAAGTCGAAGTCCAAGACACGAGCCAAGACCTCCTACCGCGATCCCCGCGCGGACCTCTGCAACAGCAGTCGGTGCGGCGCCGGCCGGGCCCGTCCGGCCAGACCCTCCCGGCCCACCAGCCGACCCGTAAGGCCGACCGCGCGAGGCCCGATACGCACCAGGCCGGTTGCCAACACCACGCGCCCGGGCAACGGAGGCCGCTGCACATACAACTGCTCTTCCCGCACAGGCACCACCAACAGGGCACCCCAAGGAACCGTCACCACCCGCCCGCCCGCCCCACGCCCTCCCCAGAACCCCAATCGCGGGCCAAACGCCAAGCCGGCACCGACTCGGCCGGCGCCCAAGCCCGACTGGGACCCCAAGAACGCGGGCTGGAGGCCCGATGTCGGCTGGATGGCTACCATGAGCACGGCACAGATGCTCAGTGTGGCCGGCGGTGTCGACGGTTTTACCCCCGAGCAGTCTGAGGTGGTTCTGCCCTCTCCCCTGAATAATCCTGGGGGCAAGAATGGGGGGCGTGACCGGGATGACGAGAAGTGCGACGATGGCCCTGGAGTCAGTCCGACAGGGCACGCTGTGTATCTGCCACGTGAACGCTACTACGACTCATTCGAGGGTAGCTATCAGTGTAGAGCCACAGGAGTCTACGGTTTGTTGGACATCACCGACTACAACAAGGGGAGAAAGGCACCCGGAACCAACACCAATGGTTCAACGCAGCCGCCCGGCATGAACGAAATTCGCAGCAACGGGCATGTGCCTGCGAATGGGCACCTCATTCCTGCCGCAGCAAAGGGGTCGGGCATTGATCTGCGCAACCTTGTGGCTGAATACGAGGAAATAAATACACCTTACCTTAATCATGGCGTTGAGAAGGAAATCCGGAACGCCATCAAGTCAGGTAAGCGTCTGGCCATTTCCGTGATTCCTCATTACGGAAACGCGAAAAGCGGGATCCCTTCGAGTATTGAATACAATTACGGCACCGTCGAGGATATGTCCATGAAGCATTGTGTAATTCATCAACGGCCGACTGGTGGATTCACCACGGGCAGTTCGGATTGTCCCAGGAGGTGATGGGTGTGACAAGCGAAAGATACGTGGACCTAGTCTTCGCCGTACTCGGTGAGCCCAGCTATCGATATGTCGATGTGCATGCATGGCGCGTCCTTGAGGCGGACCTCGGCTGTGCGCTTCCAGGTGACTACAAGTGCATCGTCGATGCTTACGCTCCGGTGCAAATAAATGAGCACCTCTACTTGTCTCATCCGCTCCCGGAGCGTTGGAATCTGCGGGAATCGATCCGGCGCACCTCCGATTCCTGGGCTCAAGTCGTCTGGGATGATGATGAAAAACAGGGGGCTCCGTGGGTTTCGCTGGGGGTGTCCGATTTGACTTTCGGCACTGCGGACGGACTGATTCCATTGGCCGTGACCGACCGTGGGGAGACTGTTTTCTACGCCCCACGTGGCGCTGATGGTGCGGGCGTGCTCTTCGTGGAGGATGGCGAAGGAGAGTTCTTTGAGTTCTTCATGGGGTTCGCCGAATGGATTTACCGCTACCTGGCTGGCGAGGAGATGGCGGGTGCAGGCAGTGCCGCCTTTTACCCAGGGCCCGTTACCTTGAGGGACCTGCCTATGGCGCCAGGAGATCGCCCTCAGTTGCGCCATGGGCCGGCCCGTGGTGTCTAGCCTCGCCGTTTCAGTTGGGGCTGCTGGGTGGCTGACCGCTCTTGTTTGAGGCTGGGTCGGCCGGTGGGCATGGTGAGGGCCCGACGCGGGGTCGG
>NZ_NTGZ01000139.1 GCF_002551245.1 Streptomyces sp. rh34
AGATGTGTATAAGAGACAGGTCCGCGCCCGCGTCCGGGGCGCGGACCGCCACCCGCCGGACCGTCCCGGGCGCGGCGAGGACCAGGCCGACCAGCCAGCCGCCGCCGTCCGCCGTCGCGGGCAGCCGGTCCGGGTCGAGGACCATCTCGAAGCCCGCGTGGTCGTAGCCGTGCAGTTCCTGACCGGAGTTCACCGTCGCCTCGGGCGTGCTCACGGACCGCACCGGCACCGGCCGCACCTGCCGCCCGCGCTCCGCCCGGACCATCCCCACCGTGAGCCGCTGCCGGGCGGAGGCGGCGGGGAGGTTGCGCAGATACGCGTACCCGCGCAGACGCAGCTTCCCGTCCGCGCCCCAGCGCGCCTCCAGCAGCCGCGCCACCGCGGGGATGTCCGCGCGCGTGAGCCGGGCGTTCGCGCCGCGCACCCCGGGGTACACCGCTCGCCGCCGCCCCGGGAGCCCTTCGACCGCGAACGTGCCCGCACCGTTGGCCCGTTCGAAGGCGAGGACCGCCAGCAGCTCCTCCAGACGCCGCTCCCGCACCAGCGACCACTTGACGCGCAGCTCCACCGGCAGCCCCTCCAGCGCCCCGGGCCCCGCCCGGTCGACGAAGGCCCCGGCGCCCTCCAGGAACGCCGCCCGGTACGCCGCGCCGCCCAGCGGCAGGCCGTCCAGGAAGTACCCGAAGTCGTCGCGCAGACAGGACGTGTCGTACGCCCGCCGCTGTGCCGCGCCCCGGCCGCCCAGGAACGCGCTGACCTGCTCGCACGCGGCGATCCGGTCCCGTACCCCCGTGACGTCCGTACGCCGCCGGGTGATCGACCCCTCCCGCACCCGCCAGTAGTAGACGTGCTCGTGCAGGACGTCGACGGACCCGGCGAGATGGTGCGCGGGGATCATCACCGGGGTGTCCTCGTACAGCTTGCCCACGGGGAAGGCGAAGCCGTGCGCGTCCCAGAAGGAGCGCCGGAACACCTTGTTCCACGCCACCCGGTCGGCCAGCAGGCGAGGGTCCCTGGTGATGTGGGTACGCGGCCGGGGGCCGGTCAGCCAGCGGTACTGCCAGGCCTGCTGCCGCCCCTGCGCGGTCAGCCGCCACACATTGCCCGTCACCAGATCGGAACCGGTCGACTCCAGCGAGGCCGTCATCCGCTCGTACGCGTCGTGCACGACGATGTCGTCGCTGTCGGCGAACGCCAGGTAGGGGACGGTGGGCGTGGTGTGCCGGACGCCGGTGTTGCGGGCGGCGCTCAGGCCGGCGTTCTGCTGCCGCACCAGCCGGAAGCGGCCGTCCCGGGCGGCGAACTCCGCCGCGATCCGGGCGCTGCCGTCCGTCGAACCGTCGTCGACCATGACCACCTCGATCGCTTCGAGGGTCTGGTCCGCCACCGACCGCAGGCAGTCCTCAAGGTAGGCCTCGACGTTGTGGACGGGGACGACGACGCTGAGGAGTGGCTTCATGTCCTGGTCAACAGAGGGAGGCCCCCGGGGTCACCGGCGCTGACCCGAACGGGTGAACACGGGCCACCGGCCGGCCACCGGCGCGATTACGCTCGGCTCCCATGCCTCACCGTGCGCCCGTCGTGTCCGTCGCCTCCGCGAAGCGGTTCGTCCGCCGGCAGGCCATGCGGGCCGCCTACCGCACCGACCTGCGCCGCCCGCTCGACCCGAACCTCGCCGTCTACGGGGCGTACTGGAACCGGGGCGTCGCCTGCAACCCCGCCGCGATCCACGCCAAGGCCCGCGAACTGGCACCGCACGTACGGGGTGTGTGGGCCGTCTCCTCCCGGCACCGCGACCGGATGCCGGCCGGTGTGCCGTACGTCATCGAGGGCTCGCGTCCCTACTGGCGGGCCATGGCCACCGCCGCCTACCTGGTCAACAACTCCAGCTTTCCCGGCGGTTTCACCAAACGGCCCGGTCAGCGCTATCTCCAGACCCACCACGGAACCCCCCTCAAGACCATGGGGCTGGACCAGCGCGCGTACCCCGCCCTCGCCCGGAAGACCGACTTCGCCAGGATCCTCGCCCATGTCGGCCAGTGGGACTTCAGCCTCTCCGCCAACCCGCACAGCACCGAGGTCTGGGACCGCGTCTACCCGGGCGCGTACGAACGCCTCGACCTCGGCTACCCCCGCAACGACCTCTACGCCACCGCCACCGCCGAGGACGTCGCGGAGATCCGCGCCGGACTGGGCATCGCCGAGGGACAGACCGCCCTCCTCTACGCCCCGACCCACCGCGACTACCGCGACGGCTTCGTACCCGACCTCGACCCGGCGCGGCTGGCGCGGGAACTCGGCCCGGACTACGTGCTGTTGGTGCGCGCCCACTACTTCTACGGACGGTCCGCCGGGGTCGGCGGGCCGGGGGCCGGGGCGGAGGGGTGGAAAGGCGCGGGTGCGGGGAAAGGCGCGGATGCGAGGACGGGTGCGGGGGCGGGGCGCGTCGTCGACGTCACCGGGCACCCCCGGGTCGAGGACCTGTGCCTGGCCGCCGACGCGTTGATCGCCGACTACTCCTCCCTGATCTTCGACTACGCCTGCCTGGACCGCCCGATCGTCGTCCACGCCCCCGACTGGGCCGCCTACCGGGCCGCACGCGGGACGTACTTCGACCTGCTCTCCGGGCGGCCCGGCGACACCCCCGGCGCCGTCACCACCACCCCCGGCGAGCTGGCCGACGTGTTCCGTACGGGGGAGTGGCGGTCACCGGAGGCGGCCGTGCTGCGCACCGCGTTCCGGGAGCGGTTCTGCCCGTACGACGACGGGCGTGCGGCGGAACGCGTCGTACGACGGTTCCTCGCCCCGTCCCTGTGACCCGGGCCCCCGCCCCCGATCGGCCGGCGCGTCCCCGCCACCCGGATGGCTCAAGGCGGCCCACCCGCGCCGGTTCTTCCGCGCCGCGCGGTCGTTGTGCCCAACAGCCCGCTCACCCCGCCATGTTGGGAGACGTCCATGCACCGGTCCGCCTACGAGCAGATGGAACTCTGCATCAAGGAGTACCTGCCCGTCGAAGGGCCTGCCCGCGGGGCCGCGTCCGGCAACGGCGCCTACCGCGTCGTCGATCTCGGGTCGCGGATCTCCGGCAAGCAGACCCGTACCCACCGGGCGTTGCTCGCCGGGCACCCCGTCGACTACTTCGGTGTCGACGTGCAGGACGGCCCCAACGTCGACGCGGTGATGACGAAGCCGTACCGCATCCCCGCCCGCTCCAACAGCGCCGACGTCGTGCTGTCCGGGCAGGCGTTCGAGCACATCCCGTTCTTCTGGGCGTCGATGCTGGAGATCGCCCGGATCCTGAAGCCGGGCGGCCACGCGTTCATCACCGCCCCCTCGCGCGGCCACGTCCACGACGCGCAGGACTGCTGGCGCTACTACCCCGACGGGTTCCGCGCGCTCGCCGCGCACGCGCGGCTCGAACTGCGCGAGGCCTACACGGACTTCCCGCCGCGGAAGGGCATCTGGCACGACTACCGGGCCATCGACGAGAAAGCCGCCTACTGGGGCGACTCCGTCGGCGTCTTCCGCAAGCCGCGGCGCTACCCCCGCCTGACCATGTTCGCCGTACGGGAGCTGGCGGTGTGGTGGGCGAACCGGGTCGGCGGCGTGGACGGCGTCCCGCTGCCCCGCCCGGTGGACGGCCGTGAGGCGTGCGGACGCCCGGGGGCCGTGCCCGCGCAGGAGCCCTCGCTCGAACAGGACCCGCCCCGATCAATGGCAGGTTGACGAAAGATGACATGCGGCGCAAACCGCGCGTACTGTCCCGGGGCATGGCTTGGCGCAACGCCGTCAACGGCGTCCTTCAGCAGCTCACCGGATACCAGCTCAGGCGCGTCACGGTGCCCGCCGCTCGCACCGCCCCCGCACCGGCTCCGGCCGCCGCACCCGCCCCCGCAACAGCTCCGGAGCCCAAGGCGAAGAAGCCCGCGCCCGGGTTTCCGGCGGACTACGACGACGAGGCGAAGGACATCATCCGTGCGGTCAAGCCGTACTCGATGACCTCGCCGGAGCGGCTCAACGCCTTCATCCTCGCCACCCGTCACATCGCCCGGCACGACATCCCCGGCTCCATCGTCGAGTGCGGCGTCTGGCGTGGCGGTTCCATGCAGGCCTGCGCCCGGACCCTGCTCTCCGTCGGCGAGACCGAGCGCGACCTGTACCTCTTCGACACGTACGAGGGCATGACCCCGCCCACCGCCGAGGATCTGCGGCGCGACGGGCGGCCGGCCCAGGAACTGCTGGACGCCCAGGGCAAGGACCGGCCGATCTGGGCGGTCGCCTCGCTGGAGGACGTCAAGGCGGGCTTCGACAGCGTTCCGTACCCGAAGGAGCGCGTCCACTACGTCCGGGGGCGGGTTGAGGACACCGTCCCCGCGCAGGCCCCCGAGCAGATCTCCATCCTGCGCCTGGACACCGACTGGTACGCCTCCACCAAGCACGAACTGGAGCATCTGTACTCCCGGTTGGTCCCCGGTGGGGTGCTCCTCATCGACGACTACGGCTACTGGCAGGGATCGCGGCAGGCGGTCGACGAGTTCCTCGACAAGACCGGTGAGCGCCTTCTGCTGCTGCGGATGGACGAGGGCCGGATCGCCGTGAAGCCCTGACGCGAGCCCATCACGGCAGCGCCGAGCACCGAGCCCCGTGCCCTTCCGGTACGGGGCTCGAACGTGCTCCCGGCACGCCCCCGGGATACGTGACTCCGCCCTCCGCGTCACCCGAACGGGCCCCCTCGGGTGACCCGTCCCTCCGGCGCGGGTTGTACCCCATGGCCCCCGACGGGCCCCACGCCCCGAAGCCCAAGTCCCCGACGCTCATTGCCCCTGATGTCGTCCGCCCGGAAGGATCGTGCGCCGCGATGGCACCCCGTCTCACCGTCGTCGTCCCCCTCTACAACGTCGAGGAGTACCTCGGTGCCTGCCTGTCCTCGCTCGCCGAGCAGACCATGCCGGACCTGGAGGTCGTCCTCGTCGACGACGGGTCCACGGACAACGGCCCTGCCCTGGCCCAGGAGTTCGCGGACCGCGACCCGCGCTTCCGGCTGCTCCGGCAGGAGAACGCCGGACTCGGCGCGGCCCGCAACGCCGGGGTCCGCGAAGCCCACCCCGGCGCGGAGTTCCTGACGTTCGTCGACAGCGACGACGTCGTGCCGTCCGGCGCGTACGCGCGGATGCTGGCCGAACTCGAGCGCTCCGGCTCCGACTTCGCCACCGGTAACGTGCTCCGGCTGCGGGCGGGCGGGGAGCTGGAACAGTCCCCGATGTTCCGCAAGCCGATGGAGAAGGCGCGGCGGGCCACCCACGTCACCCGGGACTGGATCCTGCTCGGCGACCGCATCGCCTGCAACAAGGTCTTCCGCCGCGCCTTCTGGGACGAGCACGCCTTCGCCTTCCCCACCGGGGTGCTGTACGAGGACATCGCCGTCGTCCTGCCCGCCCACTTCCTGGCCCGCTCCGTCGACGTCGTCGAGGAGCCCGTCTACCACTGGCGCGACCGCGACGGATCGATCACCACCCGGCGGGCCGTGCCCCGGGGCATCCGCGACCGGGTCACCGCCGTCACCACCGTCAGCCGCTTCCTCGCCGCCCGCCCCGAACTGGCCGAGGCCAAGCGCCGCTACGACGCCCACGCGCTCTCCGGCGACCTGTGGCTGTTCATCGAGGCGCTCGGGGGCGGCGACGCGGAGTTCCACGAGGCGTTCCTGAAGCACGCGGGCGCGTTCGCCGCCACCGTCGAGCCCGGTGTCCTCGCCGGACTGCCCCTGCACCTGCGGGTCAAGTGGCAGCTCATCCGCGAACGCCGCCTCCCGGAACTCCTCGACCTCCTCGCCGACGAGAAGAAGGACCGGGACACCTTCCACGTCACCGGGCTGCTCCGGCCCCGGGCCCACCACCCCGCAGTCCGCGCCCCCCTGCCGCCCGCGACGACCGCACTGACCTCCGCCGACCTGCCCGTCCACGCCCACCTCACCGAGGCCGTCTGGCGGGACGGGCTGCTGCACCTGACCGGCCACGCCTACGTACGGAACGCCCCGGGCGGCCCGGTCCGGCTCGGCTGGCTGCGCTCCGGGAAGCGGCTGATCCCCCTGCGGACCCGCCCGGCCCCGGGCGACGAGGCCACCGCCCTCTCCGGCCGCTCCCTGCACCGCTACGACCGCGCCGGGTTCGAGGCCGTCGTCGACCCGCGCAGGCTCACGGCGAAGGGCAGCGGCGGCGGGCGTACGACGTGGAAGCCGGAGGCCGTCGTCGTCGGCGCGGGCCGGCCGCGCCGGGGCCCGATGCGGCTCGTCGGCACCCCGGCCCCGCCCGCCGTGCTGTACACCGACGAGCGGACCCGTGTCGTCCCCGTCCTCGCCGGCAACAAGCTGGAGCTGCGCACCGAACGCGTCGCGGCCGTCCTGACCGGGCAGTCGGCGGTCGAGGACGCGGTGCGCCTGGAGGTGAAGGTCCTCGGCGACGCCGGACCGGTCGCCCTCAGGCTCACCGAGTGGCGCACCAAGGAGACCCGGGAGTTCGCCCTGCGCGGCTCGCTCGGCTCCCGGGCCGCGGACATCCCGCTCAGCGCCTTCCGGGGGGAGGACCACATCTGGGGCGTCCAACTCATCGGCGAGGGGAAGCCGTTGACCGTGGCGGCCCGCACCGACGGCCAGGACGGACGCTATCCGCTGCCCGGCGGCCGAGAGCTGTACGCGGCCCCCAACCCCTCGGGCGACCTCGTGCTCACCGACCGGCCCGTCCAGCCCGTCGTCACCTCGGCCGTCCGGGAGGAGTCGGGCGCCCTGATCCTCGAAGGGGCCTTCCCCGAGCCCACGGGCGCCTTCCGGGAACTCGTCCTGCGGCACAGCGGCCACCGCGAGGAGGTGGTCCTCTGCCTGGAGCGGGGAGACGGCGACCACTTCCGGGCCATGGTCACGCCCGCCGCCGTCGAGGGACCCGGCGGGACACTGCCGCTCGCCGAGGGGCGCTGGCATCTCTTCCTGCGCGAGCCGGGGGAACGGGACCCGGAGGCGTACCGGCCGCTGCGGCTGAGCACCCCTCTGCACCACACCCTGCCGCGGCGACAGCGTTCGGAACACCGGGAGTTCGTCCTTCAGCGGCGCCACCACGACCGGATCGTCCTGGAGTCGGGCTCCGCCCTCCCCGTCGGCGAGCGGGGCGCGTACGGGCAGCGGATCCAGCGCGAGCGGTACGCCGGACTGCGCGCCGCCACGGCCGACGAACCGCGCCCGGCCGTCCTCTACTCCAGCTTCGACGGCCGCCAGCACTCCGACTCGCCCCGCGCGATCCACCGCGAACTCGCCTCCCGAGGACGGGACATCGAGCACCTGTGGGTGGTGCGCGACCAGCAGGCGACCGTGCCGGAAGGCGTCCGCCCCGTCGCCCTGCACAGCGCCGACTGGTACGAGGCGCTGGCCCGCAGCCGCTGGATCGTCACCAACACCCACCTGCCCGAGTGGTTCGAGCGGGCCGATGGCCAGTGCGTCGTCCAGACCTGGCACGGCACCCCGCTCAAGCGCATCGGCCGCGACCTCGCGGGCACCCCGCACGCCGACGCCGCGTACATGGCGTCCATGGAACACCGGTCCGCCCAGTGGAGCGTGCTCGTCTCCCCGAACAGGTTCTCCACCCCCGTCCTGCGCCGCGCCTTCGGCTACTCGGGCGAGGTCCTGGAGTGCGGCTACCCGCGCAACGACCTGCTGTACGCCCCCGACCGGGACAAGGCCGCGGCCGCCGTACGCGAACGGCTCGCGATCCCCGAGGGGCGGCGCGTGATCCTGTACGCCCCCACCTGGCGCGACGACCACCCCCGGAGGGGCGGGCGCTACGGGCTCGACCTCCAACTCGACCTGGACCGGGCGCGGGAGGGCCTCGGCGACGACCATGTCCTGCTGGTCCGCCGGCACTACCTCGTCGGCGGGAGCATCCCCGACACCGTCTTCGTCCGGGACGTCTCCCGCCACCCGGACGTCGCCGAACTGCTGTTGATCAGCGACGTCCTGGTCACCGACTACTCCTCGATCATGTTCGACTTCGCGCAGACCGGCCGCCCGATGCTGTTCCACACCTACGACCTGGCCCACTACCGCGACACCCTGCGCGGCTTCTGCTTCGACTTCGAGCACCGAGCCCCCGGCCCCCTGATCCCCGACTCCGCCGGGATCGTGGCCGCCCTGCGCGACCCCGAAGCCGCGACCGCCGGGCACCGGGAGGCGTACGAGCGGTTCCGGGAGGAGTTCTGCGACCTCGACGACGGGACCGCCGCCGCCGGGGTCGTCGACCGGATGCTCAAGGGGGAGCAGGCATGAGCGACTTCAGCTGTGTGATCACCGGCGGCGGGGACAGCGAGGGCCCCGGGGACGCCGACGCCCTGCGCGCCTCCGTGGAGTCCGTGCTCGGCCAGTCGCTGCGCGGAGCCGAGGCCGTCGTGGTCCTCGCCTCCACCGCCGGCCCGGCCGTCCGCACCGCTGCCCGGACGCTCGCCGACCGGGCCCCCGGGCGGGTCCGGCTCCTCCACGCCGACCCGGCCGCCCGCACCACCGGCGCCCTGCGCAACGTGGGCCTGGACGCGGCGGACGGCCGGTACGTCCTGGTCCTCGCCACCGGCGAACGCCTCCAGCTC
Source organism: Streptomyces sp. rh34 (assembly GCF_002551245.1). Lineage (GTDB taxonomy): Bacteria > Actinomycetota > Actinomycetes > Streptomycetales > Streptomycetaceae > Streptomyces. The sequence goes on from NZ_NTGZ01000139.1 coordinate 8,620, forward strand.
CACGCCTGCCGCAACCTGTGGCAGGCGGGCGAGACCAGCCGCGCCGACCTGATCGCCGGCCGCTGGAGCAGCCTCGCGGCCGAGGGCGGCAAGGAGCGGGAGCCGTCCTGGCAGGGTGAGCTGTACGCCCGCTCCCGCACTCTCGCCCGCTTCACCGACGCCCCCGCACTCGTCGTCAGGGACGCCCTGGTGACCGGATTCTGTCTGCGCCGCGAGGCCGCTCGGCGGCACGGGCTGCGGTACGAGGAGGACCTGACGTACGGCGAGATCCTCTTCGGCCCGCTCGCCGCCGCCGCGGTCGGACGGATCGCCCTGGTCCGCCGCCTGATCGTGACCGGCCGGGCCGTCCCCGACCGGGCCCGCGACCTCGCCGCCCTGGTCGAGGCCCACCGCCGGGTCGCCAACACCCTGCTCACGCAGGGGCTTCTGGAGCTGCGCGAGGACCGGGAGGAGGCGTTCGCCCGCGACCACCTGGTGCCGCTCGCCCGGACCTTCCCCCACTTGCCCGCCGCCCGCCGCGCCCGGACCGCCGCGGCCGCCGCCCGCGCGCTGAGCGGTTCCTTCCGGGCGGGCCTGCCGGGTCTGCCGCCGCTGGAGCGGGTCGCCGTGAGCCTGCTGGCCCGGGGCGACGCCGAAGGGGTCCTCGCCGCGGCGTACGCGCTGAGCAGGCCCGCCACCGTGTGCGCGCCGCTGACGGCGGGATCGGACGGCCGGGTGGCCTGGGGCGGCGGCCCGGAGGGGCCGGGCCTCGACGTCTCCGAACTCGGCCACCAGTACCGCACGTTCGGCGACGCGCGGCTGATGAACCGGCTCACCCGCGCCACCGCCGAGCGGGGCCGTCTGCTCCTCGAAGGCCGCCTCGTACTGCCCGGCCGCGGTGGGCCCGCCCCGGAGGCTCCCCTCGCCGCGACCCTGGAGTTCCGGGCCCGGGGCGGGGCGCGCGCCGTCGCGTTCCCGGTCGAGGAGATCCGGCACGACGGCAACGGGATCATCTGGCGCGCGCGGGCCGACGTCTCGCGCCGCCTGCGCCCCGTCGGCGCCCGCGACACGGCGTGGGACGCGCGGCTGACCGTGACCGCGGGGGGCCCCGACGGGCCCCGGTCCGTCAGCGATCTGTTCGCCCCGCAGGACCAGGTGGAAGGGGCCCTCCGGTTCGCCGCCAGGCCCCGGCTCGGGCGGCTCGCCGGGGACACCTGGGAGCCCTACATCACGCTCAAGGACCACTTCGCGCTCCGGCTGACCGCCCGCCGCCGCCCGGCCCGCACCGCCCACCGCCTGGTCCGCTACGCCACCCGCTTCCGGCCCACCCGCAAGGCGAAGCTCCTCGTCCGGTCCCTGCGCAAGCGCCTGGACCGCTACCGCTCCCGGGGCTTCAAGGTCCCCGTCTACAACACCTGGCTCACCCGGCTCCCCGTGCGCCGGGGCGCCGTCGTCCTCGAAAGCCACATGGGCACCTGCTACGGCGACAGCCCGCGCGCCCTGTACGAGGAGATCCGCCGCCAGGGCCTGAAACTCCACGCCACCTGGTCCTACGACCCCTCCCCGGCGGGCTTCCCGGACGACGCCCGCCTCGTACGCCGCTGGTCCTGGCGCTACCTGTGGGCGCTGGCCCGCGCGGAGTTCTGGGTCGACAACCAGGGCTTCCCGCAGCAGCTGCACAAGCCCCGGCACACCACGTACCTCCAGACCTGGCACGGCTCCGCGTACAAGCGGATGGGTTTCGACGAGCGGCGCGTGCGGCTCCAGAACACCCCCCAGCGTGCGCGGCTCCAGCGGGCCGTGGACCGCTTCGACCACTTCCTCGTCCGCTCGGAGCACGACGTGAACACCCTCGCCCGCGCCTACCGGCTGCCCGAGGAACGGCTCCTGCGCACCGGCTACCCGCGCAACGACGCCCTGATCGCGGAGCGCACCCGGGCCGAGACCGAGGGGCGGCTGCCGCGCCCACCACTCGCCGGGGCGCTCGGGCTGGACGACCACAAGAAGACCGTGCTGTACGCCCCCACGTTCCGGGGCGGCCCCGGCAAGCAGCGCAAGAGCCGACTCCTGTTGGACGTACGGGAGTTCGCCGAGCGGTTCGGCGACACCCACACCCTGCTGGTGCGCGCCCACTACCTGGAGTCCGCCCGGCTGCCGCTCTGCCCGCCCGGGACCGTCATCGACGTCTCGCGCCACCACCACGTCAGTGAACTCCTCTCCCTCACCGACGTGTTGATCACCGACTACTCCTCCATCATGTTCGACTTCACCCTCCTCGACCGGCCCGTCGTGCTGTACGCCCCCGACCTGGAGGCGTACGCGGCCGAGCGCGGCAGCTACTTCGACCTGCGGGAGAAGGCCCCCGGGCCGGTGACCGCGACGCAGGAGGAGCTGTTCGCGACCCTGGCCGAACTGAAGAGGTCCGACACCCGGTACGCCGACCGACGCCGTTCCTTCGTACGGCAGTTCGGGCCCTACGACCGGGGCGACGCGGCCCGCAGGACCGTCGCCGCCGTCTTCGGCCCCGCAGCCTCCCGGGGCGCCCACCACACCATCGACCACGACCGGGGGGCCGGCCGATGAGCCGCGACATCTTCATCGTCTCCAACAGCACCGACGAACTCGGCGGCGTCACCGGCTGGATGCACCAGACCGCCCGCCTCTTCGCCGGCCAGGGCCACCGGGTCCACGCCATCGGCATCCACGCCTCCGACCTCAAGATGGCGCTGCCCGCGCAGCCCGCCCACCCCGTCACCGCCCTCTACCCCGCCCACCCCCCGACCCCCTGGACGCCCCGCGGCGTCCGCGACCGCTTCCGCCTCCCCACCCGGCGCAAGGAGGCGGCCCGGGCCGCCGCCAAGAAGCGGGCGGTCGCCCGGCTCTCGGAGATCTTCGCCACCGCCCGCCCCGGCGCGGTCGTCATCGTCACCCAGGTCTGGGCGATGGAATGGGTCGGGGAGGCGGACACCACCGGGCTGCGGGTCATCGGGATGAGCCACGAGTCCTACGGCTACTCCCGCGCGAGCCACCGCTACCGCTGGATCAAGAAGCACTACAAGGACCTCGACCACTGGCTCGTCCTCACCGAGGAGGACGCCGACCAGTGGGCCGGGGACGGCATGAACAACGTCGGTTTCCTGCCCAACGCCCTCTCCCGCCTCCCCGCCGTGCCCTCCCCGCGCACCGCGAGGACCGTCGCCAGCATCGGCCGGCTCAGCGACCAGAAGGGCATCGACCTGCTCCTGGACACCTGGGCCCTGGTCGCGCCCGCCCGCCCCGAGTGGAGGCTGCGCGTGTACGGGGCCGGCGAGGACGAGGCCGCGCTGAAGGAGCAGTGCACGAGCCTCGGCCTCGACGGCTGTGTGGAGTGGATGGGCCGCACCGACGACGTGGAGCGGGCCCTCGCCGAGGCCTCCGTCTTCGTCCAGTCCTCCCGGGGCGAGGGCTTCCCGCTGGCCCTCCTGGAGGCGATGGCCAGCGGCGTGCCCTGCGCCGCCTTCGACTGCGCGCCGGGCGTGCGCGAGATCGTCCGCGACGGCGAGGACGGCCTCCTGGCCCCCGCCGGGGACGTCGCCGCCCTCGCCGACCGGCTGCTGCGGCTCACCGGCAACCCCCGGCTGCGCGACGCGATGGGCGCCCGGGCCCGGTCCGGCGTCCAGCGGTTCTCCGAGCCGGAGACCCTGCGCCGCTGGGAGGAGCTGTTCGCGCTCCTGGAACGCTGAGCACGCTCCGCACCCGCTCCGAGCACGGGCGGGGCAGGGCTCTGGGCGCGCGATGGGCGACGGCCCGGAGTCAGCCCTTGACGCCCGCCCCGGCCCCGTCCTGCGCCGGAAGGGCCGCGGGCGTCCGGCGGGCGGCGGACGGCACCGGCAGCGGCAGCCCGTCCGTCTCCCCGAGGAAGACCCGCCGCACCACCCGCTCGGCGGCGTACCCGTCGTCGTACGGACAGAACCGGGCCCGGAACGCGGCCCGCAACTGCGCCGAGCGTGAGCCCCGCCAGTGGTCCGTGGCGAAGATGTCGAACAGCTCGTCCTGGCCCCGGGCCACGATGCCGGGCGGGAACGCCGTGATGTCGAAGTACGTTCCCCGGGCCGCCTCGTACGCCTCGATGTCGGCCAGGTGCAGCACCACCGGGCGGTCCAGGTTGACGTAGTCGAACATCAGCGACGCGTAGTCCGTGATCAGCGCGTCCGACGCGAGTGCCAGCGTCTCCACGGACCGGTGCCCATGGACGTCGATGATCCGGGGGTGCGGCGCCCGGTGGCCGTCGACGCCCGTGGGGCGGGGCGTCCGGGCCAGCACCACGAACCGCGGGCCCAGGACCCGGACCAGCCGCTCCAGGTCCAGGGCGGGCCGCTGGACACGCCGGTAGTCGCGGTGCGCCGGGGCGTACAGCAGGGCCGTGCTGCCCGCCGGGATCCCCAGCGACTCGCGCAGCCGCGCCACATCCGCCGGGCCGGTGCGGTGGTACACGTCGTTGCGCGGCGAGCCGTACTCCAGCGTCGTGTACGCGGACGGATAGGCCCTCTCCCGTACGAGGGTGGAGTGCGGGTTCGCCGAGAGGGAGTAGTCCCAGGTGTCCACCGAGCGCAGCAGCTGCTCGAAGTCGGTGCCCCGGGCGGCGGCGGGCCGGTCCAGCAGATCGGTGCCCACGGTCCGCAGCGGCGTGCCCTCGTGCGTCTGGAGCAGGATCTGGCCCCGGCGCTTGACCAGCCCCCGGTCGAAGGCGGAGTCGTTCACCAGGTACGCGGAGCGGGCCAGCGCCGTCCAGTGGGCGAAGGTACCGGTCGCGAGGTGCCGGGTGCCGGCCGGCACGGTGGGGGCGTCGGCGGGCCGGCAGATCCAGGCCGTCCGCACCCCCGGGACCAGCTCGCGGACCTTCGCCTCGATCGCCGCGGGGCTGCCCGTGTACCCGCCGCCCCGGGCGGCGAACACCGCGTCCCGGGAGCGCAGCGGCAGCCGCGACTGGATCCGGTAGTGCGTCCGCAGCGCCGCACCCCGCACCGCCCGGCGCACGGCCGCCGAACCCCGGCGCAGCCGGCCGCCCAGGCGCTGGGCGCCCGACAGCACCTGGTAGGTGCGCCGCGCGCCGAGCCGCAGCAGGCCGTGCCGCAGCAGCGCGCGGCGGGGGACCGGGGCGCCGGGGGTGCGGTAGCGGCGGCAGGACGCGGCCGCCCGGCGGAAGAACGCGGCGCGGCTGTGGTGCGGCAGCCGGTCCCGGGAGGCGAAGAGCGCCGAGAAGTGGTCCAGCATCCGGCGGAACATCACCGGACGCCACACGGCGAGTTCGGGGCGCGCGTCGATGAACGCGAACACCCGGTCGTACTGGTCGAAGACGTCGAAGTGCTTCTCGCTGGTGGTGGAGAGGATGTTGCCGCGCCGCCGCTGCCGGTAGGAGACGCAGACCGCGTCCAGCACCGCGATCGACCCGGCCGACATCAGCACCGGGTAGGTCCAGGGCGTGTCCTCGTAGTAGCCGGGCGGGAAGGTGAACCCCTCGGCCTCGATGAACGCGCGGCGGTACGCCTTGTTCCAGGCGACCATGAGGAGCCGCAGCAGCTCGGGCCGGTCGGCGAGCCGGAAGGTGGCGGGCCCGCCCTCGTCGAGGTGGGCGGCCAGGACGTTGCGCACGCTGCGGCCCGTCCAGTACGTGCGGGCGTAGTCGTACATCAGGACGTCGGGCCCGCCGGTCGCGTCGATCCGGTCGGCGATGGTCTGGAGCGCGTCCGGCAGCAGGGTGTCGTCCCCGTCGAGGAAGATCAGGTAGTCGCCGCCCGCCCGTGCCATCCCGGCGTTCCGGGCCGGTCCGAGGCCGGTGTTGCGGGGGAGGTGCAGAGCGGTGACGCGGGGGTCCCGGCGGGCGTACTCGTCGGCGATCGGTCCACAGGCGTCGGGGGAGCAGTCGTCGACCACGACGATCTCGTAGTCCTTGAAGGACTGTGCCAGCACGGAATCCAGACACGCGTGCAGATACGCCTGGACCCGGAATGCGGGCACGATGACGGAGAACCGAGGCACTACACATCCATGGGTCGATCGTTCGCGGGAACCAGGCAGACCGCAAACGTCGGATGGAATGACAGGGTTACGCCGGACGCGGCAATCGGGGGACGCGGACGGCGAAGCGGCCCGGTTCCGGGGAACCGGGCCGCTCCGGGTTGACGCACAGCCGTACGCCTACGAGGGTGTACGGCCTTGTGGCGAGGGCTACTTGACCGAGCCCGCCATCACGCCGGTCACGAACTGCCGCTGGAAGGCGAAGAACACCACCAGCGGGATCACCATCGACACGAACGCGCCGGGCGCCAGCACGTCGATGTTGTTGCCGAACTGGCGTACCTGCTGCTGGAGCGCCACGGTGATCGGCGGCGACTCGGAGTCCGCGAAGATCAGCGCGACCAGCATGTCGTTCCACACCCACAGGAACTGGAAGATCCCGAGCGAGGCGATCGCCGGACCGCCCAGCGGCATCACGACCCGGACGAAGAGCCGGATCTCGCCGGCCCCGTCGAGCCGGGCGGCCTCCAGCAGTTCGCGGGGGATCTCCGCGAAGAAGTTCCGCAGCAGGAAGATCGCGAAGGGCAGGCCGAACGCCGTGTGGAACAGCACCACCCCGAGCGTCGTCTCGAAGATCCCGATGGTGCCGAACAGCTCGGAGACCGGGATCAGCGCGACCTGCACGGGAACCACCAGCAACCCGACGACCAGCAGGAACCACCAGTCGCGGCCGGGGAACTCCATCCACGCGAAGGCGTATCCGGCCAGCGAGCCGATCACCACCACCAGCACCGTGGAGGGCACGGTGATCATGATCGTGCTGACCAGCGAGCCGGTGATCGTCGAATTGTCCAGCAGCCGCTGGTAGTTGTCGAAGGTCATCTCCGAGGGGGCGGTGAAGACCTTCCACCAGCCGGTCGCCGCGATGTCCTGCGGCCCGCGCAGCGAGGACAGCAGCAGACCGATCGTGGGCATCAGCCAGAACAGGGCGACCAGGATCAGGAAGACCCTCATCACCCCGCCGCCGGCGCGGGCGGCGATCCGGGCGCCGAGGGACTGCTTGGCCCTGGGCGCTTCGGGGGCGCCGGTCTGCCGGGAGACCGCCTTCTGGCGGCCGATACGCGCGGTGTTCACTTCCGGTGCGCTGCTCATCGGCGTCCCTCCTTCCGGATCCGGCGGATGTTGAACAGCATCACCGGGATCACCAGCAGCAGCAGGAGCACCGCGATCGCGCTCCCGATCCCCAGGTCCGCGTCCGTGCCGAACGAGGACCTGTACAGCTGGAGCGCCAGCACGTTCGCGTCGTCCTGCGAGGAGCCCGGCGCGATGATGAACACCAGGTCGAAGACCTTCAGCACGTTGATCATCAGCGTCACCAGGACCACCGCGAGCACCGGCGCCAGCATCGGCACCGTGATCCGGCGGAACACCTGCCACTCGTTGGCGCCGTCCACCCGGGCCGCCTCCAGGAGCTCGCGCGGCAGACCGGCCAGGCCCGCCGCGATCAGCACCATGGCGAACCCGGCCCACATCCACACGTAACTGCCGATGATCCCGGGCGTCACGAGGGACGGGCCGAGCCAGTCGACGCCGTTGTACGGCTCGCGGAAGTTGTCGGCGGGCAGGCGGAGTTGGGATCCGTCCGCCGACGCGGGCAGGGTGAACACGCCGTCCGCTCCGGCCGTGGCCGTGGCGACGACCTTCCCGTCCTTCACCGCCTCGACCTTCAGGCCCTTCAGGCCCAGCTCCTCGGGGTCGACGACATTCGGCTTTCCACCGCCGCCCCGGGTGAAGTCCAGCCAGGCCGTGCCGGAGATCCTGTCCCCGGCGGCCGCCGGGGCCGCCTTCGCCGGACGCGCGTCGCCCGGCATCTTCGCCGGAGCCACGCCGACCAGCGGCACCCGCAGCGGCTGGCCCGCCCGGACCGGCTCCTTGGACAGATACGCCCCGCCGTCACCCTTCTCCAGCGGGTGCACGGGCAGCGGTCGCGCCTTCGGGAAGCCGGAGGACTGGTTGAACGTGTCGTGCACGCCCACCGCCACCGCGTTGGCCACACCCCGCTCGGGAGCCTGGTCGTACACCAGCCGGAAGATGATGCCCGCCGCCAGCATCGAGATCGCCATCGGCATGAAGACGATCAGCTTGAACGCGGTGCCCCAGCGGATCCGTTCGGTCAGCACCGCGAAGATCAGCCCGAGCGCGGTGGCGACCGTCGGGGCGAAGACCACCCAGATCGCGTTGTTCTTCACCGCCGTGACGATGGTGGCGTCGGTGAACAGGGCCTTGTAGTTGTCGATCCCGGCGAAGCCCGTACCGGCCTGGTCGAAGAACGACCGGTAGACCGAGTACCCGATCGGATAGAGCACCAGCGCGCCGAGCAGCACCAGCGCGGGCAGCAGGAACGCCGCCGCGATGACCCTGCGGGTGCCGGTCACGCTCCGGCGGGACTTCTTCGGATCCGGGGGCGGGGACGGACGTGGACTCATGTCGTCGGCGGGGGGCGCCGAACCGGCGCCCCCCGCGGTCGCTGTCGTCACGGCGTCAGCTCTTGTAGGCCTTGACCGCTTCGGACTCCAGCTGTTTCTGGGTCCCCGCGATGTCCTTCGGGTTCTTGAGGAAGTCCTGGAGGATCTTCCACTCGCCCTTCCCGGGCGTCCCGCCGAACGACTGCGGGGCCTGGTCGGACATGTCGAACCTGACGTCGTCACCGGCGTCGATCAGCGCCTGGGCCATCGTGCGCTGCACGTCGTTCGGGTAAGCCTTCAGGTCCAGGCTCTTGTTCGGGGAGATGAACCCGCCCGCCTCGGCCCAGATCCTCGCCGCGTCGGACGAGGCCAGCCAGGTCAGCAGCGCCTGCGCGCCCTTGGTGTCCTTCAGCGCCACCGCCGCGTCGCCGCCGGTCACCACGGGGGAGTCCGCGCCGACCGCCGGGAACGGGAAGACCTTGGCGTCCGTGCCGATCTTCGCCTCGGTCTGCGCGATGTTGATGGAGACGAAGTCGCCCTCGAAGACCATCGCACCCTTGGGCTGGTCACCCCCGGTGAAGGTCTGGGTGACCGACGCCGGGAACTCCGTCTGGAGCGCCCCGTCCGCGCCGCCCGCGATCAGCTCCGGCTTCCCGAACAGCGCGGCCAGCGTGGTCAGCGCGTCCTTGACGGAGGGGTCGGTCCACGGGATCTCGTGCTTCGCCAGCTGGTCGTACTTCTCCGGCCCCGCCTGGGAGAGGTAGACGTTCTCGAACCAGTCGGTCAGGGTCCAGCCGTCCGCGCCGCCCACCGAGACCGGCGTGACGCCGGAGGCGGAAATGGTCTCCGCGGTCGTCAGGAAGTCCTTCCAGGTCTTCGGCTCGCTCGCCCCCGCGTTGTCGAACGCGGCGGCATTGTACCAGATCAGGGACTTGTTGGCGGCCTTGAAGTACACGCCGTACTGGGTGCCGTCCACCGCGCCGAGGTCCTGCCAGACCTTCGCGTAGTTCTTGTCGAGCTGAGCCTTCGCCTCGGGGCCGACCGGCTTGGCCCACTTCTTCGCGGCCGCCTGCTGGATCGCCCCGACCTGCGGGATCATCGCCACGTCCGGCGGCTGCTTCCCCGCGATCTTGGTGCCCAGGAAGTTGATGATGGGGTCCTGCGCCGGAACGAAAGTGACACTCGCGCCCGTACGCTTCTCGAACTCCTCCAGCACCTTGGTGAAGTTCGCCTGCTCGGGTCCGGTCCAGACCGCGGCGACGGAGATGTTCTCCCCGTCCAGCTTCGGCAACTTCACCGTGGACGCGCTGTCCGTGCCCTTGCCGGCACCGTCGTCCGTTTTCTTCTTGCCGTCTCCGTCGCCTCCGCAGCCGGTGAGCGCCAGAGCGCCGACCGCCGCGAACACGACTGCGGCCCTGCGTATCGAGAAGGTTGTGCGCATTCCTGCCCCGTCTCTGCTGTACGCGTCCGGCCATGTCCACATGCCCGGACCACGTCGTCCGTGCGCACAGTCCTACGCCCGGCGCACGAGGCCCGCAATACCACTGGGGTCCCCAACAGGCTTATCGTGATCGCCTCGTGACGTCATGTCAGTGCATGTCGGAAGCCTGCCGGGGCGGAAAGCGGGGGCGGACCGGTCCGGCGGCCGTGTCAGGCCGGGAACGGCACCAGCGCCGGAAGCCGCTCGGCGTTCACCGAACGGGCCGCGCGCTCCAGCGCACTGGCGAGCAGCGCCAGGTCGGTCGGCCCGTTGCCCAGCTCCCGGACCGGGCGCCGGGTCGGCGGATCGCCCATCCGCTCCCACTCCAGCGGGACGACGGTGGGCCGCAGCGTCGCCGTACGCGGGATGCGGCCGGTGACCCGGCCCCCCTGGAACGGAGTCACCCGGCCGTCCGGATGCCCCAGCCGGCCCCGGCCGGGGGCCGGCTCGTCCGGGGACGGCGGCAGCACCGGGGCGTCCAGCACGATGCGCAGCCGGGCGCCACGGGCCAGCTCGGTGTCCTCGGTGCGGTCCGGGCGCGCGGAGGTGGCGACCAGGTGCACCCCGAGCCGCCCGCCGTCCCGGGCCACCGCCTCCAGCGCCCGCACCACCGAACCGGCGGCGGGCCGGCCGGGGCTGCCGAGCGCCGGGGCGACCAGCGCGTCGAAGTCGTCGGCGAGGACCACGAGGCGGGGCAGCGGTGACGGGCCCGGGTCCCCGGACCGGGCGGCCGGGCGGAGCCGCAGGGTGCCGCTGGCCGGGGAGTCCAGATCGCCCCGCCGCTCGGCGCCGCTCGGCGGCCGCTGGCCCACGATGCGGGGGGCGGCTTCCTGCTGGGCGTGCCGCTCGTGCCAGGCGGCGAAGTCCAGGTCGCCGAGCAGCTCGGCGCGCCGCTTCAGCTCGCCGCCCAGGGCCTGCGCGAACTCCCGCATCCGGACCGGGTCGCACGCCACGAGGTGCGTGAAGACATGCGGCAGCTCCGTACAGGGGAGCAGGCCTTCGCCGCGCTCCCCCTGCTCGCCGCCGGAGCCGTCGACGAGCAGGATGCCGAGCCGGTCGGGCCGGGCCGCGGAGGCGAGCGAGGCGGCTACGGCCCGGAGCAGTTCGGTGCGGCCGCTGCCCGGCGGCCCCTCGATCAGCAGGTGCGGCCCCTCGTCGGCGAGATCGACGCTGAGGGGGCCCCGGGGGCCCGCCCCGAGCACAAGGACCGGTCGGCCGGTGTGGGCGCCGGCCGGGGGCGGGGCCCCGCCGGCGACGGA
>NZ_NTGZ01000014.1 GCF_002551245.1 Streptomyces sp. rh34
CTCGCGCCATCAGAGATGTGTATAAGAGACAGACATGGGGCCGTGCCCGAAGGACCCGGCGCGGGCCACGGCGGAGGCCGAGGCGTTCGCCGGGGCAGCGCGCGCCGCCGGGTGGCCGGCCGGTCCGGCCGTCGCCGTACGCACCGGGTTCACCGACGCCGCGGAGGCGGTACTGGCCCGGCTGCGCGTGCTGCGCGCGGCCGGCCTGTGCGACCTGGCCGACCTCGCGGCGCCGCTCGGCGGCGCCGCCGAGCCGGACACGGTGCTCGACGCCCTCGAAGCAGCCGACACGGTACGCACGGCCCTGGGGGTCCCGGTCATGCTGAGCGGCTTCTGGGCCCGCCCCGACCAGGTCGCGACGCACATCCTGGCAGGTCGAATCGACGCGTGGTGCGTTCCGGGACCGCAGTAGCCCGGCCCGCATCCCCGCCGGCGCGGGGGCCGCTCCTCTGCGGTACCGCCCCGTCGCCATCATGCGCACGAACCGAGCAACAAAGGGAGATTGACAGATGATCAGCCGCAGAACCCTGCTGGGAGCAGGCGCCGGCCTCACCGCCGCCGCCACCGCCGGCGGAATCGTCACGGCCTCCGCGGCCGGAGCCCGCTCCGCGCCGCGCGCGGACGCGAAGTGGGACGCGCTGCGCGCGTCGCTCACCGGCGATGTGGTGCTCCCCGCCGACACCGGCTACGACAGCGCCAGGATGCTGGCCAGCGCCCAGTTCGACTCCATATATCCGCAGGCGGTCGCCCTCTGTGAGACGCCTCAGGACGTCAGCACGTGCATCCGTTTCGCCCAGGACCACGGCATCCACGCCTCGGTGCGCAGCGGCGGCCACAATTACGGAGGCTGGTCGACCACCGAGGGCCTCGTCATCAGTCTGACCCGGATGAACCAGGTCGTGCCCGGGGCCGACGAGGTTCGGCTCGGCCCCGGTGTACAGACGGTGGACGTCGTGTCCCGGCTCAGCCCGAGCGGGCTGACGGTGCCCTCCGGCTTCTGTCCGACCGTCTGCCCCGGCGGCTTCATCACGGGCGGCGGCACCGGCTGGCAGTACCGCAAGTACGGCCCCGCGTCCGACCGCCTGCTCTCGGCCCAGGTGGTCCTGGCGGACGGGTGCGTCGTCACCGCGTCGAAGGACCGGAACGCCGACCTCTTCTGGGCGCTGCGCGGTGGTGCCGGGGGCAACTTCGGCGTGATCACCGACTACCGGATGAAGGCGACCGCCATCCCCCGGGTCGGGCACTACAGCCTGACCTGGTCCTGGGACAAGGCGCAGGCCGCGATCGCCGGTTACCTGGAGTGGGTGGCGCAGGGCTCCGCCGACCTGGCCTGCGGCGGCGTCCTGCGGATGCCCGACGCGAGCCCAGGGGCCGTGCCCGTGTTCGGCGTCTCCGGTGTGCACTTCGGCTCGATGGAGGCGCTCGACGCCGAGCTGCGGATGCTGTCGGCCCTCATCGGCAGCGAGCCCGCGACGCGCGTGGTGCAGGACCTCACGTACGAGAAGGCGATGATGCGCGTCTTCGGCTGCGAGGACAAGACCGTCGACGCGTGCCACACCACGGGCAGCTCCCCCGAGGCGTCCCTTCCGCGAACCGCCTACATCAAGAACCGCGGCCGGATGTTCAGCCGTGTCCTGCCCCGGACCGGGGTGGACGAGATGCTCGCCGCGTTCGACGCCGACCGCAGGGCAGGCCAGTTCCGCGTCATCAGCCTGCTCGGCCTGGGCAAGAACGCCAATCTCCCGGCCACGGACTCCACGGCCTGGGTGCACCGCGACGCCCTGTACAGCGCGACCATCACGACCAGCCTCAAGGGCGCGTACCTCACCGACGAGGACAAGGCGGCCGCGGGGCAGTGGCTGAACGGCGTGTTCGGAGCGATGGACCCGTACTCCAACAGCCGTTCGTACGCGAACTTCCCTGACCCCGACCTCACGAACTGGGCGGACGCCTATTACGGCTCGAACCTTCCCGAGCTCAGCCGTGTCAAGCGCACGTACGACCCGAACGGGTTCTTCCGTTTCCCCCAGGCCATTCCTGCCTCTGTGTAGCCTGCGTTCGACGTGACGCGCGGGTTCTGAGGGTCCGTGTCCGCCGCCCGACGACCGGGCGGCGGATGCGGACCAGGTTCTTTCCGTGCAGGGTTCTTTCCGTGCAGGAGCCGAACCCGTGGCACCCGGTACTGCGCGGGGGCCGGCATCCTCGTACGCAAGCACACATGGGGCCGAGCCGCGCCGTCGCCGGGGCGGCGATCGACGGCGAGTCGTCGACCGAGTCCATCGCCCCTGAGGTGAGGTCTGAAGCCGGTGGCAGACGCCGCTGTACGAAGCACACGCGCAGGCCGGTCAGGGTGTGCCGGGCACCAGTCCGACCCGGTAGGCGAGGACGACCGCCTGGACGCGGTCGCGCAGGCCGAGTTTGGCCAGGATACGCGACACGTAGGTCTTGACGGTCTCAGGCGTGATGTACATCGACGCGGCGATTTCCGCATTCGACAGCCCCTCGGCGATCAGTTGGAGCACTTCCAGCTCGCGGGGCGTCAGCGCACGGACAACCTCCTGTCTGGCCGGCCGGGAGGCATCGGCCGGTCGCAGATGCTGGGCGAAGTGGCCGATGAGGTGGCGGGTGACGGCGGGTGCCAGCAGGGCCTCGCCCCGGGCGACGGTCCGGATACCGTTGACCAGCTCCGCCGGAGGCGCGTCCTTGAGAAGGAACCCGCTCGCTCCGGCGCGCAACGCGTCGTAGACATAGGCGTCGACGTTGAACGTGGTGACGACCAACACCTTCGGCGCGTCTGCGGTCTCGGGGCCGGCCAGTTGTCGCGTCGCCTGGATGCCGTCGAGCAGGGGCATCCGGATGTCCATCACGACCACGTCGGGGCGCAGCCGCCGCGCGGTCTGGACCGCCTCGTGACCGTTCTCGGCCTCCCCGACGACCTGCAGATCGGGCTGTGCGGAGAAGATGGTGACGTAGCCGGTCCGCACCAGTGCCTGGTCGTCGCAGACGAGCACACGGATCGGTGGCGGAACATCGCTCACGAGGTCACTCCTGAAGGGGCTTGGACGGAATCGTGGCACGGACCTCGAACCCGCCTCCGGGCCGGGGACCGGCCTCCAGTTCACCATCGAGCAGCCGCACCCGTGCACGCAGCCCGGCCAGCCCCCGTCCGCCCTCGGGGCCCGGCTTCCGCGCGACCGGTACGGCGGCGGGTCCGTCGGTGGTCACCACGATCTCGATGTGCTCGTCGCCGTGCCGGAGATGGACCCGTGTCGGCTTCCCGGCCGCGTACTTCAAGGCGTTGGTGAGCGACTCCTGCACCACCCGGTACGCGGCCAGCTCCACGTCCACGCCCTGCGGCCGCCGCTCACCCTGCTCGCCGAACTCGACCGGCTGTCCCGACCTGCGGGTCTGCTCGATCAGGTCCCCCACCCGCCCCAGGGCGGGTGCCCGGCCCACGCCCGCAGGTTCCGCGGATGCCGCCTCGCCGGTCGCCTCCAGGACACCGAGCAGGTACCGCAGTTCCCTCAGCGCCCGACGGCCGGTGTCGCTCACGGCCGTCAGTCCCTCGCCTGCGCGTTCCGGCGCGGACGTGAGCAGGAACTGCGCCGCGTCGGCTTGGACCACCATGGCCGTCACGTGGTGGGTGACCACGTCGTGCAGCTCGCGGGCGATCCGCGCCCGCTCGGTGGCCGTGGCCACCTCGGCGGCCAGCCGCCGCCGCTCCGCCTCTTCCGTCCGCCGCGTGCGCACCATGCTCCCCACCAGCCAGGCCGTGGCCAGGGCCAGAGAGAACGCGAGGTAGTCCGGTAGCGAATTCGGTGAGCCGAGACGGTCCAGGACGACGGCCAGCACGGCGTAACCCGCACTCGCCACGACGACCGGGCCGTGGCGGAAGCGGACCTGGTGGGCTGCGGCGGAGTACAGGGCCAGATACAGTCCCATGCTCGCAAACGTTGTCGCGAAGCCCAGCGCCTGGTGCACGGCGAACGCACCCGCGACGACGGCCAGACAGGCTGCGGGCCACCTGCGGCGGACCGCCAGTGGCACGGTCTGGGCCAGGACCAGCCCGACGCTCAGCACGTTCGTCGGCCGCTCGGGCAGATCGCCGATCTGCGCACCGATCCGGGACAGGGGCGGCACGAAGGCCAGCAGGGTGAGCGTCAGGGCGAGGACACCGTCCTTGAGGAGAGCGTCCCGCTCCCGCCACCGGTCGAGCGACGCCCGGAGCAGCGGGAGGCTCCAGGTTGCCTGACGGGACATCACTTCAGGTTCCTCCAGCCGTCCTGTCTCAACGGGGCACGCTTTGACGGGACTTGATGCCACCGTTCTGGTGAGCGCGGACGAGCATCGGAACGGCGATGGCCACGCCCATGAGGACGGGCACGATCGATGCCTCCAGACCGAAGCTGCCACCGGTCAGAAGGGCGGAGCCATGGACGTCGACGGTGAACAGGCCCTCGGGGGCGTGTCCGGAGACCGGGATGCCGAGCAGCTGCTGCGTGGTGTTCCAGGCGAAGTGCAGCCCCACGACGAACCAGATGTTACGCCGCCACAAGAACGCGGCTCCGAGCAGGACCCCCGCCTCCAGGGCGATCGCCAGCCCGCTCCACGCGCTCGCTCCAGGGGCGCCCAGGTGGGCGGCGCCGAAGAACACCGAGGTGATCACGATGGCGGCCCGGCTACCCCACAGCTGTTCAAGAGCCTGCAGGGCAAGACCGCGGAACAACAACTCCTCGGTGACCGCAGCACCGATCTGGACCACGACCGCTGTCCGGACGACCGACATGAAGCCGTCGCCCGCCCAGGTGAACGAGTAGCCTCCGAACGCCGTGATCAGGAGGGCGGAGACAAGGATGAAACCCAGGCCGATCCCGCCGCCCAGCAGCACCTCCCGAGCGGCCCCGGACCGGGCGATCTCCGGCGCGGAGCGTCGTGCCACACGGCGCATGACGTAGCAGTAGACGGCCACCGCGGCAACCGCGCCCAGCACCGGCACGGGGCCGGGTCCGGTCGCCGTCAGCCCCGACACCAGGCCGACGCCGACCATTCCCGCCAGCATCCAGCCGAGCGGAGACCTCATGATCCGACCGAAGCGGCCGCCGCCCCGGTCACGGTCCGTTCCCGGGCCGGAGCCTGCGCTGTGTCGTATAGCGGATGTCGTGCCCATGGCGGCCTCCCTGGCAGTGGGTCACCCTCGCGGCAACCTGACGACCACACTAGGAATCCGCAGACGTCCGCAAATCACCCGTGCATGGACAGCTCCTGTAGCTCTCACGGGGGATGCGCCACCCGCCCGCGCCCGTTCCGCCGCGGGACGCGGCCGAAGCGCGAACGAGACTGTACGCCGCAAGAGGCGAACGTGTTCGATGCCGCCCCACAGCAGCTGGATCGGCTGCGGGCCTCCTGGTACCGGCAGAGCGCTGCCCTCGGTCGTGGTCTGCTGAGGCACGGTCATTCCTGGCGGCGGACCACGGTGACGGGGCAGTGGGCGTGGTGCAGCAGGGCCTGGCTGACGAAGCCGAGCAGCAGGCCGGTGAAACCACCGCGTCCCCGGGCGTCGACGACGACCAGTTGGGCGTCGCGGCTGGCGTCGAGCGGGGCCGGGCGGATCCGGGCACGCTCCAGCCCACGTCATGGTGGAGCGGCTGGCGTTGAGGGGGTCGCCGGGGCCTTCATGGGCGCGCTCGCTCCAGGTGCTCCAGACGTGCGGGGCCACCAGCGGCGCCCCGCGCAGAGCGGCCTCGGTGAACGCGAACTCCATCGACGGCCTCGCGCCGCACGCCATCCGCCTGGTCTTCAGCCACCTGGAGGCACCGGCCACCGACGGCGAGGTCATGGAGCCCCCCGCCGCGGCCGTCGAGCGCCTGCGTGACGCCGTCGGGCATCGAACCGACGTTCAAGGCGCTGGGAGTCGACGGACGGACCTACCTGGACGCGCTGTCGCGGCAGGCCCTCCGCGCCTACGCGCACCAGTGCGCACCGGCCAACCCCCGCACGCCGATGCCGGACGACATGCGGGAGTTGACGCGCACGGCCCACTACGGCTGAACACGCGGTCATGTCCGCGCGGGAGCTGCCGCCAAAGCCTTCCCCCGACAGCCCTGGCAGAGGACCGCCCGCATGCGCGATCACCGTCCAGCGTGCTTCGCGACCAGGGCTGCGGGCGGGCGGGGAAACTGCTCTCGTCCCTACCGTCGGATGTGGTGCGGCGCGTTCGGGGCGAAGCGGCGTGCGGCTCGGATTCCCAGGCGGCTCAGCCGGTGGCGGGGCCGGTCCAGCCTGTGGGGACGTGGCCGAGGCGGACCCGCTGCGGATGGTCGCCGACGGGGATGGAGGTGACCTTCTCGCCGGTGGCGAAGTCGATGGCCGTCACCTGGTCGGTGCCGCTCTCGGACACCACGCAGTGCTTGCCGTCTCCGCTGACGGTGGCCCAGTACGGCTTGGAGGCGGTGACGAGCGGGCCTTCCTGAAGCGTCTCACGGTTCACTACGGTGACGTAGTCGTCCATGGTCCCGGCGATGCAGAGCTTGTCTCCCCGGGGGCTCATGGACATGCCGTGGTGGCGGGAGTCGTTGACGTAGGTGGTGCGGTCGTCACTGGTGTCCGGGTTCTTCGGCAGCGTCTTCACCCGGGTGATCTTGTCGTTGTGCACGTCGTACTCGACGAAGCCGTTGAAGAAGGAGACCTGGAAGTACATCTTCGACTCGTCGGGCGTGAAGGCCACGGGGCGCAGCGCGTCGGACAGGTCCTTGCGGCCGAAGGCGTCGAGCCGCTCGCGCATGTCGATGATCTTCTTGACCTGGAAGGTCTTCGCGTCGGCGACGGTGATGCGGCGGTCCCCCTTGGTGAAGTCCTGCCAGGGCGCGTCCATGTCGGTGTTGACCTCACCGATGGCCATGTTCCAGAGGTACTTGCCGCCGTCGGTGTACACGTTCTCGTGCGGCTTGTCGCCCGTCCTGAACTTTCCTGCCTCCTTGCCCGTCGCCATGTCCAGCACGTGCACGGTGTTGGAGGTCGAGGAGGAGACGGCGACCTGGGTGCCGTCGGGTGAGACCGCCATGTGGTCCGAGCGGAAACCGGACACCGGGAAGCGCCAGTTGATTTCGCCGCTCTCCACGTCGATGGAGACCACGTCGGCGAAACTCGGCCGGGAGGCGATCACGGACTTGCCGTCCTTCGTGGTGTACATGTCGTCGACGTACTGGTCGTGCCCCTCGCCCGGGCCGAGCCGGATGCCGAGGAAGAACGCGAGCTTGACGGGGTTGAGGTAGATCTCCCACAGGCGCTCCTTCTTGTCGGGGATCATGTCGATGCGGCCGATCTTGGCGTAGTCGCCACGGGAGCTGATGACGTCGGCGGTGCCGTCCCAGTTGTTGCCGACGAAGAACACCTCCTTGAGCTCCTCCGAGGAGGTCCCCCGTGCCTGCTTCGGGATCTCGCTCGCGCCGGCCGAGCCGGAGATCGCCGGCAACGCACCTGCGGTCAGCCCCAGGGCGACAAGGACGGCCGCGCCGAAGGGGGACCGACGGCGAGGGCGACGAGCGGGGAGGGAACGCGTCATGGTGAACTCCAGGGGCCGGGGTGGGCGGCGCGCCGTCAGACAGGCTCACGCCTGTTACTGGAGGTAACGTAGCCAGGAGCGGGAAGCTTGAACAGAGCCCAATCGAGATTCCTCGACAGGTGCCATCGAGTCGTCACAACGGTTCGCCACGTGTCAGTTCGGGCGACAGTCCCAGCTCAGCGCAGCCTCCGCCGCGCCTCCCCCGCGCCTTCAGCGGCGCCGAAGGCAGCTCCGGGGCCGGAATCGGAGGGTCGGCGTAGCTCTTCACCTCACCGAAGCGGGTGCCGTTCATCCAGTCGTCACGGGCCTGTGCGCTGTCCTCCTGGGACCGTCCGATCCAGTTCCGGAACATCTTGCGCTGCAGGCATCTTTCCGCAGCTCAGACACTCTGCGGATCGCTGCCGGCCAGCAAGCCGCCCGCCTCGGAAGCACTGGGGTGTCAGAAACGTGGCGGCTGGGGCCTGTTGTGAAGGTTGGTGGCCAGACTTTCACCTGGCGGATGGAATGCCCAGGCACACCTGGAAGTTGAGCACGTCATGACTCAAGGTCCAGCACCCCGCTCCCTGTCCGACGATGCACTCTCCGAACTGCTGAGCACTCAGCAGTTCGGCACCCTCGCCACCAATAAGAGCAGTGGCCATCCTCATCTCACCACCATGGTCTACAACTGGGACGCCGAAGCGCGCATCGTGCGGTTCTCCACCACTGCCGACCGCATCAAGGTCAAGCAACTCCGGCGGGACCCACGCGCGGCCGTGCATGTTCCGGGCGGCGACGTATGGTCGTTCGCCGTGGCTGAGGGCGAGGCCGATGTCTCCGAGATCACGACCACGCCGGGGGATGCGATCGGGCGAGAGCTGCTCGCGATGGTGCCAGGGGCCGCGAAGCCGCAGGATGAAAATGCGTTCTTGCAGCAGTTGGTCGCCGAGCGCCGCGTGGTCATCCGGCTGAAGGTATCTCGGCTGTACGGGACGGCACTCGACATCAACGGCTAGAACGGTCACAGTCAGGAAGGCGAGCGAGGGTGCCGGGGCGTCGGGGTCGGCATCGACCACCGGTGCCGTGTGGGCCCCGGAACCCGCCGGGAGGCGCCGACCTCACGCCGCAACCGAGCGCGGAAGCCCTCGTCGTGGGCGAGGTCGGCGTGTAGGGGTTTGACGGCGAGGAGGCGACCGTCCGCGGTCGCAGCCAGCAGGACCCGGCCCGTGGCAGCCCTGGCCGAGCAGGGCGCCCGTCCTGAACTGCCCCACGTACGACGGGTCGTCGGGCCCCAGTGCCCGCAGTCCGCCGTCTCCCCCGAACGGCTGACCGTACCGGACCATGATCCCAGAGGGTGGTCGACGCGCTCTTCTCCCCCAGCCGGTGGCACTGCCGCTCGGCGCTCCAGGTCACCCCGCCGAGCGGAGGCCGGGCTCCTGGTGACGGACGGGCGAGGCGGGCTCACTTCCAGACGGCGAACGCCTCGTCGTCGCTGCTGCGCAGCAGGCCGCCCTTGACCCACTCGACCCTCTCGGGCTCCGCACTGGAGCCCGACTCGGAGAGGTAGACGGAGCATGCCTCATAGCTCTCACCCGCCGCGGCCTTCTCGAACTTGCTTGAGTCGTGCTCGTCGAGGCACTTGTCGAACTTCGGCGCCTCCTCGTAGTTGAGCTGCCCGTCCTCGCCCACGACCGGCTTCGGGAAAGCGCTCATGATGTTCAGCCGTGTCAGGCGGTCCCCGTCCGCCATGACGTCGAAGGAGGGCCCCTTCACGTCCCCGGCCTCGGTCTTGGTCACCCGGTAGTGGACGTAGTACGGCGTACGGCCCTGGTACTGGGCGGCGTCCTCGAGCATGGACAGGTCGCCGGAGGTCCCGGCGTCCACGCGCACCACGCTGACCTCCAGATTGTCCTTCTTCGCGTTGTCGCCGTAGGACAGCTCCTCGGTGTCGGCGGAGCATCCGGTGAGCGCGAGCGCGGCGGCGAGGACGGCGAATGCGGTACGGGCGTTCAAGGCTCCTCCTGGAGGCAGTGGTCGTCAGGATCGGTTGGTCGGTCGGTTGATCGGTTGATCGGTTGGTCAGTAGGGGCCGGTGTCGGGCTGGTGGGGGCCGGACTCCCCCGAGCTCCACTCGTCGCGCCCTGCCGCGGGGCCCCCGCTCCGGGCGAGCAGCCGGTCCATGGCGACGAACCCCGCCAGCCCCACGAACGCTCCGAAGTGCAGCAGCCACCAGCCGCTCTCGTAGCCGCTGAAGGGATGGCCTTTGAAGGCGTCGTGCGCGAGGAGTACCAGCGGAAAGGCCACGGCACACAGGAGGCCCACGATCCGGAACGCACGCGACGGCGCGTGCGGCCCGAGGGCGCGGTAGGCCAAGGTGAGTGCGGCCAGGAGGAAGAGCAGCGAAGGCCAGGTCACCAACCCGCCCGGGGGGCCGCCGGGCGGGACGTCGGACAACCCGAGGACGTCCTCCGTCAACACGGCGATGCCGCCCGTCGCACCCACACCCTCATACGGGAAGACCATGGCAATCCGGGTCAGTGCGGCAGCGAAAACCGCCGAGACCGCGACACACGTCAGCACAGCGGCCAGGGCGAGGCCCCAGCGAGGCGCGTATCCATCCGGCAGCACGGTCCGCGACCGGCCGGACACCACCCCCGGTTGCCCGGCCGCCGCGTAGGGGTTGCCGGCGGCAGGATGGCCGGTCCCGTACGGATTGGCGGAGCCCGCGTACGGATCGCCGCCCGCGACCGGGCCGCCTCCGAACCGCCCGGAAGCGCCTGCTGTCGCGTCGACGATCTGCACATGCGGCGGCGCATACCGCCGCGCCTTCGCGGTCAGCTTCCCGAGATCGAACTTCCGCCGCTCGACCGCCACATGGAGCTGCGCGGGCATAGCCGGATCGGGCGGCAGCACGTCGGCCCCCGCGGGTATGAGCGTGCCGTCGCGCAGCCGCGTGCCGAGGAGCACCCGCGGCCCGAGCGCGGCGGAGTCGGCGACGACGAAAGCGACGACGTCGGCCCATGGCAGCTGAACGCTGCCGATACGCACGCCGGAGGGGCCGAATTCGAAGAGGACGCGCCGCGCGTCGAACCACAGGAAGACATACGGGGCGGCCACCACGATCACCGTGCCGCCCTTCACGTCCAGTACCCAGCCGCAGAGCAGCGCGACACCCACCAGAGCGCCCATCAGGCCCCAGAGCGCCGCGAGATCAGCGGGGGAGAACGGCCCCGTCAGCCGGTAGCGCTCCCAGCGCGTACGGCGCCAGGCCGACGACCGCGGCACAGGAAGAGGCTGCGGATCGGGCATGTCGTGTTCCTCTGCTGAGCGTCGTAGACCAGCACGGCACGGCAACACCCTGTAGGTGCCCAACCGTTACGAGCCCCGGTCAGCCCGCGGAATGTTTGTACCGCACCCGAGTGACAGGTCGTCCACATCGTCCAGAACCGGAGACGAAGATCACAGGGATGGAGAGCGCCTGGTTGAGCAGTGCGCATGCCGTGATCCCCGGCCGATGCCGGCCGCGACCCGGCCGCGCAGATCCACGACCTCGAAGGGCACCGGCCGGCGCCCTGACCTGGCAGGATTCGGGTCTCCGGTCGGGGTGAGCAACGGTGTTCCATGATCGCCGACGGTCCGGCTCGCGTGCGGGGGTGCTCCGGCCAGTTCACGAGCCCGCCGTACAGGGCTGGCGCGGGATGCAGTTCGAGTTCGCCCGAGGCAAGGAGCGACGCCGGTCCGCCCACGATGACGGCTGAGACGTGTAAAGCTTCTTGCACAGGTCTTCTGCGGCCTCCAGCCCTCGCACCTGCACAGGAACCGATCTGCCACCGCCGCCTTATAACGGCGGGCAGCAAGACGTCCTGCTCGTTCCGGCCGGCTGGCATTCGACGTGCTCACCCGACGCACCTGCGCACCGGGCTCTTTGCCTGCCGACCTCGGTGGCACCCGCACTGCCTTCTTCGTCGCATCGGTCACGACGGACCGCGCCTCCCGGTTTACCGGGAGGCGCGGCGCAGGCTCAGGAACCTAAATCGTCGTGCCCCGGCCCGGCATGGCCGCCGGCGGGATGCGCTGGCTGGTGCCGCCCGACGGCGGCCGCACCCTCAACGACCCTGCCGAACTCGATGACGCCCTCCCCGAGGCAGCTGCCCGCATCGCGGCAGGTGATCCGCTACGGTCCTGATCACAATTCCGCGTGCTTCCACTTCACCGCCGCCGGACCATTCGCCGCAAGACACGTCCCGTGCCGCGCCTGTCTCGCGTCTACGCGGCGTGGAGGGCGAGGGTGGGGGAGATCCGGGCGGCGCGGACGGCGGGGTAGAGGCCGGCGAGGGTGCCGATGGCGAGGGTGGCGGCGAAGCCGCCTCCGACGGCCCATAGGGGGACGACCCAGGGGATATTGCCGGCCAGGGCGTACAGGGCGGTGGCTGAGGAGCCGAGGATGATGCCGGCGGCGCCGCCGAGGGTGGACAGCAGGAGGGACTCGGTGACGAACTGGCCGCGGATCTGGCCGCGGGTGGCGCCGATGGAGCGGCGCAGGCCGATCTCGTGGCGGCGTTCGAGGACAGAGATGATCATGGTGTTGGCGACGCCGACGCCGCCGACGAGGAGGGCGACTCCGCCCAGGCCCAGCAGGAGGTTGCTGAAGGCTCCTTCGGTGGCGGCTTTGGCCTGCAGGGCAGCGGAGGGGTCGGAGACGCTGACGTTGCGCGGTGTCCGGGGATCGACGGCGCGTGGGATGAGCTGGTGGACTTGTCCGACCTTGTTGTCGGCGGAGCGTTCGTAGATGGTGGTGGGCCGGGCGTCGAAGCCGAGCTCACCGGCGGCGATGTCCCAGCCGACGAGGGCGGAGCGGGCGATCTCGGGGGCGAGCGGGAGCGGGTCGAGGATGCCGACCACGGTGAAGTACTGCTGGTTGATGTAGACCTGCTGGCCGGGTTCGGTGATGCCCAGGCGTTGGGCGGCCACGTCGCCGAGGACGACCGCCGGGTATGTGCCGGTGGCCTCGTTGAGCCAGGTCCCTGAGTGCATGGTGCCGCGCAGCGTGGCCAGCAGGTCGTCGGTGGCCGCCTGGACGGTGATGCCGCCGGTGATGGTGTCGGCGATCTTCTCCGAGCGGCGCACCGTGTGGGGCAGGAGTCCGGTGGCTCCGGTGTGTTCGACGCCCTCGATGCGGGCGACCCGGCCGGCGGCATCCTCGGCGAGAGGAACTTTCCTGCCGGTGAGCAGGTCGGTGCCGGGGGTGATGACGAGCATGTTGGTGCCCAGCTTGTCGAGTTCCTGGAGGAGTTGTTCCTTGCTGGAGGCGGAGATGCCGACCACGGAGATCATGGTGGCGATTCCGATGGCGATGCCCAGTGCGGACAGCACGATCCGCATCGGCCGGGCACGCATCCCGGCGGAGCCGGTGTGCAGGACGTCCCGCGGGGCCAGACGGGCCGGTTTGAGGGCCGGCCGACGGCGGCTCACCACTCCCGCCCGGCTGCGTGCGTGCCGGCGGTCGTGTCCTGGGCGATACGGCCGTCGCGGATGCGGACCTGGCGGGGCAGGCGGTCGGCGATGTCGGTGTCGTGGGTGATGACGGCGATGGTGGCGCCCTCCTGGTTGAGTTGGTGCATGAGTTCCATGACGGCCTGGCCGGAGGCGGTGTCCAGGGCACCGGTCGGCTCGTCGGCGAGCAGTAGATCGGGCTCGCCGACGACGGCGCGGGCGATGGCGACCCGCTGCTTCTGTCCGCCGGACAGTTCGTGCGGCCGGTGGCTCGCGCGGTCTGCGAGGCCGACGCGTTCCAGAGCCTGGGCGGCGCGGCTGCGGCGCTGGGCGCGGGGAAGGCCGGAGTAGAGCAGGCCCTCGGCGACGTTGTCCTGGGCGCTCATGCCGGGCACCAGGTGGAATGCCTGGAAGACGAAGCCGATGTGCTGGGCCCGCAGCGCGGAGAGCTGCCGGTCGGTGAGGGTGGCGGTGTCGTGCCCGGCTATGTGCACCGAGCCGGTGGTGGCGGGGTCGAGGGTGCCGATGATGTGCAGCAGGGTGGACTTGCCCGACCCGGACGGGCCGGCGATCGCGAGGAGCTCCCCGCGACCGATGGCCAGGTCCACGCCCTGCAGGGCGTGGACACCGCCCGGATAGGTCTTGGTCACCCCTGCCAGCTCGACCACCGGACCGTGCGCGGCGGTGGGCCCGCCGGCAGTCGTGGGAATCTGGGCGGTGTCGTTCATATCGACGGCACTCCGACGCGCATGCCGGCTTTGAGGCCGTCGCCGGTGACCTCGACGCGGCCCTGGGCGAACATCCCGAGCTTGACCTCGACCTCGCGTACCTGGTCGCCGTCGACGACCTGGACGCCGAAGGAGCCGCCCTTGAGCGCGAGCAGGGCTCCGACGGGCACGCTGAGCACATCTTTGCGGGTCTGTCCGGTCAGCTTCACCGTCGCGGGGGCCTTGTCGATGCCGGAGACCTTCTCCGGGTCGTCGAAAGTGACCGTTACGTCGATCCGGGGCGTCCTGTCGTCCGGGCTGTCTCCGCTCCTGGCGACGGTGCCGACGGAGGCGACGGTGCCGCTGGTGGTGGTGCCCTCCGGCAACTGGATCTCCACCTTGCTGTCCGGCTTGGCCAGCGACGCCTGGGACACCTTGACCTTGAGCTGCACGACCCGGTCGGAACTGGTGGTCGTCAGCACCTGCTGCCCGGGGTCGGTGCGGTCACCGACCGCCGCCTCCGCGCCGGCCACCCGCACCGGGCCCGGAGCGAAGGCGACCAGATTCGGGCCGATCTCGCCGGTCTGCTTCAGCCCGTGGTCCTTCTGCCAGCGCTTGACGCCCTTGGTGGTGCCGTCGGTGAACTCGTCGTCCGCGGCCAGACCGGTGCCGTAGCCCAGTGCGATCAGGTTCTGCTTCAGCTGCTTGACGTCCGTACCGGTGTCGCCGTTCTTCAGCTTCCGGTACATCGGCTCCGTGCCGTACATGAGACGGACCGGCGTGCCGTCGACCGCATACAGCTTTCCGTCCCGCTCAACCTTCGCGCCGCCCGAGGCCACCCAGGTCAGGGTGCCGGTCGCACCAGAGTTGATCTTGCGTTTCCTCGAATAGCCGAGGGTGCCGTCCACACTGGTGGTACTCACCAGATCGCCCTGTACAACCGGCTCGGTGGCGGCGGGCAGGTTCGCCTGGTCCTGTCCGGCGTCGGCTGCGTCGCCTTCGGTCAGAGTGGTGGCGGCGAAGCCGCCGCCGACCAGGACGGCCGCGACGGTGACCGAGACGATCAAGGTCGTGCGCTTCATGCCACACACTCGTTCAGCGCCGTCATGAACGTGTCCTGGTCCGCGCCCTCGGGGATCGTCCAGGCGTTGCGAGAACCGTCCGGGCCGGCCTTCGGGTCGGGCATGTCGAAGCCCTTGCCGCGCAGGCACTCAGCGATCTTGACCTGCTGGTCCAGCGACTGCTGTTCCCCGGTATCCCCGCCACCGCCGGAGCCGCCTGGGCCCGAACCGCAGTCCTCCAGGGCCTTGGACCACTTCGCCGGGTCCGAGCCTAGCGGCGGCTGAAGCATCGTGGAGTAGGGGTTCTCGCCGGGCTGAAGGTCGGGCACATCCATGCCCTTGTCCCGCAGGCACTTGCGCGTAGCCTGCGCCTTGTCGAACGCGGCCGTGTCCGGCCCCGCTCCGTCCGACCCGCCCGAGCCGGAAGTCGACTCGCTCGGTCCCGGACTGTCGGAGGACTGGGAGCAGCCGGTGGCGAACAGCGCTACCCCCGTCAGCGCCGACATCAAGGCCAGGGCGATCTTGTGGCTTCTCAAGGTCATGTCTCCTCGCGCAGGGGCCACCGGCACGGCGGCGGCCCGCCTGATTGCGGACGAGGGCATCGTGGCCAAGAGCGCTGTTTCATTTCTCTTACAGCGCCCGCCTCCCCCGCTGACGGTGGCCGCCCCGGTGCTGTAACAGCGATGAAAGCCACAGGTCAGGTACACAGGACACATGCGTGTTCTGGTGGTGGAAGACAAGGCGTTCCTGGCCGCAATGATCGCCGACGGGCTACGCCGTGACGCGATCACGGTCGATGTAGCTCTCGACGGTCTGACCGCCCTTCGCAAGCTGCAGTTCGGCGACTACGACGTGGTCGTCCTCGACCGGGACCTGCCCGGCCTGCACGGGGACGAGATCTGCCGCCGGGTCGTGGCCAAGCAGCTGCTCACGCGGGTGCTGATGCTCACCGCCTCCGCCACCGTCCCCGACCGCGTCGAGGGCCTCAACCTCGGGGCGGACGACTACCTGACCAAACCGTTCGCCTACGACGAACTCCTCGCCCGCGTCCTTGCTCTCGGACGGCGGGCCCAGCCCGCGCTGCCGCCCGTGATCGAACGCGCCGGCATCACCTTGGACACCGCGCGCCGCCAGGCATACCGGGACGGCACACCGCTTCCCTTGTCACGTAAGGAGTTCGCCGTGCTGGAGACGCTGATGCGCGCCAGCGGTGCGGTCGTCAGCGGTGAGGACCTCATCGAGAAGGTCTGGGACGAAGGCGCCGGGTACGACACCAACCCGGTGCGCGTCACCCTCAGCCGCCTGCGCGCCAAGCTCGGCGACCCGCCCGTGATCGAAACCGTACCCGGCGCCGGGTACCGCGTCCCCGCTGGTCCGGACGGCGAGCGACCTACCGCGCCCGGGGAGGCGGGGACATGATCCGCCGCCTTCTGCCGACCACCGAGCGGGCCCGTCTGACCGCCCTGTACGGGGGCCTGCTGCTGCTCGCCGGATGCCTCCTGATCACCGTCATCTACCTGCTGGTCCAAGACGGCCTCGACAGCCGCATCCAGGACGCGGTCTCCCACGCCACCCTCGACCGGCCCGTTTCCACGCCCGACGACTCGCCCGATGACATCGTCCCGCCCGAGCGGGCCGGCCGGTACGCCCAGACAGTCACGGTCGAGGCAGTCACCGCCACCACACTGAGCCGTCTGCTGACCGTCTGCGCGCTCGCCTTCGCCCTCTACACGCTCCTCTCCCTCTTTCTCGCCTGGTGGATGGCCGGCCGCGTCCTGCGCCCAGTCGGCGTCATCGCCACCACGGCCCGGAAACTCTCCGGCCAGAACCTTCACCAGCGCATCGACCTCAAAGCCCCGCCCGGCGAACTCAAAGACCTCGCCGACACCTTCGATGCGATGCTCGAGCGCCTCGAGCGGCTCGTCACCGCCCAACAGCGATTCGCCGCCAACGCCGCCCACGAACTGCGCACCCCGCTCGCCATCCAGCGCGCAGCCGCCGAAATCGGCCTCGCCGACCCCGGCCCCGACCTCGAACGCGTCCGCTGGATCCGCCGCGAACTCCTGGAAGCCGCCGACAGCAGCGAGAAACTCATCGACTCCCTGCTCCTGCTCGCCGCCACCGACCAGGGCCTCCAGCGACCGGAACCAGTCGCACTCGACGAGATCACAGCCAGCGTCACCACCGGCTTCTCGGACCAGGCCCTTGAGCAGGACATCAGCCTGCACCTCGCCCTGGAACCGGCCACCATCACCGGTGACCCCGTTCTACTGCGCCACCTGGTCCGCAACCTCCTCGCCAACGCCCTCACCTACAACCGCCCCGGCGGCCACGTCCATATTTCCCTCGCCGACAGGGCGCTCCGCATCACCAACACCGGCCCGGTGATCCCCTCCCATATCGCCCCCCAGCTCTTCGAACCCTTCCGCCGCCTCACCGAACGCACCCACACCCCCGGCGAAGGAACCGGCCTCGGCCTGGCCATCGTCGCCTCCATCGCCCACGCACACCACGCCCACGCCACAGCACACGCCAACGAAGACGGCGGACTGACCGTCACCATCACCTTCCTGTGACACGCCCGGCCCCGCCTACCACTCCGGTCTTCGGCGCACAGCGCAGCGAAGGCGAAACGATTCCTCGCCGGCCCTGGCCCACCACTCCCCTTGGCCCAGTCACTGACCGCGCGGTGCGGGCGAGCAGCCCCACCACACACGCCCAAGGAGCCCGCAGGCGCCCGAGGCTCTTACCGGACAGACCGGGCGAACGTGACACGTTCTCGAAAGGTCACCCGTATGCCGCGCTTCCTCCGGCGAAAGAGATCGTTGTGCGGAGTACAGGAGCGGAAAGCATATTTCGTTTCAATTTTGAAGATTTCCGAGGTCGCGTCCCCGATGGCGTGCGCGCCTCCTACGAACACCCGAACGTTCCGGCTCCGCGGCGCAGGGCAAGGGAACGATGCAGGAAACGAGGAGCAGATGAACGAAGAAAGTATTCCGCTCGAGGACTTTCTCGACACCTTGAACCGGCTGCAGGCCGACTTCGAGCAACGCCTCGGAGGCATCGAACGCAAGGCACTGCCGACATCCCTGGCCGACGCTCACGTGCAGGAACATCCCAGCCGTTCAGCATGGACACAGGGTCACGGCTACCGTTCACTTGGACTGGAGGCCATCTGGACCTCACCCCGAACTTCTTCGGATGAACGTTCAATTGGCCAGCGGGATCCCATCTCCTCGCGACACTTGGAGACCCTCTGCGACTAGCCCTCCAGAAGAAACGTTCCACTCGCCTCGCAGCAGCGGTAGTTGGCGTCGTACCAGCCTGACATCGGGGCGGCTTCGACGGGCACCGCCCGTGCGCTGGTCATGGCCGATCTCACCGCCGGGCAGGTCGCCCAAGCGGACGACGTCTCGCTGGACTAGGAAGCGGCGCCCCATCGGCGGTGGCGGTTGGAGCAGTGGCCGGAGGGCACGGAGTTCGTGGCCGGACTGGTCACCCAGGACGATGCAGGACGCGCTGCTGGAGCGGTACGGGCGGTGGCCGCTGTGCCCGGCGGGCGATGTCCGATCCGGCGGACGGGTCGTCCTCGCGGACGTCGAGCAGCAGCTGGCGGCTGGCGGCGCTGAACCCGGTCGGCGAACAAACCGGCTGCCACCTCGACGCCCTCCCCGAGGACTTCGGCGAACTCGAACCGAAGGGCCCGGTGGCCTGACGGCGCCGATGGAGGCGCAGGGGTGGCGGAGGAACGGCTCCGCCACCCCGAGCGGAACCAGTGGTCTGCCCGTTCGGGTCAGATGTTCCAGTAGTAGCCGCTCGATCCGTAGGCGTAGTCGGCCCGGCTGTCCACGTGGGTGAACGTGTTGTAGCGGATGATGCCGGAGAAGCCCGACGTCTGCGCGTAGGAGATGACCTGGCTCACCGAACGGCCGCTCACCACGATGTCGGCGGCGATGCCGTACATGTGCTGGCTGTTGGACGCGCCGCCGACATTGGAGTTGTGCCGGATGCTGCGGAATCCGCTGTTGACCGTGATGGCCTGGTTGCCCGCCTTCTTGCGGACCGCCTCCAGCTTGTACATCAGCCGGCGGACGTTCTCCTTGACCGTTCCGGAGTTGACCTTACCGCCGCTGAAACCGGAGCCGTCCTTCGAGTAGAACTCGGAGAAGTTGAAGTGGTCCGTGGACCTGTCCGAGTCTTCCAGGCTGTTGAGCACGCGGTGAGTGGCCGGCCCGACGACGCCGTCGGCCGTCAGACCGTAGGCGCGCTGGAAACGGACCACCGCGGCCTTGGTACCTGGACCGAACTCGCCGTCCACGGCGACGCGCGTGCGCGTGGGACTGTCCGCGGCCCATCCCGCGACGCGAATCTGCAGCTCGCGGACATCGGCGCCGCTGGACCCCGCGCGCAGCGTGCGGGACCAGTCGTAAGCGTGCGCCTTGGGAGGTGTGGCGATCTGCGCGACGCCGAGGGCCAGCAAGGCCGCGAGGAGTACGAACATCGACCGGCCGAGCCGGGAGGTCCTGGTTCTGAGGATCACAGTGGTCCCTTCGATGGTGCTGTGTGGGGATAGTGCCGACCCGCCCGCGGTGCCGGGGCGGCGCGGACTGCGGTCGGGTGGGGCAGTGGCTCGGTCGACCCCACCCAGGCACGCGATTCAGAGCCTGCTGTTAGCCCTCGGGCATCACCGATGGCCGCCCTGCAGGCCGGTGGCCCGTGGTGATCGCCATGAGCACGACATGATTACTGCATGCGCCGACGCGCTTGTAAAGCGCTGTTAAAAATTGGTACTGGTCTACACCACTTGACGGCCCTCTGAGCTGCGCCTTCCGGACCAGTTTTCCGCGAAATTCCACGAGAGGCGGCCCGCGTGGTGATCTCGCCACCTCTTACAGCCCCGAGCGGTTCCTGGACGAACTGCGGTCCAACACGCCCGCACGCCCTATGCCTTTCGTGACCGCGTTCGGCAGACCTGAAGCGGTCGCGGCAAACGGCTGACCTTCCACGAGCGCGCAGAACCGGGTCTGCGTACCTCCTGTCAGGTCATCCGCTACCTGGACGGCGCCGACGCGGACACCACCGCCCTGGCCGACCTGCTCATCGCGGAGGGTCTGTGCGAACCACTGACGGAGATGTCGTCCTCGGCCCATACCGGTCCCGTCACCCCCGTGACGTACTCGAAGCAGCCGCCGGTCTCGGCGTAATGCGCCTCGACACTGCCTCGAACTACCTCCGCCACCGCTCGCATGAGGCCTTGAAGACGGCTGCAGGCGATCCCCGGCCGAAGTTCTCGCTCTCCACCAAGGTCGGGTACTTTCCCGGAGAACACTCCCTCGACCCGGCCCGGCTGCGCGCCGGAGTCGAGCGGGCGGCGAAAACCTGGGACGGGAGCCAGACACGGAGCCCTTTTCGTCTTGATCAGGTGGCGAGTTCGAGGGCCACGACGGCACGGACGACGGCGGTGATCCGGGTGGTGCTGCACCGGAGTTTCCGCAGGAGCCGCCAGCATTTGAGGGTGGCCGTGGCACGTTCGCCGAGGCTGCGGATCTTGGCGTGAACGCGGTTGTGACGCCGACGCCAGCCGCGCGGATTCTTGCCCCGGATCGGGACGCGCACCGCAGGGCCTGCGCCCTGATACGCCTTGTCCGCACAGCACTTGATGACGTCGACGGCGAGAGCGTCGGGAATGCCGTGGGTCCGGGCCGCGGTCAGATCGTGCACGGCCCCGGGTAGCGCGTCCGAGACCCAGTTCAGGCGGCCGGCTGGATCCGCGAAGCCCTGCACGTTCCTCCCGTGGTGCTTCTTCTTCCCCGAGTAGTACGGGCGGTCGGCGGCGGTGCGGTCGATCGGCAGCACCGTGCCGTCGAGGATCACGTACGTCTCCTTCCGCACGGTCGTCATGGTCTGTTCCAGCGTGGGCGCGAGGGCGGCCAGGGGGTCGACGGCCTCGCGTCTGTAGCGGCATGCGGTCGCGATGCCGATACCGAACCCGGCGGCGCGTTGGGTGCAGGTGTCACCACAGCGCGGATGGGCCAGGGCGAGCAGAGCCTGACGGCCGGCGGTCAGACGTCGCCACCGGGTCCCGATCTCCCGTCGCCGGGCAGCGAGTCGCCCGGTCAGATACCGCAGGGAGCGACTGGGCAGGTCGATCGACGACGGAAAGACAAGCACACGAAGCTCCTGGTGGCTGCGGGCAATCTTGGTCGAGAACTCGTCTACCAGGAGCTTCGTCGTTCCGCAGTTCCGTCCAAAACCGCTGGCTGAGGCGTCAGTTGGCCGGTTGGGCGTTGACCGGTCAGGTGCGCCGAATCCCATGCGGGCGCGCCGTCCCGTTCTACTCCACCGGCTCGCACCAAGCGGCGACGAGATCTTTGAAGCCCGAAAATCGGGTGCCAGGAACAGTCTCACCACTGAACGTCTCGCCGTTGAGCCAGCAGATGTCGAAGATGTCGGTCTCGGTGTCGAGGAGGCAGCACACACCACCGGTAGTGGCGGTAAGTTCGGTGAACACCTTCCTGATGCTCGCGGACTGTACGAACATCCGGCTCATGCTCGAGGTAGCGGCTGTGAACTGCAGTGACGCAAAGTTCGGGTGCCATGCAGGGGAGAACCTGACCGTCAGGTAGATGTACCCGACCGACACCCGTCCCTGCTCGTCGACCCTGTCGGAATCGCGGAGGAAGAACTCGCGCACCGCGTCGTCGACGCCGACGACGATCGAGGTGTCCAGTTCGAGCGAGCCGCCTGAAGAACAGTCGACCGGTTCGCTCTTGAACTTCGAGGTGAACGGCACGAGCAACTGCTTTCCGCCCGGCAGGGTCACCGGAAGCGGCAGCGTCTCGCGGCCTCGGGGAGCGAGCTCGGCCAGCCGGGTCAGTGCTCTCGCAACGTTCCAAGGGGGCATGAAGATCTCATAGCTGTAGTCCAGCCCCATACCGCCCCGCCTCCCCCGTCCTGAACCGTCATCCTGTCATGATCAGGATCGATCACCCAGTTGATTCCAACGCGGCTGGCTTCATCCGGACGCGGTCGGCAACATATGTGAACATCGACTCGTCTCCGAGGAGGTCAGCTCCGAGCGAAAGGGCTACCGCCCACTGCTCACAGGGGACCCCGCAGCGGATGAAGACGCCGATCTGACGCGGCTCCACCTGTCGTTCCAAAGTGCGACCTGACTGACGAAGGCACTACCGCGAGCCGAACTCCCAGGTGGCCAGATCAACCGCTCACCGGCCACCCGAAGCGCTCAGTCACAACACGGCGCCACCGCCGTCAGGTTGGAAATGGCTCACGGTGCTCCTCCACAACCCCGAGCAAGCCGAGATCAGGATTGACGCTGATCGCGACGATCGTCCGGTCCGGGCGACGGGTCTCCGAGGCGG
The DNA here is from genome assembly GCF_002551245.1 of Streptomyces sp. rh34. GTDB lineage: Bacteria > Actinomycetota > Actinomycetes > Streptomycetales > Streptomycetaceae > Streptomyces. The sequence continues at coordinate 22,184 of NZ_NTGZ01000014.1, forward strand.
TGAGTTGCGACAGCTGGGTCGGGCCGGGCTAGACCGTGATGACGCGAGAGCGGCGCGGCACGTGGTCAGGCGACATGCCGCTGCTCACCGCCGAGGCGGTCGAGATGCGCATCGCAGGCCTGCCCCCCAGAGCGCTGCTCAACGCCGGGCCGCCCGGAACGATCGTGGAGCAGCGTTCTCGACTCCGCCCGGTGAGCGGATCCGCGTGCGCGCCCAGGCGGCTCGGCCCGGGTTCGGCCCGCAGAGATTTGCCGCACGCCGACGTAACGACTATTGTTACGACGAGGTTGCAGGGTCGAGGGAGTGAGGTCCAGGTGAGCGCCAACAGCAGGCTGACCGTCGCAGCGCATACCCTCACGTGGATAGGGCTGTATCAGCGTCGCGGTCACGAGGTCGCCACCTCCGAGCAGATCGCGACGAGCGTCAACACCAATCCAGTGGTGATCCGTCGCCTCCTGGCCGAGCTACGCAAGGCCGGCCTCGTTGACTCGCGGCGAGGTACGGGAGCAGGCTGGACGCTCTCCCGGGACCTGGCGGCGATCACTCTGCTCGATGTCCATGAAGCGATCGCCGCCGGGCCGACTTTCGCCCTGCACCGCTCGACGCCCGACCCCGAGTGCGTCGTGGGCCACGGCATAGGACCAGTGCTGACCTCTGTCTACGACGAGATCGAGGCCACCCTCCGCAGGGAGCTGGCGAGAACCACACTGGAGGACGTCCTGCGGGACGTACTCAAAAACGCGTAGCCCACCCCTGCTCTCGGCGGTGGCACGTTTTCTGCGCCCGTCAATGTAACAGAAATGGTTACGTCAAAGATTTGGAGAACCCCATGGGACAGCTGGACGGCAAAACCGCCCTGGTCACCGGCGCCTCTACCGGCATCGGTCTCGCCATCGCGCGCACGTTCGCCATCGAGGGAGCGACGGTCTACCTGACCGGCCGCCGCAAGGCCGAACTGAACACCGCTGTCGCGCAGGTCGGCAACCGCGGGATCGGCATCCAGAGCGATGTGTCGCGGCTCGACGACCTCGACCGGCTCTTCGCCGAGATCGCCGAGCGCAGCGGAGGCCTCGACATCGTCGTCGCCAACGCCGGCGTCGGGGACTACGGCCCGCTCGGCGAGATCACCGAGGAGGAGTACGAAAAGACCACCTCCATCAACCTCAAGGGCACGATCTTCACCGTCCAAAAGGCCCTGCCCCTGCTGTCGGCCGGCGCCTCGGTGACTCTGCTCTCCTCCAGCGCGGCCCTGCGCGCCGCCCCGGGCCTCGGCGTTTACGCCGCCACCAAGGCCGCCATCCGCAGCCTCGCCCGCACCTGGGCCGCCGAACTGGCCGGCCGCGGGATCCGGGTCAACGCCCTCACTCCCGGCCCTGTCGAGACCCCCGGCGGTGACGAGCTGCGGGCCGCGTTCCCGCAAGGCGATCAGTCCACGGTGGCCGAACCCCCCGCGCCGACCCCCCTCGGCCGCGCCGGTCGTCCCGACGAGGTCGCTGCCACCGCCCTCTACCTGGCCGGAGACCACAGCTCCTTCACCACCGGTGCGGAACTGCTCGTCGACGGCGGCGCCACCCAGCTCTAGTGGTGACGTGAGGCACATGCACATGCGACACCCACCCCACACTACGAAAGGCAAGGACACGCACAATGACAACAGACACCCAGGCCTCACGGGCAGTGGCCGAACAGTTCCTGGAGCGCCTCGGCAAGCAGGACCAGGACGGCATCCAGGAACTGTTCGCAGCAGACATCTACTGGCACGTCCCCGGCAACGACGAACTGCCCTGGACCGGCCGCCGTACCCACCGGGAGGAAGTCGCGCCCTACTTCACCAGGATGTGGCCGCACTTCGTGCCCGGCAAGAGCAAGGTCGTGCTGGAGCGGATCATCGTCGACGCCGCTGACGTGATGCTGCTCGGGGTCTTCACGCACACTGTCGCGACCACCGGCAAGGAGTTCACCACCCCGTCGGCCATGCACCTGGTGGTCGAGGACGGCGAGATCGTCCGCATGCACCTCTACGAGGACACGCTTACCGTCGACCAGGCGTTCAACACCGACTAAGAGCGAAAAGGGTTCACGGCCATCTCCGGCAAACCGCCGCTTGGCGTCTGGCTGGGATCGACGGTCGGGTGGCGCTGGTCCTTCGCCGCGATGTCACTGCTCAGCGTCATCGTCATGGTCTTCGCGAAGTTCCTCGTGCCCGACGCACCGGGGCAGTCGGCGCGGACACGCGCTCCGCCCGGTCGTGTGCTGGGCATGCCCGGCGTGGCGAGCGTGACCCTGTTCATCGTCGCCGCGGCGTTTCTTGCCGCCGCGCAGCAGTCCACGGTGCTCGTGCTGCTCGCGATCGTCCTGTGGGGCCTCGGGTCCGGTGGCTCGGCGACGCAGTTGCAGACGGCCATGAGTGAGACCGCGGGCGAGAACGCCGATGCGGCGAACGCGATGCTGACGACATCCTTCGACATGGCGATCTTCGCGGGCGGTGCTGCGGGGGCCCTGGTCGTCGATGGCGTGGGCGCACCGGCTCTTCCAGCCGGGATGATCGCTCTCAGTCTCGTGGCACTCGTCTCGGTCGGCTTCGGCCGCCGCGCGGCATTCCCCGCAGGGCGTTGATCGAGGCAGGAGCTCGTCGCCGCGATGCGTGCCGTGCGCCGCCGACTCCGGACGCATCCGGCTCCGGCAGGGTGCGCACAGCGTGCCGAACGGCTCAGTACCGCCATCCGCGACACGCATAGCCCGGACCATCGGCAGCGGCTCCGGAACGGTCTTCCCCTGTCGGCCCGCCTGACGGCACGTATCACCGACGGGTGATCGGGTTGAGGCCGCGTCGTCATGCAAGCCCGGGACATGCGAACGCAGCCGCTCAGGCCGTCTCTTCCGCCCAGTGGCCCAACTCGTTTGCCCGGTCGACCTCGGCCATGTGCTCTTCGGCCCAGGCTCGGAGGCCGGCGAGCGCGGCCTCCAGTGACAGGCCGAGTCCGGTGATCCGGTAGTGCACGCGGGGAGGAGCTGTCGGCTCGACGCGGCGCGTGACCAGGCCGTCGCGCACCAGGTTTTGCAGCGTCACCGAGAGCATCTTCTGTGAGACCCCCGGCATGCGGCGCTGCAGTTCCGCGAAACGCACCTCCTGCGGGGAGGCCTCTGCCAGCACCTTGACCGCCATCGATGTCCACTTCGTACCGATCCGGTCGAGCAGCCGACGTGTCGGGCACTGCGGGTCGAACAGATCGCCGCGCACGCCGGAATCGTCCCTGACCTGGGAGGTCACCTGGAGCTCACCACCTGAGGAGAAAGTGCCGTCTTGGACACTTCAGTGTACTTACCTAATGTTCCCTTGTAACCAATCGATACCACTGGAGCACACATGACCGCCAGGACCGTCCCCCTGCCCGCCGACCCCTCCCATCCGGAGTTTCCCTCCGAAGTCGAGTTGCGCCGAGTCACGGCCAACGGGGTCGAACTCAACGTGGCGACCGCAGGACAAGGGCCCGCCGTCCTGCTGTTGCACGGCTTCCCGCACACCTGGCGGGTATGGAGCCATGTCATCGGCGAGCTGGCCACGCGCCACCGGGTGATCGCACCGGACCTGCGGGGCTTCGGTGACAGTGCCCGGCCCTCGGACGGCTATGACGCCGGAACGCTGGCCGATGACGCCGAATGCCTGCTGGAGGTGCTCGGCGTCCCCTCCGCGGCCGTGGTGGGCATCGACGTCGGCACCCCGCCCGCCTTCCTCCTGGCCATGCGCAGGCCCGACCTCGTACGACGGTTGGTGATCATGGAGTCGCTGCTGGGCCGGCTGCCCGGGGCCGAGGGTTTCCTCGCCGACGGCCCGCCGTGGTGGTTCGGCTTCCACGGCGAGCCCGGTCTGGCGGAGTCAGTGCTGAAGGGTCACGAAGAGCGGTACGTGGAGTGGTTCCTCAACCGCGGCACGCTCGGCCGCGGGGTACCGCAGGACGTGCGCGCCCCGATCGTCCGGGCCTACGCGGCAAGCGATGCGCTGCGCACCGCGTTCGGCCCGTACCGAGCGCTGCCGGCGTCCGCCCGCCACATCCGGTCAGCCGTGGACTCGGCTCGGTTGGCCATTCCCGCGATGACGATCGGCGCTCACCCTGTGGGCCGCGCTCTCGAACACCAACTGCGCCCTTACACCGATAACCTGGAAGGACACGTCATCGAGGACTGCGGCCACATCATCCCCCTGGACCGCCCCGACGCCCTGCTGCCCCTGCTGCGGCCGTTCCTCGCGGCGGACCTTTGAGTCCAGGTGACGTCGAAGCCCCCTCACCGGGCGGCCGCCGCGCACGCCGGTGACGTCGACGTCCCATCCCGCGTCGGCGAAGACGCGCCCGGGATCGGCGGCTTCGGACACGGTGCAGCCGGTGGGCCGGCCGGTACCGCCGAGAATGCCGTGGCTGGTCACCACCACAGCAATACCTCGCCGAGCCACGTGACCTTTTCGGGGTCGTGGTGGTCGAAGATGTGGCTGCGGGCGGTGCCCAGGCCGGTGATGCGTGCTCCTTCGTCGTCGGTGAGCTGGAAGGCGATGACGTCGGGGGTCGCCGCCCTGCCTTCGGGCCGTACCGACTTCGGGATCGCGACGACCTCCGCCGGACAGTCGGCGTATGCCGAGGGCGGGGCCTCGGCGAGGGAGGTCCCGATGCATGTCCAGAGGTCAGAAGCGCATCTGAAAATGATTATCATCGTGCTACGGTCGTCGCGCACTCAACCATTGGCCTGCCCTTATTACCCGGAGTGACCTCGTGCGCGTCCCGACCCGTCCCCTGCTCCTGCCCGCGGTCCTCGCCGCCTCCGCCCTGCTCACCGGCTGCTTCGCGTCCCCGGAGGCCGACGATGCCGGTGCCGGCAAGCGCCTCCGCGTCGCGATGATGCAGCCTCCGCGCTCGGGCCTGTCCCCGCTGTCCGATGACGCGTTCAAGCTGTCCCGCTGGTCCACTGCTGAGACGCTCGTGAGCCTGAACGCGGACGGCGACGCCGAGCCCGCGCTGGCCACCGAGTGGAAGCAGTCCGGCCGGAGCTGGACCTTCACCCTCCGTGAGGACGTCACCTTCCACGACGGCTCCGAGCTGACCGGCGAGGCCGTCGTCCGTTCCCTCACGAAAGCCGCTGGCGCCTCTCCCAAGCCCCGCATTCTCGACGGCGTCGAGCTGACGGTGAAGAAGGGAAGCCCCGGCACCGTGGTCGTCACGACCGCCGAGGAGGACCCTCTGCTCCCGCAGCGGCTCAGCTCCCCGCAGTTGTCGATCCTCGCGGCGAAGGCGTATCGGGGGAAGACGGTGAATCCGGCCGGTGCCGGCACCGGCCCCTTCGAGTTGACCAGGGTCAACGGCACCTCCTCCGCCACACTCGACCGCTACGACGCCTACTGGGGCGGTGTGGCCAAGGCTCCCGGCATCGACGTGACGTTCGTACCCGACGGCACCGCCCGCGCCGCCGCTCTGCGCAGCGGCGAGGCCGACATCGTCGAGGCGGTGCCCGTCTCGCAGGCCGCGCTGCTGGACGAGGACCTGATCACCGAGGTCCCGATGCCGCGCACCAACACGCTCTACCTCAACACGGAGTCGGGCGCCTTCACGGACCCGGCTCTGCGGGCCGCGGCCCGGGAGGCGATCGACGCGGAGTCAATCGTCAAGGGCGTGTACGAGGGAAGGGCCGACATCGCCGAGGGGCTGCTCGGGCCCGCCCTGCCGTGGGCGGCCGACCTGCGGGAGCCGGTGCGCCGTGCGAAGGCGGGTGATCCTGCGGGCAGGAGCATCACCATCGGCACGTTCACCGACCGGGCGGAACTGCCCGAAGTGGCCGCCGCTCTGCAACAGCAGCTGAAGAAGGCGGGCTTCCAGGTGAAGCTGGAGGTGCGCGAGTACGCCAATATCGAGTCCGACGCCCTGGCGGGCGTGTTCGACGCGTTCATCCTCTCCCGGGCCACGGTTCTCGATTCCGGCGACCCGGCCGCCTACCTGTACAGCGATTTCGCCTCCGACGGTTCGTTCAACATCCCCCAGCTCGCCGATCCGGCCGTGGACAAGGCCCTGGACAAGGCGGGCGCGACGCCGACCGGTGATGCCCGACGTCGGGCCGTCGTCGACGCCGAGGCCGACGTACTCGCCACCGACGCGGCGGTGCCGATGCTCCACGAGCGCGTGATCCAGGGTGACGCCGGCGACGTGGCCGGCGCGGCCCACGATCCGCGGGAGCGGGAACTGGTCACGCTCGACACGCACGTCAAGTGAGGCCGACCAGGGCGGGGGTGACCCGCGCTCTCTGCCTCGCCGCCGCGTTGGCCGCCGTCGGTCTGCTGCCCTGGCTCTCCGGCCGGGACCCGGCCCTGACGGTGCTGCGTGCCCGGTCCGCCGAACAGGAGCCGACCGAGGAGGCCTTGTCGGCGATCCGCCGGGATCTCGGCCTGGACGCGGGCCCGCTCTCCCTGCTCGGCGACTGGGCAGCCGGACTCCTGCGCGGCGACCTCGGCACCTCCTGGGTGTCGGGGACGGACATTCTGCCGTCCGTCGTCTCCGGGCTCCAGGTGTCGCTGGGCCTGATGGTCGCTGCGCTGACCGTGGCGGTGCTGCTGGCCGCGGCCCTGGTGGTGCCCGTGCTGGTGCGGGGGCGGGGGTCGGCCGGGGCGTTCGCGGCCATGACCGCTGCCGTGCCGGAGTTTCTCCTGGCCACCGTGGCGTTGCTGGTGTGCGGGGTGTGGCTGGGGTGGCTGCCGACGTCCGGCTGGCGGGGGCCCGAGTATCTGGTTCTGCCTGCCCTCGCGCTCGGCGTTCCCGCCGGCGGCCTTCTCGGGCGGCTCGTCGCGGACGCGCTGCCCGCCGTGCTGGACGAACGATGGGTGGAGCTGTGGCGGGGAGCGGGAGTGAGCCGCACCCGTGTCGTGTTCGCCGCGCTGCGTCGTGTACTCCCGCCGCTGGTACCGCAGTTCGGGATGGTCGCCGTCGGTCTGACGGGCGGCGCGGTCGCGGTGGAGACCGTGTTCGCGGTGCCCGGCATCGGGCGTACCGCGCTGGGGGCGGCCAAGTCGCAGGACCTGCCGCTGCTCCAGGGGTCCGTCTTCGCCCTGCTCGCTCTGGGTCTGGTCATGGGGGCGGTGGCCGCCCTCGTACGGCGCCGGCTGCTGGGCCCCGCCCTGCGTGACGCCGGGCTCTCGTTGCCGCCGGCCCGCCCGGTCCGGGTACACCCGGCGGTCCCGGCCGTCCTCGGGGCCCTGCTGCTGGCGGCGATCGGCTGGGGTCTGTTCCGCGACCCGTACGCGGTCGACACCACGGCCCGGCTGGCCGCGCCCTCCTGGGCGAACCCGATGGGCACCGACGGGCTCGGCCGCGACGTGCTGGCCCGGCTCGGCCACGGTGCCGCCTCCACGGTCGGCACGGCGGCGGCCGTGTGCCTGCTGAGCCTGGTGGTCGCCCTGGCCCTCGGTTTCCTGCCCGGCGTCGCGGCGGGTGCTGCGGATATCGCCAATGCCCTGCCGCCGGTGATCGTCGGCATCCTCGTCGCGGCGGTGGCCGGTCCGGGCACCGGCGGCGCGGCCCTCGCGGTCGCGCTGATCTCGTGGCCGCCCCTGGCGGCGCATGCGGCGGCGCTGGTGCAGGAGGTGCGGGCGTCGGCGTTCCTGACCGCCCAACGCGCCATAGGGGCGCCACCGCTGTGGATTCTCACCCGGCACGTCCTGCCGTCCGTCGCCGCCCCGGTCGCCCGCCACGCCCTGTTGCGGCTGCCCGGCATCGCCCTGGCCCTGGCCTCACTGGGGTTCCTCGGCCTCGGTGCCCAGCCGCCCGCCCCCGAGTGGGGCCTGCTCCTCGACGAGTCCCGCGCCTATGTGGAACGCGCCCCGTGGGCGGCCCTCGCGCCGGCCGCCGCACTGGCCCTGCTGGCGGGGCTGGCCGTGTCGGGGGCGGCGTACGCCCAGGGCCGGGGAGGCGGGCGCACGCCCGCGCGCACTGTACGGAAGGAGACCGCCCATGCGGTCTGAAGCACTGCTGTCGGTCCGTGACCTGCGCATCTCGTTCGGCGAGGCCGAGGTGGTACGCGGACTGACCTTCGATGTCCGTCCGCGTGAGGTGTTCGCCCTCGTCGGGGAGTCGGGTGCGGGCAAGTCCCTCACCGCCCGGGCCCTGCTCGGCATGGTGCCGCGCGGTGCCACTGTCGGCGGCGACCTGCGGTTGCGGGGCTCCGCCGATCTCGTCGCCGAACGCGGGCGCAGGATCACCTTCGTCCCCCAGGACGCCCTGTCCGCTCTCTCCCCCGTCCACACGGTGGGCGACCAGCTCGCCGCCGCCGTGCGGTCGGTACGGCGACTGTCCCGCGCGAAGGCGCGTGCCCTGGCCGTGGAGGCACTGGACCGGGTCGGCATCCCGGACGCCGCACGCCGGGCCCGGGCCTACCCCCATGAGTACTCGGGCGGCATGCGGCAGCGCGCGGTGATCGCCATGGCTACGGTCAACGAGCCCGATGTCGTCGTCGCGGACGAGCCGACCACCGCGCTGGACGAGGAACGCCGCGAGCAGGTACTGCGGGTTCTCGCCGAGCAGCGGGAAGCGGTCGGCGCCTCGCTGGTCCTCGTCACCCATGACCTGGGCGTCGTGCGGGCCCACGCGGACCGCGTGCTGGTGATGTACGCGGGGCGGTCGACCGAACTCGGCCCGGTCCGTCAGGTCCTGGACCGTCCGCGCGCCCCGTACACGGCGGGCCTGCTGGCCTCCCTCCCGCGGGACGGCCCCCGGCGCCGCCGATTGCCCGTGCTCCTCGGCACCCCGCCCACGCCGGACGCCCTCGGGCCTGGCTGCGCCTTCGCGCCGCGCTGCCCGCTGGCGACGAACACGTGCCACGACCGCGAACCCGATCTGCAGACCGTGGACGGACGTCTGGTCGCCTGCCATCACGCCGCCGACGTACCCGCACCTTTCCGGGAGCTCCTGTGAACCACCCTCTTCTGGATGTTCGCGACCTCGTCGTCCGTCACGGCCCGGTGACCGCCGTGGACCATGTCTCCTTCGCACTGGACGCCGGTGAGACCCTCGCTCTCAACGGACCTTCCGGGTGCGGCAAGACCTCCACGGCCCTCGCGGTACTCCAGCTACGCCGGCCCGACGCCGGGAAGGTCCGCTTCGAGGGACAGGAGCTGACAACCCTGACGGAACACGAACTGCGCCCGCTTCGCCCACGCATGCAGCCGGTCTTCCAGGACCCCTACGGCTCCCTCAGCCCTCGCCACCGCATCCGCGACGCGGTGGCCGAGCCGCTGAAGGTCCACGGCAGGTGGAACTCCGCCGACGGCCCCGCACGCGTGGCCGAGCTGCTCGACCAGGTCGGCCTCGCCCCGTCATGCGGGGACCGGCGACCCCACGAACTGTCCGGCGGCCAGTGCCAGCGGGCGGGAATCGCCCGCGCCCTCGCCTCCGGGCCGCGCCTGCTCGTCCTCGACGAACCCGTCTCGGCACTCGATGCCTCCGTGCGCGCCGGCGTGCTGAACCTGCTCGCCGACCTCCAGGACGAGCTGGGCCTCGGCTACCTGTTCATCTGCCACGACCGGGCAGTCGTACGGCACTTCGCGGACCGGGTGATCGAGATGCGGGACGGGCGCACCGTCCCCACCTGAGACCGCGATGAGGCGTGCCGGGCTGCGCCCCCGAACTCCGATCGAACCATGATCAGGTACGCAGTGTCAGCTGGGGTCGACATCCAAGCACGCCAAGGGGCAAGTGAGCAGCTGCGAGTCGCCCAGAAACGGAACTCCTCCGAAGCCAGCCACCCTGAGGCCAGTTCGGGCGATAACCCCAGATCAGCGCAGCCTCCCCCGCGCCTTCAGCGGCACCGAAGGCAGCTCCGGGGCCGGAATCGAAGGGCCGTCGTAGCCCTTCACCTCACCGAAGCGGGTGCCGTTCATCCAGTCGTCACGGGCCTGCGCGATCTCCTCCTGGGACCGTCCGATCCAGTTCCAGAACATAACATCGATTTACCGTTTCATCCCAGCTCAGGGGCTTGATCGACCATCCGGGGTCAGCAAAAGGTCAGCAAGACGCCCGGGAGTCGACAACATGGCCACCATTAACCTCGTCCGCGGCATGGGAAGCTTCTTCAAGGAGTGCGAGCACCCTGAAAGCCGATGGCCGAAGTGCCCGCACGATTACAAGATCCGCTACCGCAACGCGGCCGGACGGCAGGCCGAGGAATCCGGCTTCTCCACCCAGGAGAAGGCGAAGGCCCGCCTCGCCGAGGTCTACCAGGCCCGGAAGAACAGCCCACAGAACCAGCACAAAGTCGAGCGCATCCAGAAGTACGGCCCGATGCGGTTCGAGCAGTACGCCACCGAGTGGAAGGCCAGCCAGCGCGACCTCAGCCCCAGCTCCCGGCGACACCTTGACTCGCTACTCGTCCACCACCTCTACCCTGCTTTCCAGAGCCGCCGGATGGGCACCTTCGACCACAAGGTCGTCGAAGCCTTCATCCAGTCCATGGAGCGCAACGGCGTCGGCCTGGCCACTCAGTCCAACGTCTTCGACAAACTCAAGTCGATCCTGCTGGACGCCCACCGGCTCGGTCTCTACGACGACAACCCGCTCGGCGGCGTCAAGCCCCCGCAGTACGACCCCAAGCGCGCTGTCATCCCCTCCCCCGCTCAGCTTCACGGCATACGCGCCGCCGGCGACGACGTGTTCCGCCTCGTCGCCGACCTTATGAGCGGCTGCGGTATGCGCAACGGGGAAGCGCTGGCCGTCAACATCAACAACATCGTGGCCGACAACGTGTACCGGATCACCGAGCAGGTCAACCAGACCACGAAGGCCTACGCTCCCCTCAAGCACCGCAAGGTCGGCGACTACCGCGACGTCCCGCTCCCGGCACGGGTCAAGCACTCCATCGAGTGGTACGCGGACACGTACGGCACCATTGACGGCTACCTGTTCCGCAGCCCGCGAGACCTGACCAAGCCGATGCTCAACTACTGGATCGGGAACCAGTGGCAGCGCATGAAGAAGGCTGGCCTCGTCGAGATCCCCGAAGGCATGGTGGTCTACGGCTTCCGCCACTTCTTCGCCTCCAACTGCCTCACCCACAACATCCCCATCACCGACGTCGCGGAATGGATGGGCCACCGCAGCCTCGACATCACCTTCAAGATCTACCGCCACCTCATGCCCGGCTCGATCGGCCGCGCCGCCAAGGTCCTGAACCTCGACCTCGCCGCCTGAACGTGCGAGGCCCCCTCCATCGCCATGGAGGGGGCCTCGCACACATCCAATCACGCGACCTCAACCACCCGACGACCGCTGCTGTTTCACCCACGCTTGAACCTCGGCCACCTTGAACTGCAGCTTGGCATTTCGCCCGCTCCCGAACCTGTACGGAATGAGGCCCGCGCGAGCGGCTTCGCGATACACCCACGGTACCGACATGTTCAGGTATTTCGCGGTTTCCTTGGCACTCATGAAATTCTGGCTCATTGGGATTCCTCTCGACGACGGTCAGCATCTGCCGGAGAGAATCACGCGCGGAGAGTCGTTTGGCTGAACCGAAATTCTGCGCTAACGCGCCTTCCACGCACCCCTAAATAGCCGCAGGACAAAGGGTGCGGAGAGCCTGGAAGTTGCCAGGGGTACGGGACTTGTTCAGGTCGCGGGTACACCCCGGCCTGGCCTGGGAGAACCACAGTCGGGGCCGTTCGGGCGAGCGATGAACTACACGGTCATCCCATTCCGACCCTGTTTCATCGAGTAGCACGGCTCGTCCGCGTGGATCCGGTCGATGGGGATCAGGATGCATCGACGACCGCTTTGCGACCCTCCGGAAGGTCGCGACGACCGCAGCCACCTTGTACGCCGAGTACAAGGAGCCGCTGTACGCCGCTCCCCCGCTGCTCCAGCGGATGGTCGACGCGGGGCGCCTCGGCCGCAAGACGGGGTCGGGCTTCTACGCGTACTGAGCGTCCCCCGGGCGGGCCCGTCGCTCACGTCGGCGGGCCCGCCCGGGGCACGTTCTCCGAGGTCAGGGCCATGTGCGGCTCCGAAAGAGCCTCGTCTTTCACTGCCGACCCGACCCCGTGCCGGAGCACTACGGGGCGACGGGAGATGCGCGAGCCCGAAGCCCTGGGCCCTTCAGCGCTGTCGCAGCCTTCCGTGCTTGTACTGCGAAAACTCCCTCGGATGTCCCTCCGACAGAGCTGAAAGTCCCTGAAAAGTCCCTGGCGACTCGGACCTGGGACCTACGCATTACGAGACCGTGAGCGTTCGTGTTGCGTGGTGCTTGACCGTACTACCGAGTGACGTTTTGCCTGATCAGAGCACGTGTGGCTGGTTGGCCTGTACCCGCTGGTATTTTGATGTCCAAGGGCGTCCGGCCACCGGCTGGCCACCGGAGGGCGCACTGATGGCTACAACTAGGAGCCTCAGGCGGATTGTGGGCCTTCCACAGTGCCTCCTGCAGCCGATCCTTTTCCTGCGTAAGCACTCCCAAGAGCACTTCACCCGCAGACGGTACGGATCGCCACGCGGTGACCTATCACGTCGAAGGTTGTGTGCAGCGGTGAGGCCGGACATGAACCCAAGCCTCCCCGCTTCCTAGACCGCGATACAGCCGCTTCACCTGCGGCCGAAGTGTGTGCAATGAGGACACGAAGGGTGCGGTCGAGGTCATCGCCGGACCCCATGGCCGTGGTCCCTCCAAAGGGGCCGCCCCCGCCCTCGGTCACCCCGGAAGGCGACCGCCACCGCACGCATCGCGTATGCACGCGCGTCCGCCGAGCTGTTGCGATCCTCGGCCACCCTGGAGGGCGACCGCTACGTGTACCCGTACTCCACCCGCACTGTTGCGAGCAGTTGCGATCCTCGGCCGCCCCGGAGGGCGGCCGCCACGACGGCGAGCACCGTGGTGACCACCTCTCCGGTGGTGTTGCGATCCTCGGCTGCCCCGGAGGGCGGCCGCCACCCCGGGTGTGGCAGAGGCTCGAGCCCGTACGCCACGTTGTGATCCTCGGCCACCCCGGAGGGCGGCCGCCACGCGGTACAACGCCTGCCGGCCGACGCTCTACACCTCGTTGCGATCCTGCCGCCCCGGAGGGCGGCCACCACTTCTGACGCGTCATCTTGTGCCCGTTCTCCGTGAGGTTGCGATCCTCGGCCGCCCCGGAGGGCGGCCGCCACAGCTGGTGGACCTGGCCCCGGGGTCGCGGGTGCGGTCGTTGCGATCCTCGGCCGCCCCGGAGGGCGGCCGCCACAGCTACCCCACTAGCTCAGCCCCCACAAACCATGACGTTGCGATCCTCTATGTCTTCAAGGCAGTTGTATGCGCATAGTCGCAGTCCGGTCTCGGGAGTGCGGCATGAACTGGCGGATCACCTGCGTGAATCGGCGGTTCTCGCTCGTAGGTTCGGAGAGGTCTTCGGGGCTGGTGAACTCGCGGAGTACCTCGCTCTGGTGCACGACGTCGGCAAGGGGTGCTGTGCTTGGCAGGACGGCCTGCTGCAGCGGGCCGAGCCGGAAGGAAAGCCGGTGGGGATTCCGCACAAGGAGGCCGGCACCCGTCTGGCCGCCGAGTACGCGAGCCTGCCGTTCGCCGCTGTGGTACAGGGACATCATGGTGGTCTTCCGGACCAGCAGAAGATCAAGGACGTGCTGACCGCGCTCCAGGGCAGCGGGCGGGACGCCGAGGCCGCGCGGGAAGCGACTCGACGAGTTGCCGAACGGGTTCCGGAGATCGTGCGCACGGGTCCGGTGGCGTTGCCGCCGTGGGTGTCGGCCTTGCGGGGGACCGCTGCCCGGGCCGAGGTAGACCTGTTGGTGCGCATGGTGTTCAGCTGTCTGGTGGACGCCGACTTCCTCGACACCAGCGCGCACTTCGACGGCCGCGTGACACCGCGGCTCGCCCCGGCGAGGGGCATGGCCTTCTTGTCCGAGAGGTTCGAGGAGAGGCGTGCCGCGTTCCTCGCGAAGCGGCCGGTGTCCCCCGTGGACAAGATCCGCGGCCGGGTATTCGCCGAGGCGGTGGCCGCTGCCGCGCGCGAGCCCGGTATGTATGTCCTGCACGCGCCGACCGGAGGAGCGAAAACGATTGCCGCAGGGGGCTTCGCCCTTCGCCATGCTGCCAGGCACGGGATGCGGCGGGTCGTGTTCGCCGTCCCCTTCATCAGCATCACGCAGCAGAACGCCGCGGTGTACCGGTCGCTCCTCGACCCTCTGGAGGAAGACGCGGATAGCGAACCGGTGGTTCTGGAGCACCACAGTTCCGTCAGTCTGGATGAAGACAGCGACGACGAAACCTGGGCGCGTCTGGCCGCCGAGAACTGGGACGCTCCCGTCGTCGTGACGACCATGGTTCAGCTGTTCCAGTCGCTGTTCTCCGCGAAGCCTTCCGCCATGCGCAAGCTGCACCGGCTGGCGGGATCGGTCATCGTGCTGGACGAGGTGCAGGCGCTGCCTGACCGGCTGCTGAACCCGATCCTGAGCGTGCTGAGGGGGCTGGTCGAGCGGTACGGGGCGACGGTCGTTCTGGCCTCGGCGACGCAGCCGGACTTCTGGTCGCTGTCGAAGCTGGACGGTGTGCCGCGCCTCGGCATGGTGGCGGACGTGCCCGGCTTGTTCGACGAGCTCAGGCGTGTGACGTACGAGTGGCAGCTCGGCAGCGATGTCACCTGGCAGAGCGTGGCCGAGGACATCGAGGAGCGAGCCGGCGACCAGGTCCTTGCGGTGGTCAACACCACCCGGGACGCGGCGTTCCTGCACCGCCTCCTCGACGAGTGTCCTTCCGGGCCCGGCCCGGTCCTGCACCTGTCGACCCGGCAGGTGATGGGCTCCATCAACCTCTTCGGACTCGTGGCCATCGTCGGCGCGCTCGCCGTCAGCGCGGGCGTCTGGGCCTGCACTCGGTGGCCGTGGACCAGCGCCGACACCGAACTGCCGGTGACGGGGGTGGAAGGGTGAGGGCAGCACCGAGTAGGACGGGACGGCCTTCGTGGTTTGGAGTACGCGGGTAAGCAGGGCGTCGACGACGAGGACGGTGTGGCGCCGCCGGTCGGTGCCGGAGTAGGCGGCTGGCTCGGCGACCGATGTCTTGAACACGTACTTCAGGCACATGACCTACGCGATGACCTGGACGTCGACGGGGACCTGCTGGGTGGTAGCGGCCCGCCTTGCGCTCGACGGGCAGGGTGGTGCCGTCGGCGTGCGCTTCGACGGTGTCGCAGATCCCGGTCAACCCGTGCCCGTCGTGCCAGACAGGAGGCGCGTGGACGGTGCGCACGGCGCTGCGGCCGCGGTTACCGGGGGTGTCGACGTGCTGGTGGAGAAGAGTGCCGCGCACCGCGCCCGCGTCGGTGACGGAGCCCTAGAGGAGGATCAATTCGCACTGGCGTGGCAGAAGGCGTAGCGCACCAGGGCGGAAAGGAAGATCTGCAGGACGTCTCCCTCTCCGCCCTGTGCGGGGCCGGGAGGCGTCATCCCAGGGGGCGTGGGGCGAGGGTGGTTAGGGTGACGCCGGACGGGAGGTCGGTGTCACGGATCTCGACGGTGCCGTAGTCGGAGAAGCTGCGTGCGTTGGCGTCGTCGCGGGCTTTGACTGTGATCCGTTCGAACAGTTCGTGGGCGGGGGCGCGGCCGAAGGCGTCGTCGTGGGTGAAGACGTACAGGCCTCGCAGGGCGAGGTTGGCGCGAGCGGCGGCGCGGTCGTGTTCGAGCATGATTTCGAAGGCGCGCCAGAACAGGGCGAGGTCGTCGGTGGTGACGCCGGTCCGCTTGGCGAGGGGGGCGCTGAAGTGTCCGGTTCCCCGGTACAGGGCATAGGGCACGACGTGCTTGGAACCCATCTCGGTCTCCTTGCCCTTGTTCTTGCCATCGGTGTTCTCACCGCGCTCGAGCCACGCCTTGAGGTCTTCCTCCTTGGTGGGGGTGACCCGGGTGATGCCGATGTCGAGGGGGGTGATGCGGTCGATGGAGCGGGAGAACCCGATCTGGACCGGTCCCTGGACGCGGCCGGCCTGCTTGTCGCGCTTGCCGGTGGTCATGACGGCTCCGAACATGCGCACGTCGAAGAAGTTGCGGCACATCCACTCCTGGGCGGACTTCTGGTCATGCGCGGAGCCGGCGGTGTAGGCGCGTTCGTGCTGGGCGTTGAGGGCGGTGCCCGCCTCGACGTAGATCTCGCGGCCTTCGCGAGGCTCGAGGCTGTTGATGAGGGCGACGGTGTTGCGGATCTTCCGCTTGATGGCAACGTCGGTGATCAGGCCGTGCCCGCTGACAGGGTCGGTGCGAGGCAGGCCGCCATTGTCAGGGTCGCCGTTGGCGTTGGAGTCGACGGCTTCGATGAGGTAGACGAAGTCGTGCTTACGTGCGGGGTCCAGGTGGGCAGCGGTCATGGTCGGAGTTACTCCTCGAATGGATTGAGTACGGTCGGAGGTGGCGTGCGGGTTCTCAGACGGCTGCGGGTTCCTGGGCGGGCACGTCCTGCTGTGCGGGGATGGCGGCCTGCTTGCGTTCCTTGGCTGCCTGCCTCTGGAGAATGTCGTCGTGGCGCTGGTGGGCGTAGCCGATGATGAAGCGGCCCTGCTGGACGTCGGTGAGGTGTCCGGGCAGGTCGTCGCTCACCTTGCTGTAGATCTCGAACAGCCGCTTCTCCAGCGCTTTGTGAGCGGCCGGCCTGTCTCGACGCAGCCGTTTGAAGTGCGCTCCCGAATCGGTGAACAGTCGGCGCAGGGTGATCCCGGGGGCGGCGACGGCGGCGCTGAAGTACTTGTCGCGCAGCGTGGTGTTGATGTCGGGGAGGGCGGCTTCCTGGACGGATTCGAGGACGGCGAAGAGCCGGCCGCAGAGGTAGGCGGGATCTTCGCTGTCCTTGTCGAGCTGGGGCATCGGACGGTCCTGGGGGTTGGAGGAACGGGTGAGGAACAGCCGCAGCACCGCCAGACGCGGAGCGTCGACGCGCCTGTCGGCGTGGATGCGCTGCAGGAGGAGCGGCAGGGCGCGGGCGGGTGGGCTCAGACGGTGCAGGGCGCTGTGGAGCAGTTCGGCTTCCAAGCCGTGGGGGGCGCTGTCGGGTGCGTAGCGCCCGCATTGCCAGCGGCCGCAGGACAGCGCCATCTGCCACAGGGGGAAATAGCGGGTGCGTCCTGTCCATGCGTCCCAGACGCCGTGGTCGGCGTACCAGGCGGCCAGATTCTTCTTCGCCTCAGCCAGGGGGACTTCGATCCAGTCCCGGACGACCAGGCGGGCGTTGTTCAGTCCAAGGGACAGGCTGTAGAAGGCATCCGTGTCAGTCCGCTGCACGGCTGCGGGGCTCGGGGTTTTGTTCAGCGAGTCGATGAGGTGCTCGATGTCGGCCGCTTCCGGTTGGTCCTCGAAGAACATGGTCAGTACGGAATCCGGATTGGGCTTCTTGGTCCACCACAGCAGCACTCCGTCGTCCCGGAAGCGACGCCGGTGACGCTCGCAGGCCACCAGATGGTTCAGGACCGCCATGGCTCGGCCACCGCACCGGTGACAGACCGGTGTGTTCACCAGCTGCGTCACCGCGCCCCGCCCCTGGGCGGGGGCGTTGATGCTGATGAGCTGGCCTTCATTGCTGCCGCCCGCTGTCGGGACGGCACCCTTTTTCAACGGTTCGGGGATCGTGGCCAGCAGGGCCCGGTGCTCCCCGCACACCAGGCACAGTCCTGTGCGCTCTGCGGCGCCGCCCTTACGCGCCCGTACCTCCTCGGCCCACAGCTGCTTCACCGAGCCCAGTTCGTGCAGCCAACGGGTACCGACCATGACCGCGACCGTGTCCTTGGCCTCGACCTCATCGGGCAGCTCCCACCCGATCCGGCCGGCCGAGAAGAACACCTCTGCCGCCTCCGCCTCCGGCTCGCCGGCCGATGACGCCCAGCGCCGTACGAAGTCGCGGTAGGCGTCATGCCGCCGCAACGCCTCGTCCCGGTCCTTCTCCGTTACTTGGCCGTCCTTAGCCTTCTTCGGCACACCGAGCACGAACTCGGCCGTGTCCACCAAAAGGTAGGGAGGGACCCTCGTACCGGACCGCTGCACGTAAGGGACCGGCATGTTCACCACCTGGTCCCGCTGCCGCCCCGACACCTTGCGGCGGTGGAGCATCATGCCCGAACCGTCCGTGGCGATGTCCAACACCCAGTGGATCTGCTTCTCACGGTAGAACTCCGCGGGCAACTCACCGGAAATCCGCTCGCCATACTCGACCAAACGCTGCAGCAGCACCGATCAGCCCTCCGCCGCATCAGCACGCCAGGCCGTCAGCGGCATGGCGACCGCTTTGTCCGGCAGCGGCTCTTCCGGAACCTCCAGCACACCGTCAACGACCGATGCACGAAACCAGCGGTAACGCTCCCCCTGCGGCCCGTACTCGATCGAGTGCAGCATCACCCCGAGCTCCTCGTCGAAAGGCACCCGCTGCCGCCGCGGATCGGCCTTCCCGAACGAGGCGGTGAACTCCCGGCACCCCAGAAACGGCTGCGAGAAACACGCACCGCGCTCCACCCTGCGCCGCAACTGCTCGCGGTACTTCTCCTCCGACACCGGCGGATACTTCTCCGAACCGGCCAGAGCATCAGGACTCACCACGATCTGCGCGTGAACCCGGTACCTGACGTCCCGCAGCGCCAGCGTGCTGCGCTGGTCCCGGTCCCTCTCCACGTCATAGCGGTGACGCCGGTCCGCCTGGAGCTTCTTCACATCCTGGGCGGTGATCACCGACTTCACCTCATTGCGGCGCACCCGCAACCAAGTCACTGGCCGCAACACCTCGATCTTCCGCACCACGTAACGGAACTGAGGACGCCAGAAGATCGCTTCCAGCACTCCACGGGCCGCCGACGGCGTCATCACCTGGTAACTGACCCGCTCCGTCTTCAGCTCCGGACGGGTAAAGCACGCCGCCTCACCCCACACCTCCACCACCAGATCCGGATAGACCCACCCCTCATTCCCGCGCCGCATCCTGCTGGAGGACACCGTCGACCTCATCGCCTCGCACCCCATCCCTGACAACCGCCCTCGTCGACCCCGTCCGGCGACGGACCCGACGAGAGCATGCGGAACCAACGGGGCATCAGGTCACGCTCTGCCCCCTAACGATTCCGCACTGTAGGCGGAGGCACTGACAATGCACCCCGGAACCGGAAAAACCGCAGCTCACAGACGTCCCGACATCTCATCCGCCGACTTGGAACCGTGTCGGCCCTGCCGTCAAAAGACGTAGCCGCCTCGGTCCTCGCAATCATCCGCATCCAGACCACGCACCAGGTCGTAATACCCCCGCCACACGACGAGGTCACCGATCACCGGCTCCGCCAGACCCGCCTGCAGCGCCTTGGCGACCTCATGCCGCGGCAAGGTCGCCATGTGCGGCTGCAAGCGACGCAACGGCTTCGGACCTACCGGGTAGGAAGAGCGCAGGAGCGCGATGTCCGACTCGATGGCATCGCGCTCCTCATCGGTCTTCTCCGCACGGATCACGACAACGGACTGCGCATACTTGTTGTCGATCATCTGGAACGCCCCCGCGACCGCAGGAAAGTCCAAGCCCCGCCGCAGTTGCTGAATTCCCTCACCCATCGACCGGCCGTCAACGCCCTGCAGCGCCCAGCGCTTCCCGTAGTACCACTCCAGGGCCTCCAGATCATCCGGAGCCGAAGCGTCACCCGGCCCGAAAAACTCCGCCGTCGCCTCCAGAGCCGCCGTGTACGACAAGTCCTTCGGCACGCCGCCGTCGACCGGCCGGAACACCACCACCGTCCCCCTGTCCAGCCGGCCGTCCCTGTTGCAGCGGCCCGCCGCCTGCTGCAGAGCTTCGGCCGGCGCCCACGCCCGGTACACCCGCGGGAAGTCCACATCCACACCTGCCTCGATCAGCGACGTGGACACCACATGCACAGGCCGGCCGGCCGTAAGCTCGCCACGCACGTGCTCGATCACTTCGCGCCGGTGCTCGGCCGTCATCCTCGTCGACAAGTGCCACACCGGCGCCGTCACCCGCGCCTCGCCCTTCGTACCGCTCAAGAGGCGGTGCAAACGCGCCGAGTCCCGTGTGGTGTTCACGATCGTCAAGACCTGCTCGCCGCCTTCGGAGGCGATCTCCTGTGCGATCGACTCCCACGCGACATCAGGCCCCAGACGCCAGTCGTACTCCACCCGCCGCAGCTCTTCGAACAGCCCGGTCACGTCCTCGATCATGCTGTGCCGCGGCAGCCCGTCCAACTGCGCGAGAGACCAGAAGGAAGGCTGGGTCGCGGACGTCAGCACCACCGAAGCCCCGAAATGCTCCACCAGGTCGCGCAGCACACTCAGGATCGGGATCAGCAGCCGGTCGGGAAGAGCCTGCACCTCGTCCAGCACGATCACCGAGCCGGCCAGCCGGTGCAGTTTGCGCATCACGGACGGTTTGCGCGCGAACAACGACTGGAACAGCTGCACCGTCGTCGTGACCACCACAGGCGCGTCCCAGTTCTCCGACGCCATACGCGCCCAGGCGCCCGCTCCGTCCTCCTCGTCCAGCTCCACCGAACTGTGGTGCTCCAGCACGACAGGCTGCTCGCCGCTGTCCGGGGCGGGGTCGAGGAGTTCCCGGTACACCTCGGCGTTCTGCTGCGTAATGCTGATGTACGGAACCGCGAACACCACCCGGCCCAGACCGTGCTCAACCGCATGCCGCAGCGCGAACCCGCCCGCAGCGATCGTCTTCGCCCCACCCGTCGGCACATGCAGCACATACATACCCGGCGCGCCCGCGGCCGCCGCCAACGCCTGCGCGTACACCCGCTCACGCAGCTCATCCACCGGCGAAGCCGTACGCCGGGCAAGCAGCCGTAGCCTGCGCTCCTCGAAGCGCTTCAGCAGCATCCCCATGTCCGCACGCGCGGCAGTACGTGGCTCCCTGCCGGCGAAGTGGGCCTCGGTATCGAGATAGTCCGCATCGACCACACAGCTGAACACCATGCGTGTGAACACATCCAGTGCCAGTGCCTGCCTCTGCGGCGATCCGAGTCCCGCAAGCCAGGCCGGTGGCGGAATGCGGCCTTCCCGAAGGATCTCCGGCACCACCCGGGCCACAGCCTCGGTCGCCTCCCGAGCACGGTCCGCGTCCACACCGGTCCCCCGGAGCTCGGCCAGAACATCCTTGATCTTTTTCTGATCCGGCAGCCCTCCATGATGCCCCTGCACCACAGCAGCGAGCTGACGCCCCACCGTCCGCGCAGCAAGCACCGTGCCGGCTTCCTTATGCGGGATGCCCACCGGCTTACCCGTCGGCTCAGCATGAAAGATCAAGCGATCCTGCCAGGCACAACAACCCTTCCCCACGTCATGAACCAAGGCCAGGTACTCGGCCACATCCCCAGCACCGAAACGCTCGGCGAAAACCCTGGCCAAAGCAGCCGAGCCACGCAGATGATCCTCGAGCCGATGCCGGCACCCCGACCGCGGACTACGACTATGGGCGAACAACCCACGCTCTGACACCTGACCTCCTGACCGCCGAACCACCAACCTCCCTGTAACCGACACCATAAGATCGGCCACTGACACAGCCGTTGCGATCCTTGGTCGCCTTCGAGGCCGACCGCCACACGCACTTCGACGGCCTGTTCGCCCACGAATCCTGAGTTGCGATCCTCGGTCGCCTTCGTGGGCGACCGCCACCGCTCCACGTCACCGGCCGCTCGTTGACCGTGCCGTGGTTGCGATTCTCGGTCGCCCTGGAAGGCGACCGCTACGTGTCCGCGCGGAGGGCTGTAGAGGGGAGCCCGGGTTGTTGCGATCCTCGGTCGTCCCGAAGGACGACCGCCACCTTCGCCGGTGGCCAGCGGGGCGCCGAGGCAGTGGTGTTGCGATGCTCGGCCGCCCCGGAGGGCGACCGCCACGCTCCTGCTGCCGGGTGATCCCGGCCCACACCAAGGTTGCGATCCTCGGTCGCCCCGAAGGACGACCGCCACTGGCTGCCCTGAACCTGCTGCTGGCCCGTGACACGTTGCGATCCTCGGCCGCCCCGGACCAGCGCACACCACAAGGCGGCGAAGACGTGGTTGCGATCCTCGGCCACCTCGGAGGACGACCGCGACCTCACCGATCAGGCTGCCGCCCGCCGCGAGCGCAAGTTGCGATCCTCGGTCCCCCGGAGAACGACCGCCACAGCTAGGTGGTGACGAATCCCGGTGACCACCTCGTCGTTGCGATCCTCGGTCGCCCGGGAGGACGACCGCCACCTCATCTCGGTCTTGCCGTAGCCGGCCTTGCCGAGGTTGCGATCCTCGGTCGCCCCGGAGGACGACCGTCACCTGGTCAGCGCCATCGAGTCCGTCACCCGGGGCCAGTTGCGATCCTCGGTCGCCCTGGAAGGTGACCGCCACCCCCGGATGATGTCGCTGGGCTGAGACGCGGTTCCGGTGTTGCGATCCTCGGTAGCCCTGGAAGGTGACCGCCACCCTGTCTGAGCAGTACAAACAGCCTAGTGCGCTTCGTAGAGCGAGAGCGCTGGAGGTGATGACTCCGGTTGATTCGGGCATCTGGCTTCGGTCTGGTCCGCGTGTCGCGTGTGTGCTTCCGGTTCCGAAGTGGTCGGTAAGCACCACGGGATCGGCGATGTGAATCCGCATAGCCGTTAGAGCGCGAGGTCTTCGCGGTGAGGTGAGTGTGGCAGGTACACCAAGAGCCGCAACCCAGACTCGGTCTCGCCGTTACTACGCTCGCCGGGTGCGCATCGCACAGGGTCGACTGCGTCCTGGCGGTGGTTGTCCTTCGGGGCGACGAAGAACTGCGGCCGGCAGCTGAACGGCAGCTTCTCGTGACGAACGCCTGGAATACCTAAGCTGTATCTCCAGCAGTTGTGATGGCGGAAGCGGGACAAATGACGAGCGCGCCGGACTACGGCCAAGGCATCGACGCTGAACGTGCCCTGAAGTTCGCGGTGCAGCACATCCGCGGAGACCGAGTCGAGATCATCGAGGGAATCATCGAGGCCGTGTCACCTACCTGGGACCACGAACGTGTGGCAAAGGTCGTACGACGACAGATCGAAGACCGGGTCGACGAACTTGGCTGCGTCGAAGGCTCCGGGAACCTGGACCTGCCCGGATCCTCCAACTGGTACGTACCCGACATCGCCGTAGTCCCCGAGGACCTCGCCAGAGGTGGAGGCGCGCTACTTCCGGATCAGACCTTGCTCATCATCGAGGTCACCTCAGAATCGAACGCCGACACAGACCGCATCGTCAAGCGCCGACGGTATGCCGAGTACGGCGCCCCCCCTCTACCTTCTGGTCGACCGCATGGAAAGGAGCCTGACCCTCTTCTCCGAACCAGGGCAGCTCGGCTATACCCGCGTTGACGGTCCCCACCCGTTCGGGACCACTTTTCATCTGCCGGCCCCGTTCAGCATCGACATCAACACGACCGCCCTCACGTGATGAGACGACACTCGCCTTGGAGCGGTCGAGGGTCACAGCTGTCAGTACCGGCAGGAGCAGCAGCAGATATCGCTGTGGCGGTCGCCTTCCAGGGCGGCCGGGGATCGCAACCTGCCGGAAGGCTGGGTTAGGACCGGCGACCGTGGGCGTGGCGGTCGCCCTCCGGGGGCGGCCGAGGATCGCAACCCAAGCCGGGCACCCTCACGCGCCGGGTCTACGACATGGCGCTCGTCCTCCAAAACGACCGAAGATCACAACCTCGCCACCATCGACCCCGCCGCCCTGAGCCGTGCCGTGGCGGTCGCCCTTCAGGGCGACCGAGGATCGCAACTCCAGGAAGACGAGGCGCGGTCGAATGACGCGAACAGGTGGCGGTCGCCCTTCGGGGCGACCCAGGATCGCAACAGCACCATCAGCAGCAGCCCGAGCCGGCCGGTCGCCGGTGGCGGTCGCCCTGGAAGGCGACCGCCACGTCGACACCGAAGCGGGCCGGCCACCAGGTGAAGTGTTTCGACTGCGGCTGGCCCGTCCAGTTGCGATCCTTGGGTCGCCCCAAAGGGCGACCGCCACTCGGCTCGCTGTCGCCCTCGCGGTGCAGGACCAGGTTGCGATCCTCGGTCGCCTTCGAGGGCGACCACCACTCTGAACCTGAACCTCATAGGTGGCTGGGGTAAGGGTTGCGATCCTCGCCCGCCCGGGAGAGCGACCGCCACACCCTCCCGTGGACGAAGGGCTTCGACCCGGCGAAGTTGCGATCCTCGGCCGTCCGGGAGGGCGACCGCCACACTGGCCACCCCGCAGTTCGCGGAGATGGGCGACGTTGCGATCCTCGGTCGCCCGCAGGACGACCGCCACTCCCCGTACACGTGGTCAGGCCCGTACGGCTCGATGTTGCCATCCTCGGTCGCCCTGGAAGGCGACCGCCACTCGCGCGCTACTACCCGCATCTCGCCTACGGCGGATCGTTGTGATCCTCGGCCGCCCCGGAGGGCGACCGCCACCTTCGACCTCCTACGCCACGGTGCGCGCCTAGGTGTTGCGGTCCTCGGTCGCCTGGAAGGTGATCGCCACTCAGCTATTTCCTGGACCTGTGTATCGGCCAGACTCACCTCACCGCGGAGACGCGTACTCTGACGAGCGTGCGGGTCACCCACGTCCACGATTGCGGGTTACTTCCCGTCCGCTTCGGAACCGGAAGCACACACGCGGACCGCACCGAAGCCAGATGCCCGAATCCGCCTGAATCATCACCTCCAGTGCGCTCCCTCTATGAAGAGCGCTAGGCTTTTTTTACTGGTCAGACAGGGTGGCGGTCGCCCTTCGGGGCGACCGAGGATCGCAACTCCAGGTCCGAGCCGCGGAACGTCCACGGCAGGCGGAGTGGCGGTCGCCCTTCGGGGCGACCGAGGATCGCAACACCCTCGACCACGCGACGCCCCTCTCGCGCGGCGGGGTGGCGGTCGCCCTTCGGGGCGACCCAGGATCGCAACAGCACCATCAGCAGCAGCCCGAGCCGGCCGGTCGCCGGTGGCGGTCGCCCTCTGGGGTGGCCAAGGATCGCAACCCGAAGTGGGGTGCACTCGGCGAGCTGGACACCCTGTGGCGGTTGCCCTCCGGGGCGACCAAAGACCGCAACCGGCACGGTGACCGCCACGTTGCGATCCTCGGTCGCTCCGGAGGGCGACCACCACTGCGCTACATCGGCACCGAGGCGCTCGATCCTGGGATGGGGCTGTGGCGGTCGCCTTCCAAGGTGACCGAGGATCGCAACGTCGGCTGGTGCCACCGGCTGATCGAGCGAGTCAAAGTGGCGGTTGCCCTCCACGGCACCGAGGGTTGCAACTCCTGCGCGAGCAGAACCCGGGCGGCGTCGTCGGCGGGTGGCGGTCGCCCCTCGGGGCAACCGAGGATCGCAACTTCCGTACGGGTTGCGGTGGTGCGGGTGGTGGCCCGTGGCGGTCGTCCTCCGGGGCGGCCGAGGATCGCAACACCGGCCACTCGGCCGCGTCGACCTGGACGTACGCCGTGGCGGTCGCCCTCGGCGACCGAGAATCGCAACATCTACTGCCCGTTCTCGGCGTTCGGTGACGGCCTGGTGGCGGTCGCCTACCAGGGGCAGCCGAGGATCGCAACTCCCCCTGCGACCGAGTCCCCGAGGATCGCAATCCGGGGACGGTCTTGCCGTCGGTCCAGTCGGTCGTGGTGGCGGTCGCCCTCCCGGACGACCAAAAATCGCAACCTGTCCCGCCTCGACCGCTTCGACGCCGGGAAGCGGTGGCGGTCGCCCGTCGGGGCGACCGAGGATCGCAACCGGGGTTCGGGTGTGGCCGCCTGTGGTGGGGCAGCGTGGCAGTCGCCTTCGGGGCGGCCGAGGATCGCAATTTGTACGCGACGACGAGGGCGGACCCGAGCGCAACGTGGCGGTCACCTTCCAAGGCGGCCGAAGATCGCAACGGTCTTGGCACACAGCTCAACGACCGCAAGTGCGTGCGGCGGCCGTCTTCCGGGGTGGCCGAGGATCGCAAAGACATCAAGCACAAGGTGCTCCCGGCGAGCGACAAGGTGGCGGTCGTCTTCCCAGGCGGCCGAGGGGCGCAACATGCTGCTGGCTCGCAGGCCGGTAATGCCTAGTGGCGGTCGCCCGGAGGCCGCCCGCCACCAGAGGGGCGCTCTTATTGGTCCCGGTCGAGCAAGGACGTTGCGATCCTCGGCCGCCCAAGAGGGCGACCGCCACGCTGGCGGGCGGTGGTGCGCGGGCACGGCCTGAGTAGGGCTGCGTTCCTCGGCCGTCCCGAAGGGCGACCGCCGCGACGCGGCCGCAAGCCCGGACCGACCCGGGTGATGATGTTGCGATCCTCGGTCGTCCCGGAGGGCGACCGCCACCGGGCGGGGCTCCGTAGCAGCACACCTCGTGAGGGTTGCGATCCGCAGTCGTCTTGAAGGGTAACCGCCATACGGAGCCAAGGGCGCTCCGGGCATCGCGACATGTTCGTTGCGATCCAGAGTCGCCGCGAAAGGTGACCGCCGCACCGGAGTCAGCCAGCCGGCCTCGACGCAGTAGTCGTTGCGATCCACGGTCGCCATTAGGCGACCGCCACAGGCCACCGGGTGCTGGCCGTGACGCCGGTCGGGCTGTTGCGATCCTCGGCCGCCCGGGAGAGCGACCACCACGCCTCCCCGTGGACGAAGGGCTTCGACCCGGCGAAGTTGCGATCCCCGGCCGCCCCGGGGGGCGACCGCCACGGCAGCTGCACGAGACCGTGACGGCCAGGGCGTGGGCGTTGCGATCCTCGGTCGCCCCGGAGGGCGACCGCCACTGCTGGGTATCCCGGTATCCGCTCTCACGGACCAAGTTGCGATCCTCGGTCGTCCCCGAGGGCGACCGCCACTCGCGCTCCTCGACGGTGAGGGAGCGGTGAACGGCGTTGCGATCCTCGGCCACCCCGGAGGGCGACCGCCACAAGGCGGACCGCCGGATGCAGCTCCGCACGCCGGAGTTGCGATCCTCGGCCGCCTTGAAGCGCGACCGCCACTGGCACTTTCGACTGGGCGCCCTCGTCCGGTCCGCCGTTCCGATCCTCGGTCGTCCCGGAGGGCGACCGCCACCCGTGGCTTGTTGACCTGTCCGGCGCGGTGCTGCGCACGTTGCGATGCTCGGCGCCCCGGAGGACGACCGCCACGTCGACCATGTCGCCCGCGCAGCGCGAGCTGGTCGTGTTGCGATCCTCGGCCGCCCCGGAAGGGCGACCGCCACCCAGGGACCTGTCCGAACTGTGCAGCAAGCCAATGGAGTTGAGACTCGGGCGCCCCGGAGGGCGACCTCCACAGCCCGCGAGCTGCCGTCGAGCACACGGCCCTAGCGTTGCGATCCAGCCGCCGCGGAGGGCGACCGCCACCACCGCTTCCTCGCGGAGTTTCAGCGCCAGCTCATCGTTGCGATCCTCGGCCGCCCGGGAGGGCGACCGCCACGACTCGCCGTCGGTCCCGTCGGCCGCCCAGCGGACGTTGCGATCCTCGGCCGCCCCGGAAGGGCGACTGCCACCTTGTCGCGCTTGGCCTTGTGGTCCATATGGTTGACGTTGCGATCCTCGGTTGTCCCGAAGGGCGACCGCCACCCGTCGGCGGTCAACCGGTCGGCGGCCGCCGGGGACAGTTGCGATCCCCGGTTGTCCCGAACGGCGACCGCCACAGTCGCCTCACGCGGCGCGCGGGGGACCATCGTGGAGTTGCGGTCCTCGGTCGTCCCGAAGGGCGACCGCCACGCCAGACCTGCCTGCCAGCGTTCCATCCGCTGGAGGTTGCGATCCTCGGCCGCCCCGGAAGGCGACCGCCACACCAGGAGGGTCGCGCAGCCGCGTAGCCACTCCGCGTTGCGATCCTCGGCCGCCCCAGAGGGCGACCGCCACCTGCTGGCACTCGTCCTGGGTGCGGCCGTGGACCGTGTTGCGATCCTCGGCCGCCCCGGAGGGCGACCGCCACGCGACCGCCACCACTTCCACACCACCGACCGGTACGCGTGCGGGTAGTTGCGATCCTCGGTCACCCCGGAGGGCGACCGCCACCGGGCCCGTGCGTACTTCTGGCCCGGGACTTTCTCGTTGCGATCCTCGGCCGCCTCGAAGGGCGACCGCCACACTACCGCTGGGCTACCTGGAGTACGGGCCGGAACTTTTGCGATGCTCGGCCGCCCGGAGTGCGACCGCCACGGTGGAGTTATTGACCCTGGTCCTCCCCATCGGGGTTGCGATCCTCGGTCGCCCTGGAAGGCGACCGCCACTCAGGCGTGCCAGGTGCCTCGGAGAGCGGCTGCGGAACGCGGATTGCTACCTGGTGGAGAACGGGCTGCCCTTGAGGTTTCTCAGGAACCTCGTAGAGCCGGGACCTGCGCCGTCGGTCCGGTTCATGCCGTACAGTCCAGCAGCCGCTGCGGCGCGGCCGCCGCCGAGGTGATGCTGGTCAGGCCAGCGCGTTTGGCGGCCATACCTTTTCAGGGCCCCCGCGCCCGGGGACCATCGCTCGGCCGGGCCCGCTGGGCGGCTGCTTTGGCGTGGAGCTCGCTCCTCAGGGCCAGCGGCCGTCGGCGAAGTGCTCCTCAGGGTCCCGAAGCCGTTCGTTCGCGGAGCTGCCGCTCGGCGGCCTCCTGGATCTCGAGGCGGGTGTGCTGCCGGCTCGTGTTCCAGGCGGCGCGGTGGGCGGCGAGAGCCTCGCGGTAGCCCTCCGACAGATCCGCGCGCCGCATCGGTGCGGCGGGTGCAGTCGGCCGCGGAGCCGGTTCGGCAGCCGCCGCGATGAGCTTTGGGGCGCTCCAGTGCAGCTTGGTGCCCCGGCCGGGGCGTCGGGGACGACGTCCAGGCGGCCGGTGTCCGCGTCGACGCCGCTCAGCTCGCCAATCATGCAGTCACCGTCCCGGTGGCGTCGCCATCCGGGCGCGCGGCGAGCTCGGGCAGCCGGTCCGTCCACGGTACGGCCGGGACCTGTTCGGTCCGGGCGGTGGTCTGCTCGCGCAGCTGCTCCAGCCGCGTCGCGAGCAGGTACTCGGCAGTACGCTCCCGGGCGATGTTGGCGGCCTTCGCCGCGGCCGCGATGGCGTCCGCGCTGTTCGGGTTGTGGCGGAACCAGCGGCGGTTCACCGTCACACTCATCCCCAGGGCAGCCCAAGCGGTCACCACACTCATGAGGATCACCGGCCTGTCCAAAACCGATTCCATCAACCGGGCCGTCCAGGTCTACGCCTTCCTCGCCCAGCAGATGGCCGACGGAAAAGAAGTCCTCCTACGCGACGAGAACGGCGACACCGAACGCGTCCATATCGTCTAACCGCGGCGGCTTGTCAGGTCAGCTCGAGTGGCTTGCCGAACGTTGCCCACGCCCGCAGCGCCATGCTGTCCACCAACGCGATCCCATACCTCGCTGCTGCCTTCTCCGCGTGCACGGTGAAGCGTGTGTTCGTCACCATGATCGGGTGGGTGGCGTCATGGTCGGGACGGGCTGTCCCGTTGAAAGCTTGCACGTCCGGCGCTCCGATCGCAGCCGACGGCGCCCTGCGAAGCTTGCACTGCACGACGATCCGCTCACCGTTCCCGCCGGTGGCTATAACGTCCGCTCCCCTGTCACCCGCGCCCCCATGCGTACGCTGCACCTCGTAGCCATCTCGCTCCAGAAGCCGGGCGATAAGCAGCTCAAACCCTTGGCTCGACAGCCTACGTATCTCCTCCAGGGAAGTGCTGGCACTGCTCAGGCGGAAGTCCTGACGCCGTCGCTCCTCCGCGGACAGTTCTTCCAGTTCTCGCCGGTAGGCCTCCAGAGAGCAGACGTAGCGTGCCCGAGCCCGCTGCAGTTCCTCCAGCAGTTCGCCCAGTGGGGCTGCCTTGGCCGAAGGAAACTCAGTCCTCCGCTCCCGCACCAGCCGGCCGAAATCCTTGATGACGCCCTCACGTACCTCTTCACACCACTCGACGGCCTTCCCTGCGAGGGAGACCAACTCGTGCAGCTCGTCCCTGAGAATCTTCGCCGCCGCCGAGCGCCCGTAGCGCACGGTGTCCTGGTCGACCGTCCCGTCCTCGAGCAGCCCGCGGCCCTTCCAGCAGCGGCTGAGTTCCGCTTGCGCCTCCTCGCCCAGCCGACGCCAGTCAGCAACAAGATCGTCCGCGAGCCGCCCTTCCGCTACCCACGCGAACGCGGCCTCCAGATCCACCGACGTCGCCCGCTCACGTGCCGACTCCAGCAAACGCCGCACCACGTTCTCCGGTGACGGCCGCACCGCATCCGCAGAAGGTTCCAACAAACTCATACGAGCAGGCTAAAGACACCCACTGACAATTCTGCGAGGCTCCCACACAAGTCCTCCCAGGCAGGCAGCGACCGGCACCCCGCCGCCCTGCAGAGGAAAGTGACCTTCGATGCAGCGCAGCACCAGCCGGCGTGTGAATGGCTTGCCGGAATCCTGCGGTGCCCTCGTGTCGCTGCGCCGTCTCGGCTTCCTGTCCGCCGCCCTGCTCACCGCCGCCGCCCTGACCGCCTGCTCCACCGAGCCGGTGGAGGCCGACGACCCCAAGCCCTCCGCCAACGGCACCACCGCACCGTCCGGCGCGCCCGGCGGAGCCCCGGACGAGGGCGGCCTGGCCCTCGCGGACGCCATAAGGAAGATCCCCGTCGCCGAGGAGCAGCGCACCGGGTATGAGCGCGATGCTTTCAAGCACTGGGTCGACGAGGACGACGACGGCTGTCCGACCCGTCAGGAAGTCCTCCTCGCCGAAGCGGTCACCGCCCGGAGCAGGGTGCCCGGTGCACGCTCAGCGGAGGCAGCTGGATGTCCTACTACGACGAGGCCGAGGTCACCGATGCGAGGGGCCACCGCCACGCCCCAGGCGGCGACGTCGCGCCCGGACCACAGGTTGCGATCCTCGGCCGACCCGAAGGACAACCGCCACCCTCGCTCCGAACGTCGGACTCGCCCGCGTGGACGAGTTGCGATCCTCGGCCGCCCCGGAGGCCGACCGCCACGGCGTCGTCCGCTGATCCGGTGACACCGAGACCAAGTTGCGACCCTCGGCCGCCCGGGAGGGCGACCGCCACCTGCACGGTGTAGTCCCAGACGCCGTCGTACGCGGGGTTGCGATCCTCGGCCGCCCGGAAGGGCGACCGCCACATCGTCCGAGTAGACCGTGCGGAGTACGAGCACAGGTTGCGATCCTCGGTCCCCCGGAGAACGACCGCCACAGCCAGGTGGTGACGAATCCCGGTAACCACCTCGTCGTTGCGATCCTCGGCCACCCCGGAGGGCGACCGCCACTTGCCAGCCTGAAGCCCCGAACGATGGGCGGTACGACGTTGCGATCCTCGGCCGCCTTCGAGGGCGACCGCCACCACCTGCCGCTGCACCAGGGCGGAACGAAGTACCAGTTGCGATCCTCGGCCGCCTCGGAGGGCGGCCGCCACCTGTGCCTGCTGCAACATTGCCTCGGCGCCTCGCGGTTGCGATTCTCGGTCGTCCCGAAGGGCGACCGCCACGTCGGTGTCGCCCCCGGCTGCCGTACTG
Source organism: Streptomyces sp. rh34 (assembly GCF_002551245.1). Taxonomy (GTDB): domain Bacteria; phylum Actinomycetota; class Actinomycetes; order Streptomycetales; family Streptomycetaceae; genus Streptomyces. Next base: position 53,638 of record NZ_NTGZ01000014.1, read on the forward strand.
CTGGCAGTCGCGATCCTCGGCCGCCCCGCAAGGCGACCGCCACCGGGCAAGCCGAAACCAGAAGCATGGCGCTCTTGTGGTTGCGATCCTCGGCCGCCGTCGAGGGCGACCGCCACGACAGCGCCTTGCGGGCGATCTCTTCCAGCTCGTCGTTGCGATCCTCGGACACCCCGGAGTGCGACCGCCACCTCACGCGTCCTCCCGTGTCGAGATCGTGCCGATCGGGTTGCGATCCTCGGCCGCCCCCGAAGGGCGACCGCCACCTCCGCGCCGGGCAGCGCCTCGCGCACCATGCGCATGTTGCGGCCCTCGGGCGCCCCGGAGGGCGACCGCCACTTGCCAGCCTGAAGCCCCGAACGATGGGCGGTACGACGTTGCGATCCTCGACCGCCTTCGAGGGCGACCGCCACGAGCTGGCCTGTGTCGACCCCGCCGGATGGACCGGGTTGCGATCCTCGGCCGCCTCCGAGGGCGACCGCCACACTTCGACAGCACCTCACCCGCGGTGGACTTGAAGTTGCGATCCTTGGCCGCCTTCGAGGGCGACCGCCACGCTGGTCAAGGCGCTCACCGGGTCCGGCGACCTGGTGTTGCGATCCTCGGCCGGCTGCGAGGGCGACCGCCACGCCTGGCTCCGAACGTCGGACTCGCCCGCGTGGACGAGTTGCGATCCTCGGCCGCCCCGGAGGGCGACCGCCACCCCGAGGGCCCGCGACACCGTCTTGGCCGCTACGCCGTTGCGATCCTCGGCGGCCCCGGAGGGCGACCGCCACCCTGTCTGAACAGTGCAAAGAGCGTAGCGCCCTTCGTAGAGGGAGCCTGCTGGAGGTGACAGTTCTGGTGGATTCGGGCATCTGGCTTCGGTGTGGTCCGCGTGTCGCGTGTGTGCTTCCGGTTCCGAAGCGGTCTGGAGGTTCCAGCCACATCCGAGGGGGGCTTTGCGGCAAGGGGTCGGAGTCTCCGGTTCCGGTCCAGCGGGCAAGGACCTGATCGCCGGAGGCTACAACACCAACTTCGGCTTCAACTGGTTCCACCAGACCTCCGACGCCATCACGGCCAGCGCTCCGAACGTGGCTCGGAGCGGGGCGTGGGCCGTGAAGTCGACCAGCGGCGCGGAAATCACGCGCAGGAAGCGAACGTTGGCCTCCGACACCGCCGGTTGGCCGCCGCGATGAGCTTCGGGGCGCTCCAGTGCAGCTTGGTGCCCCGGCGGCTGGTGTCCGCGTCGACGCCGCTCAGCTCGCCAATCACGCAATCACCGTCCAGGTGGCGTCGCCATCCGGGCGCGGCGAGCTCGGGCAGCCGGTCCGTCCACGGTACGGCCGGGACCCGACCGGGTCCTGCTGGTGGTCTCGTATCTACCGCACCAACTTCACCATGCGGCAGCTCGCCCTTAGTTTGTCTCCGGCTCACCGTCTGCCGGGTTATCCAGCGCCTGCGTCAGTTGCTGGCCCCGCGGCTGGTCGACTTCGGCACCCCGTCACCCTCAGCAACTCCGCCTGGATCGGTTTCCGGCATCCGGGCGATAGACAGCCATCATCACCTGACTGGCAATCAGGAAAGTCAGCGAAAGGTCAGCATCGATCCGATTGAACCCTGACACACAAGCTTGAACACGAGACTCGACCTACCACCCCTCAAATCCACTAGACCCCCGAGCTCCGAGCACAAGACACAGACGAACCGGGCAGACGGCGTAGCGGCCACCAGTGGAAGCGCGGCCAGCCCGTCTTTAGGTTTCCGCAGGTCAGCACGCACGTCCACGTGGCTTCAGCGGGGTCGGGGGCAGTTCCGGGGCGGGCAGGCGGGCGCCGTCGTAGCCCTGCACCTCACCGAACCGCGAGCCCTCCTCCCAGTCCTTTCGTGCCTGTACGATCTCCTCACCGGATCGGGCGATGAAGTTCCAGAACATGACGAGTTCCTCCTCGAACGGCTCGCCGCCCAGGAGCATCAGCCCGGCGTCGGAGACGGCGCGCAGCGGCAGTTCGGTGCGGCCGCAGCCGAGGTAGAGCATCGAGCCGGGCAGCACGGGGACGCCGTCGACCTCCGCCTCGCCCGACATGGACAGGACCGCGTACTCGAAGTCGGGGTCCAGGGGCAGGCGGGCCCCGGCGCCACCCGCCAGGGCCACGTCGGCGCCGACGATCGGGGTGTACGCGGTGCCGGGCGAGGCCGCGCCGTCCAGTTCGCCCAGGATGACGGTGGCGGTCACGCCGGGGGCGGTGACCACGGGCAGGTCCGTGTGGTGCTGGAAGTGCGGCTCGATGTTGCGGTGCGCTTCCGGGAGGGCCACCCAGAGCTGGGCTCCGTGCAGCAGCCGCGCGTGTTCCTTCGGGCTCTCCTCGGAGTGGCTGATGGCACGGCCCGAGGTCATCAGGCCCAGTTCGCGAGGGCGTACCGTCTGCAGGCTGCCGAGGCTGTCCCGGTGGAGGACCTCCCCGTCGTGGAGCCAGCTGACGGTCTGGAGGCCCATGTGGGGATGGGGCGGGACCTGCATTCCGGGCTCGTCGGCGATGTCGTCGGGGCCGTAGTGGTCCACGAAGGCCCAGGCGCCCACCATGCGCCGGCCGAGGTTGGGCAGCAGGCGGCGGACCTCGGTGCCCTCGCCGAGCTGGACACGGCGGGGGGCGAGAAGCTCACGGACGGGCTCGGCGACGACGAAGCCGCGCCCTCCGCAGACGGAGGGCGTGGCCTGGCGATCGAGATTGCTCATGACGCTCAACCTATTCCCGTAGGGGCGTGGGGCACCGGGTCCCACGCCAGAATTTTAGTGGAATGTTCAACCATTGTGCGGTGTTGTCATGGCTGAACGTACGGCGGGGCGGTCCGGAGCCGGCCCGCACCACACGAAGGAGGACGCGTGAGCGAGACCGAGACCTACTACGAGTTCGGCACCGCCGCCGACCGGTGGGACCGGGCGCAGATGTTCTTCGAGTCCAAGGAGTACCTGACGGCCGCGCGCATCCTGGGCGGACTCGTCGAGGAAGCGCCGGAGCTGGTCGCGCCGCGGCTGCTGCTGGCCCGCTCCTACTACCACTCCGCCCGGCTGGGGAAGGCGGAGGAGGAGCTCCGGGCCGTTCTGGAGCTCGACCCGGTGGAGAGCTACGCGCGGCTGATGCTGGGCCGAACGCTGGAGCGCCAGGGGCGGGCCGCCGACGCGGCGCCGCACCTGCGGATGGCCGCCGCCCTCACCGGCGACTTCGGCCCCGGAGCCGCCCGCTCCTGAGTCG
>NZ_NTGZ01000140.1 GCF_002551245.1 Streptomyces sp. rh34
CCCCTACATCGCGCAGGAAGGATGGGTCGACTACCACCGGTCGATCGCCGAGGCCGTGCCGCAGCTCGGCGTCGTCCCCTACATCCGCAGCCCGCGGCTGGCCGGCGAGCGGCTCGCCGAACTCGCCGACGCCTGCCCCAACGTCGTCGGCGTGAAATACGCGGTCCCCGACGCGGCCCGCTTCGGCGCCTTCGCCCGGGACGCGGGTCTGGAGCGGTTCGTCTGGATCGCCGGGCTCGCGGAGCTGTACGCCCCTTCCTACTTCGCCACCGGCGCCACCGGCTTCACCTCCGGGCTGGTCAACGTCGCCCCGGCCGTCTCGCTCGACATGCTGGAGGCGTTGCGCGCCGGCGACTACGTGGCGGCGATGAAGGTCTGGGAGCGCATCCGCCGCTTCGAGGAGCTCCGCGCGGAGGAGCAGTCCGCCGACAACGTCACCGTCGTGAAGGAGGCCCTGTCCGCGCTGGGACTCTGCCGCCGCGACGTACGCGCTCCGAGCCGGGTGCTGCCCGAGGCCCGGCGCGCCGAGGTGGCCGGACTGATAGCCGGGTGGTCGCTGTGACCGACGCGTCCACCCGGGGCCCGGGAGCCGCCCGTATCGCGCCCGAGGACCTGCGCAGCCACCGGTGGTTCGGCGCCGACGGGCTGCGGTCCTTCAGCCACCGGGCCCGCACCCGTCAGCTCGGGTACCTCCCCGAGGAGCACCTCGGCAAGCCGGTCGTCGCGGTACTCAACACCTGGTCCGACATCAACCCGTGCCACACCCATCTGCGGGACCGGGCGCAGGCGGTCAAGCGGGGGGTCTGGCAGGCGGGCGGGTTCCCGCTGGAATTCCCGGTCTCCACCCTCTCGGAGACCTTCCAGAAGCCGACCCCGATGCTCTACCGCAACCTGCTGGCGATGGAGACCGAGGAGCTGCTGCGCTCCTATCCCGTCGACGGGGCCGTGCTGCTGGGCGGCTGCGACAAGTCGACGCCCGCGCTGCTGATGGGCGCCGCCTCCGTGGATTTGCCGACCGTCTTCGTGCCCGCCGGGCCGATGCTGCCCGGACACTGGCGCAACGAGGTCCTCGGCTCCGGCACGGACATGTGGAGGTACTGGGACGAGCGGCGGGCCGGGATCATCGGCGACTGCGAGATGGCCGAGCTGGAGAACGGCCTGGCCCGCTCCCCCGGGCACTGCATGACGATGGGCACCGCCTCCACCCTGACGGCCGCCGCCGAGGTGCTGGGCGTCACCCTGCCGGGCGCCTCGTCCATACCGGCCGTCGACTCCGGGCACGAGCGGATGGCCGCGGCTTCGGGGCTGCGGATCGTCGAACTCGTCATGCGGCAGGTGACGTTGTCACAGATTCTGACGCCGGAGGCGTACGAGGACGCCGTCGCCACGGTTCTCGCGCTCGGCGGCTCCACCAATGCCGTGATCCATCTGATCGCCATGGCCGGCCGGTCAGGCGTGAAACTCACGCTGGACGACTTCGACCGGATCGCCCGTACGGTGCCCGTCCTCGCCGACCTCCGTCCCGGCGGACGGTACTTGATGGAGGACTTCCACTTCGCCGGCGGCCTGCCCGGCTTCCTGGGGCGGCTCACCGACGTACTGCATCTGGACCGGCCCACGGTCGCGCACGCCACCCTGCGCGAACAGCTCGACGGGGCCCCCGTCCACAACAGCGACGTCATCCGCGAGCGCTCCGACCCGCTGGCCGGGGAAGGCGGGGTCGCGGTGCTGCGCGGCAACCTCTGTCCCGACGGGGCCGTCATCAAGCACATCGCCGCCGAGCCGCGCCTGCTGCGCCACACCGGGCCCGCCGTCGTCTTCGACGACTACCGGGAGCTCCAGCGCACGATCAACGACCCGGCCCTCGCCCTCACCGCGGACCACGTGCTCGTGTTGCGCAACGCCGGGCCCCAGGGCGGCCCCGGCATGCCCGAGTACGGCATGCTGCCGATCCCGGACTACCTGCTGAAGCAAGGTGTGCGGGACATGGTGCGGATCTCCGACGCGCGGATGAGCGGCACCAGTTACGGAGCGTGCGTCCTGCACATCGCGCCCGAGTCCTTCGTCGGCGGCCCGCTCGCCCTGGTCCGCACCGGCGACCTCATCACCCTGGACGTCGAGGCCCGGCTCCTGCGGCTCGACGTCGACGACGAGGAACTCCATCGGCGCAGGGCCGCCTGGTCCCCGCCGCCCGTCCGCTACGGACGTGGCTACGGGGCGCTGTACCAGGACCAGATCACCCAGGCCGACACCGGATGCGACTTCGCGTTCCTGGCCCGGGAGGGAGAGGTGCCCGACCCGTACGCGGGATGAACCGGGGCCGCTGACCGTACGCGCGGCGCCGTGACCGTACGCGGGGCCCCGTGACGGTACGCGGGTGGAGCCGGAGGGCACCCTTGTGCACCTCGCTCCCCCGGGCCGCTCCAGCCCCTGCTAGCAAGCGCTTTCACCACCAGCGGCCGACAGGCCCGAACGTCCAGCGCATCCAGCACCTCCCAGAGATCGGAGACGCGTCATGGCCCCAACCGCAGCCGTGGCCACACCGCCGCCCAAAGAGTCCCGGCGCCGCCGGACGAGCCCCCGCCGCCTGCCGTATCTGCTGATCGCGCCCGCGGGCCTGCTGATGCTGGGATTCATCGCCTACCCGGTGCTCAGCGTCTTCTACTACAGCCTGCAGAACTACAACGTGACCAAGCCGTGGCGGAACGGCTTCGCCGGGCTCGACAACTTCACGCGCATCTTCACCGAGGACGACCAGTTCTGGCCGACGCTCGGGTTCAGCGCCCAGTGGGTCTTCACCCAGGTCACGCTGCAGCTTCTCCTCGGCCTGGCGCTCGCCCTGATCGTCAACCAGACCTTCGTCGGGCGCGGCATATCCCGGGCCATGGTCTTCTCGCCCTGGGCCGTCTCCGGTGTGCTGACCAGCACGATCTGGATCCTGCTCTACAACTCCTCGACCGGCTTCAGCCGCTACCTCGCGGACGCCGGGATCGGTAAGTACGGCACGTCGGTGCTCTCGGACACCGGAACCGTCTTCTGGGCGGCCACCGTCACCGAACTCTGGCGCGGGGTCCCCTTCTTCGCGATTCTCATCCTCGCCGACCTCCAGTCCGTCTCGAAGGAGTTGTACGAGGCGGCGTCGGTCGACGGCGCGGGCCGGCTGCGGCAGTTCTTCCACATCACGCTGCCCCACCTGCGGGACGCGATCATCCTCGCCACCCTGCTGCGCGGTGTCTGGGAGTTCAACAACGTCGACCTGCTCTACACCCTCACCGGCGGCGGGCCCGCCGGTGAGACCACCACTCTGCCGCTGTACGTGGCGAACACCGGTATCGAGGGCCACGACTTCGGGTACGCCTCCGCGCTCACCACCGTCGCCTTCGTGATCCTCCTCTTCTGTTCGATCGTCTATCTGCGCCTGAGCAAGTTCGGAGGCGACCGCACGTGACCGCCCTGCTCGCCGAGAGACACGGGTCCGCTCGGCGGTCCTCCGCTCCCGGCTCCCCGCCGTCCTCCCCGCGCCGCCGTCCCGTTCGGGAGCGCGCCTTCGACGACGTACCGCGCTGGCAGATCTACCTGCCGCTCGGCCTCTACCTGCTCTTCACGCTCATCCCGTTCTACTGGATGCTGCTCTTCGCCGTACGGCCCGCCGGTTCCACGTCGCTGGTGCCGTGGCCGATGACCGGAGCGCACTTCTCCAAGGTCTGGAACGAGCGGAGCTTCGCCGTCTTCTTCCAGAACAGCATGATCGTCGGTGTCGCGACGCTCGTCGCCACGACCCTGGTCGCCCTGGCCGGAGGCTACGCGCTGGCCCGGTTCGACTTCAGAATCAAGGGCGCGTTCATGCTCGCGTTGCTCTGTTCCCAGTTCATCCCGGGCGCCCTGATGCTCGTGCCGCTCTTCGAGATCTTCCGGAACCTCCAGATGATCAATTCGCTGGGCAGTGTCGTCATCGCGGAGACGGTGTTCCAGCTCCCGCTGTCGATCATCCTGATCAGCGGCTTCATCAAGAACGTCCCGGTGTCCCTGGAGGAGGCCGCCTGGGTCGACGGCTGCTCACGCTTCACCGCCTTCCGCACCGTCGTCCTGCCGCTCCTGCGCCCCGGGCTGATCGCCGTCGGCTCCTTCGCGTTCGTGCACAGCTGGAACCACTTCCTCTTCGCCCTGATGTTCCTGAGCGAGCAGGACAAACAGACGATCCCGGTCGGCCTCAACACGCTGATCGGCGCGGACAGCGTCGACCTGGGCGCGCTCGCCGCGGGCGGTGTCATCGCGGCCGTCCCCGTGGTGATCGTCTTCGCCTTCATCCAGAAGTGGCTCATCACGGGCTTCAGCGCCGGCGCGGTGAAGGGATGAGGAAAGTGACCGCCTCCGCGAACCCGGCCCCCTCCGTGCCCGTCGTCCCGACCGCCCCCGCCGCCCCCGTGCCCGTCGTCCTGGCCGGCGCCCGGGGCCACGGCCGGTGGCATCTCGCCAATGTGCGTCGCCTTCAACACCAGGGCCGGGTGAGGCTGGCCGGCATCTGCGAGCTGGAGCCGCTGTCCGCCGGTGAGCTCGCCGCCTCCGGGTTCGGCGCCGACGAGCCGCCCGAGCAGTCCGACGACTTCGGGGCGCTCCTGGACGTCACCGGAGCACGGGCGGCCATCATCTGCACCCCGATCCAGACCCACACGGAGCTGGCCCTCACCGCCGCCGCCAGGGGCGTCCATCTGCTGCTGGAGAAGCCGCCCGCGGCCGGCTGGGCCGACTACGCGCGGATGGCCGAAGGAGTCGCACGTGCCGGCATCGCCTGCCAGGTGGGTTTCCAGTCCTTCGGGTCGCACGCCCTGCCCGCCATCCGCGAGCTGATGTCCACCGGAGCCATCGGGACCGTCACCGGCTTCGGGGCCGCCGGCGCGTGGGCCCGGGACGACGCCTACTTCCGGCGGGCGCCCTGGGCCGGGCGGCGCAGGATCGGCACCACTGACGTGGTCGACGGCGTCCTCACCAATCCCCTGGCGCACGCCGTGGCGACCGCACTCGAACTGGCCTGCCGTGGCCGGTCCGAGGAGGTCGTCTCCATCGAGACGGAACTGTTCCGGGCGCACGCCATCGAGGCTGACGACACCAGCAGCGTCCGCGTCACCACCGCCGGCGGGCCGCGCGTCACCGTCGCCGTCACCCTGTGCGCCGAACGCCCCGGGGAGCCGTACGTCATCGTGCACGGCGAGAAGGGCCGGATCACCTTCTGGTACAAACAGGACCGCGTCCTGGTGCAGCGCGCCGGACGGGGTCCCGAGGAGACCGTCCACGGGCGGACCGACCTCCTGGAGAACCTCCTCGACCACCTGGAGCACGGCACACCTCTGCTGGTGCCGCCCGCGTCCACGGGGGCGTTCATGCGCGTCGTCGAGGCCGTGCGCAACGCCCCCGAGCCCGCCCCGCTGCCCGACGGCGCCTGGGAGACCCGGTACGGCGGGCCGGACGGCGGGCCGGACGGCGGGGCGAGGCGGGTCGTGCCCGGCATCGACTCCCTGGTCGCCGCCGGGGCCGAGTCCCTCAGCCTCTTCTCCGAACTCGGCGCCTCCTGGGCCCGGGTCGGCGAGGCGGCCACCTCATGAGGCACCACGCCACGGACCCGTTCCCCGACCTCCCGGCCACCCTTGCCTGCGGCGCCGACACCGTCGCCCACTACGGCTACGCGCCGGGGGCGGACGGCCGCCCCCGCCTCCATCCCGTCACCACGCTCGGCGGGATCACTGTCACCGAGGAGCGGCCCGCCGACCACGTCCACCACCTGGGCGTCTCCGTCGCCGTCCCCGACGTGGCCGGGTACAACTTCTGGGGCGGGCGCACCTTCGTACGGGGCCAGGGGCCCACCGCGCTCGACAACCACGGCGTCCAGCGCCACCTGGCCCGGCCGCAGCGCAGCCCGAACGGCTTCACCCAGGAGCTCGGCTGGGAAGCCGCCGGCGTCGAGCTCCTGCGCGAGCACCGCACCCTGTCGGCCACCCGGACCTCCCGCACCACCTGGGAGCTGGACCTCGCCTTCGTACTCACCAACCCCGGGGACACCGACCTCTCCATCGGCAGCCCCGCGACCAACGGCCGCCCGGGCGCCGGGTACGGCGGCTTCTTCTGGCGCGCCCCCAAGGAGGCCGCACCGCCCACCGTGTTCAGCGCCACGCACGAGGGCGAGAGCGAGGTCCACGGCCGCACCGCCGACTGGCTGGCGCTCTCCGGGGACGGCTGGACGCTCGTGTTCGTGGGAGCGACCGAGGAGACCCGACGCGACCCGTGGTTCGTGAGGACCTCCGCGTACCCGGGCGTCGGCTCCAGCCTCGCGGCGCACGAGCGGCTGCCCGTACCCGCCGGGTCCTCGGTCGTGCGCCGGATCATCACCGTCGTCGTGGACGGCAGGCCGGACCGGGAGACCGCCGCCCGGTACGCGCGCGAGGCGGTGGCCCGGTGAGCCGGCCCTGGACCTCCGACCTCGGTGACGGGACGTACCGCAACCCGGTCCTCAACGCCGACTGGTCCGACCCCGACGTCGTCCGCGTCGGCGGCGACTACTACCTCACCGCGTCCAGCTTCGGCCGGTCCCCCGGGCTGCCGCTCCTGCACTCCCGCGACCTGGTCAACTGGACCGCCGTCGGGCACGCTCTGGACCGTCTCGAACCCACCGCCGACTTCGCCGCTCCCCGCCACGACCGCGGGATCTGGGCACCGTCGCTGCGCCACCACGGCGGACGCTTCTGGATCTTCTGGGGCGACCCCGACCACGGTATCCAGCAGATCAACGCGGCCCGCGCCGAGGGACCTTGGAGCGCCCCGCATCTGCTCAAGGCCGGCAAGGGGCTCATCGACGCCTGCCCGCTGTGGGACGAGGAGACCGGCGAGGCCTATCTCGTCCACGCGTGGGCCAAGTCCCGTTCCGGCGTCAAGAACCGTCTCACCGGCCACCGGATGAGCCCCGACGGCCGCGAGCTCCTCGACGGCGGATCGACGTTGGTGGACGCCGACCGGATACCGGGCTGGTTCACCCTCGAAGGGCCCAAGCTCTACCGGCGCGACGGCTACTTCTGGATCTTCGCGCCGGCCGGTGGTGTCGAGACCGGCTGGCAGGGCGCGTTCCGTTCCCGGGACTTCTTCGGCCCGTACGAAGAACGCGTCGTCCTCGCCCAGGGCCGCACCGACGTCAACGGCCCCCATCAGGGCGGCTGGGTGCACACCTCCGCGGGCGAGGACTGGTTCCTCCACTTCCAGGCCCGGGGAGCGTACGGGCGGGTCGTCCATCTCCAGCCGATGCGCTGGGACGCCGAGGGCTGGCCCGTCATCGGCGACGAGGGCGAACCCGTGCCCCGGCACACCAAACCCGTCGCCCCCGCTCAGCCAGTGGCGGCGCCCGCCGTCGACGACGGCTTCCCCGGCGGCCGCCCCGGCGCCCAGTGGCAGTGGACGGCCAACCCGCGCCCCGGCTGGACCACCCGGCACGCCGGGGACGGGCTGTGGCTCACCTGCGTACGGACCGGGTACGAGCACGACCTGCGGCTGCTGCCAGGCGTCCTGGTCCAGCGGCTGCCGGCCGAAGCGTTCACCGTCGACGTGGGCCTCGCGCTGGACAGCGGCGAACCGGGCGCCAAGGCCGGACTCGCCGTCATGGGGGACGCCTTCAGCTGGATCGGCCTCGCGGTCGCCGCGGACGGGATGCCGCGGCTCGTCCACCGCTTCGCCGAGGGCGTCGCCGCCCACGAACGGGACGCGGCCGGGCCCCGCGCTTCCCCCGACGGACGGGCCCGGCTGCGCGTCGAGGTGACGGCAGGTGCCCGCTGTCGCTTCTCCGCCGACACCGGCGACGGATTCCGGCCCTCGGGCCAGGTCTTCGCCGCCACACCTTGGCGCTGGGTCGGGGCCCTCCTCGGGCTCTTCGCCACCGCCCCGGCCGGGACGGGCCCCGCCGGAACGGCGCGCTTCACCGCATTCCGCGCCACCGGCCCCAACCTCCCGCAGACGTGCACGTGTACGGATCCATCACACCCACATCACCAGACAGAGAAGAGCCGATGATGACCCTTTCGAAGACACAGCGGGGACGTACCGCGGCCGCGGTCTCCATCGCGGCGGTGCTCGCGCTGACGGCCACCGCGTGCGGCGACGACGGCAGCGGCTCCGGCACGGAGGGCAGCGGAAAGGGCGAGATCACCTTCTGGGACAACAACGGCGGCCCCCGTACCGCTGTCTGGACCGAGATCATCAAGGACTTCGAGAAGCAGCACCCGGACATCGAGGTCAAGTACGTCCCGATCCCGATCGCCGATGTCCAGTCCAAGTACGACACCGCGATCGCGGGCGGCGGGCTGCCCGACGTCGGCGGTGTCGGCACGGCCTACCTGGCCAACATGGTCTCCCAGGAAGCCCTGGAGCCGGTCAACGACCGGCTGGAGAAGTCCGCGCTGAAAGGCAAACTGGTCGAGTCCATGGTCGAGAGCGTCCGCGCGGCGGCCGGCCGGGGCGACGACATCTACTCCGTACCGACCTCCGCGAACAACGGCGTGCTCTGGTACCGCACCGACCTGTTCGAGCAAGCCGGTCTGAAGGCCCCCGACACCTGGGCGAATTTCTACACGGCGGCCGAGAAGCTGACCGACGCGAAGAACAACAAGTTCGGTTACACGATCCGCGGCGGCGCCGGCTCCATCGCGCAGGCGCTGGACGCCGTCTACGGCCAGTCCGGCATCACCGAGTTCTGGGACGGCGACCGGACGACGCTCAACGACCCGAAGAACGTCGCCGCTCTGGAGAAGTACGCCGGGCTCTTCAAGAAGACCACGCCCGCCGCCGACGTCAACAATGACTTCACCAAGATGGTGGCCCAGTGGGACACCGGCACGATCGGCATGCTGAGCCACAACCTCGGCTCCTACCAGGACCACCTCAAGGCCCTCGGCGAGGACAAGTTCGCGGGCATCCCCGCGCCCATCGGGGACGGCGGCACCCGGGTACAGGTCTCCAACCCCGTCGACGGCCTCGGCCTCTTCCGGTCGAGCCAGAACAAGACCGCGGCGTGGAAGTTCATCGAGTTCGCGGCCTCCCACGAGTCCAACAGCACATGGAACGAGTCGGCGGGCGCCATCCCGGCCAACACCGAAGCGGCGAAGGACTCGTGGATCAACGAGACCGAGTCGACCGCGCTGGCCGCGAAAACCCTGACCGACGGCTCCACGAAGATCGTCGACCTGCCGTACTACCTGCCGGACTGGAACAACATCAGCAAGGCGGACAACGAGCCGGAGTTCCAGAAGCTGCTGCTCGGCAAGATCACGGCCAAGGCGTTCCTGGACGAGATGGCCGAGGAGCTGAACGCCGCCAACAAGGAGTGGAAGGAGATCGGCAACGGCTGATCCGGCCGCCCCCTCCGTTCCGGCTCCGACGAGGTGGACCGGCGGCGGTCCGGGTCACGCTCCGCCGCCGGTCCCTCTCCCGCGCACGCGTGCACCCCGAGAGAGGCAGCCCTCCGTGTCACTCACCCGCAGACAGACCGCAACCGCACTGCTCACCGTGCCCCTCGGCCCGGCCCTCGCCCTCACCGCCACCCCCGCACTCGCACACGGCGGCGGGGGCAGGGGCGGCGGACCCCGGCCCCGTACGCTCCACATCGCCGGTGACTCCACGGCCGCCGCGAAACACGCCGAAGCCGCGCCCGAGACGGGCTGGGGCATGGCGCTCCCCTTCTTTCTCGCCGATCGGCTCCGGGTCGCCAACCACGCGGTGAACGGCCGCAGTTCGAAGAGCTTCATCGACGAGGGCCGCCTCACCGCGCTCCTGGCCGGTGTACAACCCGGCGATCTCGTCCTCGTCCAGTTCGGCCACAACGACCAGAAGACCGAGGACCCGGCCCGCGGCACAGACCCGTACACCACCTATCAGGAGTACCTGCGTCAGTACGTGAAGGGCGCCCGCGCACGACGGGCGCGGCCGGTACTCGTCACCTCGGTCGAGCGCCGCCGGTTCGCCGCCGACGGCACCGCCCGGCCCACGCTCGGCGCCTACCCGGCGGCGATGCGCGCCCTGGCCGCCGAGGAGGACGTTCCGCTGGTCGACGTCCAGGCGCTCTCCCTCGCCCGCTGGCAGGAGCTGGGGCCGGACGGTACCGAGGCCTGCTTCCTGTGGCTGGACCCCGGCGACTCACCCAACTACCCCGACGGCGCCCAGGACAACACCCACTTCAGGCCGGTGGGCGCCATCGAGGTGGCCCGGCTGACCGCACGGGCGCTGCTGGGCGAGGACGTGCTCGCCGCGCGTGACCTCCGCCGTCTGGACGACCGGGTCCCGGCGGAGTGGATCACCTGGTCCGGGAGGGTCTGAGGCACTCCCCCTCTCCTCTCTTCCTCCTCCCCTTCTTCTTCCTCTTCCCGACGACACAGAAGGAATCGCCATGCCCGCACGCAAGCGTCATACCCGCGCCATCGCCGTGACCCTGGGCTGCACCTCCCTGGCCCTCGCTCTCTGCACTCCGGCCCAGGCCACCGCGCACCCGCGCCACCCCGGCCCCGGCGTCGAGCGCGCCGTACTGCCCGCCGGAGACGGTTGGGCCGCCGCCGAGGGCTCCACCACGGGTGGCGCGAACGCCACGCCCGACCACGTCTACACGGTGACCAACCGGGCCGAACTCATCGCCGCCTTCGCGGCGGCGGGCGACGCCCCGAAGATCGTCAGGATCTCCGGAACCGTGCACGGCAACTCCGACGTCAACGGCACGCCGATCGGCTGCGAGCAGTACCGGACCGGCGGATACACGCTGGAGAAGTACCTCGCCGCCTACGATCCCGAGGTCTGGGGCCGGGACGCGGTCCCCTCGGGTCCGCTGGAGGAGGCCCGCGCCGCCTCCGCGAAGCTGCAGGCGGCCGCCGTCACGATCAAGGTCCCCTCCAACACCACCCTGGTCGGGGTGGGGAAGAACCCGAAGGTCATCGGGGCCGCGCTCCAGGTGCGGGACGTCTCCAACGTCATCATCCGCGGCATCGGCTTCGAGGACACCTACGACTGCTTCCCCCAGTGGGACCCCACGGACGGGGCCGAAGGCGCCTGGAACTCCGAGTACGACAACCTCGTCGTGTACGGATCCCGCCATGTCTGGGTCGACCACAACACCTTCAGCGACGGCGACCGCCCCGACGCGGACCAGCCCCACTACTTCGGCCAGGTCTACCAGCAGCACGACGGCCTCTTCGACATCGTGCGCGGCGCTGACCTGGTCACCGTCTCGTGGAACATCCTCAAGGACCACGACAAGACCATGCTCATCGGCAACAGTGACGGTGCCGGAGCCACCGACCGGGGCAAGCTCCGCGTCACGCTCCATCACAACCTCTTCAAGGACGTCAAGGAGCGGGCCCCGCGCGTGCGGTTCGGCCAGGTCGACGCGTACAACAACCACTTCGTGGCGACGAAGGGCAGCGCCTACGGATACACGTTCGGTATCGGCGCGGAGTCCCGACTGGTCGCCGAACACAACGCGTTCACCCTCACGCGGGACGTGGACCGGGCGACGATCCTGAAGAAGTGGTCGGAGTCGTCCCTCACGGCGAGGAACAACTACGTCGACGGCCGGAAGACCGACCTGGTCGCCGTGCACAACGCGGGTGTGCCGGGCGAGCACCTCACCGAGGGCGCCGGCTGGACGCCCCGCCTGCGGACGGCGGTCCACCACCCGCTCGTCGTGCCGGTGCTCGTGGCGATCAAGGCGGGAGCGGGCAGGGCGAGCGTGACCGGCCGCTGAGAGCCCGTCCCCGACCGTACGCGCACGTAGGCGGCCGCTCCAGGGTTCATCACCCCGGCCGCGTCCGTCCCCGGACCTCATCACCCCGGGCACGCCGCCGCCAAGCCCGCTTCCCCCTCAATCCGACTTTCCCTGAACCGGCCGGAGCGGCACCGCATGCTTTCCACCGACCCGGAGAGCGCCGCTCCGGCCTTTCGCCGCCCACCCCGAGGAGCCCCGTCATGCCCAGTGGACCTTCCCTGCCCAGCAGGCGTACTGCCCTCTCCCTGCTCGCCGGAACCGGTGCCGCCCTCTCCCTCGGCACGACCGCCGCCCACGCCGGGGCCGCGAACCCCCGCCCCTTCGGGCGCTACGGCTCACCCGCCCGGCGTCTGGACCCGCGCACGCTGTACGTCGACGCGCACGGCCGCGGCGACCACACCGACGTACAGTCCGCCGTCGACACGGCGACCGGCACCGGACGCACGCTCGTGATCGCCCCCGGTGTGTACCGCGCGACGGTGCTCATCGGCCCCGCCCACGAAGGGCTCACCCTGATCGGTGCGAACGGCGACGCCCGGGACACCGTGCTCGTGTACGACAACGCGGCGGGCACGCCCAGGCCCGACGGCTCCGGAACCCTGGGCACCAGCGGATCGGCCTCCTTCACCGTCCGGGCGGCCGGGTTCACCGCCCGCGACCTGACCTTCGCCAACGACTGGCTGCGCTCCGACAACCCCGAGTACACCGGCACGCAGGCCGTCGCCATCAAGGTCCAGGGGGACCGGTCGGCTTTCCACGGCTGCCGGTTCCTCGGCCACCAGGACACCCTGTACGCCGACTCCCTCGCCGTCACCGCGTTCGCCCGCCAGTATTACCGCGACTGCTACGTGGAGGGAGACGTCGACTTCGTCTTCGGCCGCGCCACCGCCGTCTTCGACCACTGCCACTTCCGCGCGCTCACCCGCACCGACCTGTCCTCGGCCCCGTACGGCTACGTCTTCGCGCCGAGCACCGCCGGAGCCAATCCGTACGGCTTCCTGGTCCTGCGCTCCCGGGTCACGAGCACCGCCCCCGACGCGCACTACAAGCTCGCCCGCCCCTGGGTGCCCTCCTCGGACCTCACCGCGCACCCCATGCTGACCGTCCGCGACAGCCGGCTCGGCCCGGGGATCGACGCGAGGGCGCCGTACGCCACCATGTCCGCGGGCTTCCCGTGGCAGGACCAGCGCTTCGCCGAGCACCGCAACACCGGCCCGGGCGCCCGCGTCACCGTCCCCGCGAACCGCCCCCAGCTCAGCGCGGCCGAGGCCCGTGCCCACACCCCGGACCGCTGGCTGGACGCCCGGAACCCGCACCTCCCGAACACGTGGGAGGTGCGGGCCGTGGACAGTGGGCGCGGCCTGCGCGGTCAGCCCGCGTAGGTCTCGAACTCGGCGATCTTCGGGGTGCCGGTCGAGCCGGTGATCTCGAAGGTGATCTTACGGAGGGAGGTGCGGGGGAAGGCGATGCCCCCGGCACCGGTGCCGGAGGTCAGGACGGCGCCGGTGTCCGCGTCGAGGAGCCGCCACGTCTTGATCGTGCCCGCGGAGCCCGCCGCCTCACGGATCCGGACCGAGGAGACGGCCGTGTCGGAAGCCCACTTGATCGAGGCGGAGCCGGTGGGACCCACGGGCGACCAGTAGGTGCTCAGGTCGCCGTCGCGCAGATCACCGTAGCTTGTTCCGGCGGCCTTGCTGGATCCGTCGGAGCCGGCTCCGATGCTGAGGTTGGTCCCGGTGGGCGGGGTGGGGTCGGTCGGCCCGGGAGTCGGGTCCGTCGGCCCCGGCGTCGGGTCGGTGGGCGTCGGAGTGGGCGTCTGCGGTGAGCAGTTGCCGTCGGAGACCTTCACGCCCTTGCCCGCACCCGCAGTGCGGCTCACGACGTCCGGCACGCAACTGGCCGCGTCGGCACGGTAGGTGTAGGGGATGTTCACCGTAGTGGTGGACTTCATGTCGGGGCCAGCCGGCCTGGTCGTGCCGCCGGGGCTGGACCAGGTGACGTTGTCGAGGGTGTTACCGCTGACCTGCCAGTAGCCGGCCTCGTCGGTGTAGAAGGTGCCGAGGACGTCCTTGGAGTCCTCGAAGTGGTTGTTCTCCACCTTGGCGCGGGCCCCGGCCCGGGAGTTGATACCGGACTCGTTGAGCTTCACGTAGTGGTTGTTGTAGATGTGGGCGATGCCGCCTCGCAGCAGGGGCGCACGGGAGTCGATGTTCTCGTACAGGTTGTGGTGGTAGGTGATGAAGCCGTTGGAGAGGTCGCTCTCGCTGGACCCCACGAGGCCGCCGCGGCCGGAGTTGCGCAGGATGCTGTACGAGAGGGTCACGTACTGCGTGTTGGCCTTCATGTCGAAGAGGCCGTCGTACCCCTCCGACTCCCCGCCCGACGCCTCCAGGGTCGTGTGATCGACCCAGACGTTGCGGACGCCGGACTCCATGCCGATGGCGTCACCGCCGTTGGACGTGGGCGAGCCTGATTTCTTGACGTTCCGGACGGTCACGTTCTGGATGATGATGTTGCTGGCCTCGCGCAGATGGATGCCCAGCTGGTCGAAGACGGCCCCGTTGCCGACGCCGACGATCGTGACGTTGCTGATTTGCTTGAGCTCGATCACGCCCGCGGCGGTGTTGCAGCTGCTGCCGGACACCTTGGTGGTGTTGCCGTGGTTGATGGTGCCTTCGACCTCGATCACGATCGGGGTGCTGCTGTCGGCCCGGCCGCACAGCGCCTCGTGGATCTGGGTCCCTGTGGTGGCGCGGACGGTCTGCCCGCCTGCCCCGCCGGTGGTCCCGCCGTTCTGCGTCGCGTAGCCGGTGGCGCTCCCGGTTGCCGCCACCGCCTCGGGCGCCGACAGCACTGCTCCGGTCGCGGCCGCGAGGGCCAGGGTTGCCACGGCGGCCTGCAGCCGCCGTGCGACTGGTCGTCCCATGTTCGTCTCCCATGCGTCTTCGGTTGGTTGGTGCGGAGGGACAGAGCACGCATCACATGACGTGCTCATGACATGTGGGAGCGCTCCCGCACGTTGCCGCGCGGAAGCGGCTCGATCCACCAGGGTGTGTACGGCAGCACTCCGGCGTCCCGGGCTCCCTACGGGAAGCGGCGGGCAGCAAGCGCTTTCTACAGTGAAAGTAGAGGGGTCCGGCCAGCATGGCAAGGTGCTTGCGGCAGCGGTTTTCCCGAGTCTCTTCTCGCATCGAAGCGCCATCAGTCACGGTCCCGTTCGAACAACCCCCTTCTCAGCGCGCTGATGGCGCCGCGAAGGGTCCAGCGGATCAGGTCATCGACGCTGTGGCATGCGACGAGCCCGTCGCCGGTCGCGTGGATGACGGGACAGAGCTGGGGCACGACGCCTCAGCCGTCGGGGAGCCAGCCCCGCTCGCGCAGCGCCGCGACGAAGCGGCCGTGGGCGTCGTCCAGGGCGGGGCGTTCCTCCGGCGCCGGCTCGACAAGGGCGCCGCGGCGCACCATGGCGGCGGCGCTCGCCGCGAGGTCCTCGTGGAGGGTGCCGGTCGCGGCGAGGAGTGCGGCGCCGAAGGCCGTCTCCGCGCGCTCGACGACCCGGACCGGGCGGTCCAGGACGGTGGCCCGGATCGTCGTCCACACGACGCTGCGGCTGCCCCCGCCTGCCGCGTGCAGGGGGCCGAGCACCGGAACGCCGAGTCGCTGGACCCGGTCCAGGGCCAGCCGTTCGACGAAGGCGACTCCTTCGAGTGCGGCCCGGTGGGCGTCCGCCTCGTCGCGTGGGCGGCCCAGCTCGAATCCGCGCGCCGCACCGGAGACGAAGGGGAACCGTTCGCCTTCGCGGCGCAACGGGTAGCGCACGTACGAAGCGGGACCCCGGGCCGCCGCGGCGGCGTCCAGCGCGGGCAGGCGGGCCCGGGCGACGTCGGCCAGGCACTCCCCTCCGGTGTTGGACGCTCCGCCGGGGAGCCACCAGCCGTCGGGGTGCCGGTGACTGTAGAACGCCCCGGTCGCATCGCGGACCAGGTCCGCGGTGACCCCCTTGAGGACGTACGTGGTGCCGAGCACGCCCACGAAACGCCCCGGCTCGACCGCCCCCGTGGCGATCTGGCCCGCGCAGCCGTCCGTCATCCCGAGGCGTACGGAGCACCCTTCGGGCAGGCCCGTGGCCTCGGCCGCCTCCGGGCCGACGACTCCGGCCTCCGTGGCGGGGGCGCTTACGGAGGGGAGCAGCGCGAGGGGAAAGTCGAGGGCGTCGAAGACCTCGTGCGCCCATTCCGAAGCACGGGCGTCGTAGCCGGACTTGAGCGCGTGACTCCAGTCCGTGGCGACGGGATGGCCCGTCAGCTCGCGCCCGATGACTTCGGGTGTGTGCAGGACATGGCGCAGGTCGGAGCCGTACGTCCGCAGGCACCAGACCGCTCGGCCCAGCGCCGCGGTGGGCCCCACGGACAGGCCGAGCGCGTCCCACCGGGCGCTGCCCGCCCGCTGGGCCTCGGCGTTGACGTCGGCGGCCCGCCGGTCGTCGTACATCAGGGCCGGGCCGAGCGGGAGGCTGTCGGCCCCGGTGGGCACGATGGTCCCTGACGTGGCGGACACGGCCACCGCGATCACCTCGCGGCCGCCCTGTGGCAGCGCGCCGGTGGTGCGCCGCAGCGCCGACCGTACGGCGGGCCACCATGACCGGGCGTCCTGCTCGCTCGTCCCCGCGGCGGTCCGTACAGGGGGCGGCAGTTCGCCCCGCGCCTCGGCGAGTACGCGCCCCTGCCCGTCCACGCACACCACCCGGACGGACGCGGTCGCCACGTCGATACCGATCACGGCCGGGGGACGGGGCGTGGTGCGACGGGATTCACTGCTCATGGCGGAAAGCGTCCTTCCCCGGCGGGACGGGCCTCAGATGTCCACCGACCGGGTGGGCGATCCATCGCGTTGGCCGCGTGCGTGTGAAATTAACAGGCGTTCCATCATGACAGGAGGAACGGTCTCCTGGCGGGAGGAACGGCTTCACGGTGCGACGGCCGCCACCGTCACCCGGGTCCGTTCGCGGAGTTTGCCGAGCAGTTCGGCGTCCGCTCCGTCGTCCACGACGAGATGATCCAGGTCGCCGACGGGCCCCACCCGGTGCAGCGCGGTCCGGGCGAGCTTGGTGTGGTCCATGAGCATCACCTTCGTCGCCGCCGACGTGAGCATCGCCCGTTTGACCAGCACCACGTCCTGCTCCTGGTGGTAGGCCGTCCTGGCGTCGAGGGCCGAGGTGGAGACCGCGACGAGGTCGACGGAGAGCGCCTCCACCGCCTCGACGCAGGGCATCCCGAGGAAGGAGTCATGGGTGCGCGAGTACTCGCCGCCCAGGGCGATGAGGCGGATGCCCTCGCACCCGGTGAAGACGTCGAGCACCCGGCGGGCGTTGGTGACGACGGTGAGCGGGGCGAGGTCGACCAGCAGGCCGGCCATGACCAGGACCGTGGTGGAATCGTCGAGCATCACCGACATTCCGGGCTCCACCAGCGCGGCGGCGGCGCGCGCGACGGCGTTCTTCTCCGCCGTGTTGACGCCCAGCCGGTAGTCGAGGCTCGACTCGAACACCGTGGACGGCAGGGCGGACGCGCCGCCGCGGAAGCGTCGCAGCACCCCTTGCCGCGCGAGGTCGTCGAGGTCGCGGTGGACGGTCATCAGGCTCACGCCCGTGAGCTGGGCGAGGGCGGCGCCCGTGGCCGTGCCCTGCTCCACGACATGGTCGGCGATGAGCCGTCGCCGTTCTTCGGCGGATCTCTTGGTCATGGGGGTCAGTCTCCCGCAGGGCTCGGGCCGGGCACGGGGGCGGGGGGAGCGGCGGTGGGTACGTTGAGCGAGCGCAGCGCCGTCTCCGTCCCGCGGATCTCGATCTCCGTGACGGCGCCGTTGTCCAGTCGCGGGAAGATCCGCCGGTAGCGCCCGAGGGGCAGGCCGAGGAGTTCGCACAGGGCAATGCGCAGCAGGGTGTTGTGAGCGACGACGAGCACCTTTCCCCCCTGGTGACGGTGCGCGAGGTCGCGCAGGGAGCCGGTCGCCCGCGCCGCGGCCAGGACCACGGGTTCGGAACCGGGGAAGGCGCCGGAGTCGGCGTCCTCGCGGAACCGCCGCACGGCTTCGGGGTCCTCCTCGGCCATCTCCTCGATGGTCCTGCCCTCGCCCCATCCGAAGTCCACTTCCCGCAGCCCCTCGCGGACGTCCACCGCCAGGCCCAGCGCCGCCGCCGCGGGACCCGCCGTCAGGCGGGCGCGGCCGAGCGGGGAGCAGGCGACCGCGTCCACGCCGCCGCTGCGGGCGGCCCAGGATCCGAGGTCGGCTCCCTGGGCCACGCCCTTGGGTGTCAGGGCGACGTCGGTGACACCGGCGTACCGGTTCTCCGCGTGCCACTCGGTCTCGCCATGGCGTACCAGCAGGAGACGCGTGGTCATGGAGAGGCCCTTCCGAGGTCGAGGTCGAGGTGGAGGTGGAACGAATCCGAAGCAGGGGCTGGAGCGGACGTCGAAGCCCTTGCCGCCCCTGCCGGGCGCATTGCCGGTTCACGTGAGCGCTGTTAAATTTAACAGAAATTCCACAGCCCAGGACCGGCCTCTCGCGGCTCGGATCACGCTCCGACCTGCTCGCCACGCAGCCCACCGGCTCTCCTCGCAGAAGGAATCCGACGTCATGCGCATCCTCGCCGCAGGCGACCACTTCGTCCGTCCCTCGTTGATCCGCGCGGCAGTGAGCCAGGAGTTGTCCCGCACGGGCCGGGACCTCCCGGAGTTCGCCGAGCTGACCCTCCCCTGGCCCCACGAGCCCTTCGGGCCGGTCGCGGAAGTACGCGAGGCGAGCGGCACGGAGGACGAGCTCGTGGAGGCGCTGGCCGGGACCTCGGTCTGCGTGACGCAGATGGCCCCGTTCACCGAGCGGGTCTTCGCCGCGTCGCCCGCGCTGCGCCTCGTCGCCGTCTCCCGGGGCGGGCCGGTCAATGTGGACCTGGCCGCCGCCACCCGCCACGGGGTCAGGGTCAGCTTCGCCCCCGGCCGCAACGCCCCGGCCGCCGCGGAGTTCGCCGTGGGGCTGACGCTCACCGCGATGCGCCGGATCGCCGCCGCCGACGCGGAGCTCAAGCGGGGCATCTGGCGGGGCGACCTGTACGCGTACGAGGAGAGCGGCGGCGAGCTAGGCGGGGCCACCGTCGGACTCGTGGGATACGGCGCCATCGGCCGCATCGTGGCACGGGTGATGCGCGCCTTCGGTGCTCACGTGCTCGCGGCCGATCCGTACGCCGACCGCGCGGCGGCCGAGGCGGACGGGGTCGAGCTGGTCGATCTGGACACCCTTCTGATCCGTAGTCAGGTGGTGAGTCTGCATGCCCGCCTGACGGAGGAGACCCACCACCTGATCGACTCCCGCCGCCTCGGGCTGCTGCCGGACGGCGCGGTCCTGGTGAACTCCGCCCGCGGCGGACTGCTCGACCACGCGCCGCTGCCACAGCTGCTGCGCAGCGGCCGTCTTGGGGCTCTCGCCCTCGACGTGTACGACACCGAGCCGATCCCCGCCGACTGGCCGCTGCGCGACGTCCCGAACGTGATCACCACACCCCATCTCGCGGGCGCGACCCGGCAGACGGCGCACCGGGCGGCGGCCATCACCGCCGCCGAGGTCGGCCGCTTCCTGCGCGGGGAGGAGCTGTCCCACCTCGCGAACAGCGACGTCCTGGCGGCCGGCCGGCCCTGACGGCCGCCGCCGTCGCAGTGGCCCGTCGCCCGTCGCCCGGGAACCCATCGGCTCGAATCGGCGCGAATCGGCTCGTACAGGAGGCAGCAGGCGTGAGCACCATCATCGGTGTGGACATCGGAACGTCGGTCACCAAGGCCGTGGCGTTCGACGGGACCGGCAGTGCCCTCGCCTCCGCGAGCCGGCGCTCGCGTCTGGACATGCTGCCGGGCGGACGGGTCGAGCAGGATCTCGACGACGTCGTGGCCGGTGTCGGCGACGTCGTGCGCGAGGTCGCCGCGGCGGTCGGCCGGCCACCGGACGCCGTGGCGCTCACCGGGCAGGGGGACGGGCTGTGGCTGCGGGAC
>NZ_NTGZ01000141.1 GCF_002551245.1 Streptomyces sp. rh34
CCCCGAAGCCGTCGCCCCGGCGGTCGCCCGCGGCGCTGTCGCCGTACTCGTCGACGAGCAGGCGCCGCCGCTGCCCGCGGCGCTGGGCGACGTGTGCGCGGTACGCGTCCCCGACGTGCGCAGGGCCGCGGCGGTCCTCGCCTCGCGCTACTTCGGCGAACCGGGCCGGGCGATGGACCTGATCGCCATCACCGGCACCAACGGCAAGACGTCCGTCTCGTACATGACCGAGTCGGTGCTGCGGATCGCCGAGGGGACCCGGGTCGGGGTGATCGGCACGGCGGGCAGCCGCATCGGGGACGAGCCCATCCCGATGCCCCCCTCGGTGCTCACCACCCCGGAATCGCCCGATCTGCAGTATCTGCTGGGGCACATGCGTGACCGCGCCACCGGCAGCGTCGTCCTGGAGGCCACCTCGATGGGGCTGCTGACGCACCGTCTGGACCGTACGTTCATCGACGTCGGCGTCTTCACCAACCTCACCCAGGACCACCTCGACGACCATGGCACCATGGAGAACTACCGGGACGCCAAACTCCGCCTCTTCCAGGGGCTGTGCCGCCGCGCCGTGGTCAACGCCGACGACCCGGTGGGCGCCGGGATCCGGGAACTGATGCCCGACGCCGTGACCACCTACGCGCTGGACGGCGACGCGGACTACCGCGCGAGCGATCTCACCGTGGACGCCTCGGGCACCCGGTTCACGCTGCACCACGACGGCCGCAAGTACCCGGCGGCGATCCCTTCGCCGGGCCGGTTCTCGGTCTCCAACGCGCTGGCCACGGTGGCGGCCTGTCACCTCCTCGGCCACGGTCTGGCCGGGCTGGTCGACGCACTGGAGCGGATGCCGCAGATCCCCGGCCGCTTCGAACGCCTCCACACCCCCGGCGGCACGTCGGTGATCGTGGACTACGCCCACTCGCCGGACTCCCTCAGCAAGGTCCTCACCACGATCCGCGGCTTCGCCAGGGGCAGGGTCATCACCGTCTTCGGCTGCGGCGGCGACCGCGACACCACCAAGCGCGCCGAGATGGGGGCTATCGCGGGCGCCCACTCCGACCTGTGCGTCCTCACCTCCGACAACCCCCGTTACGAGGCCCCCGAGGCCATCCTCGACCAGATCGCCCCGGGCATCGCGTCGACCGGGACACCGTTCGAGCGAATCACCGACCGCCGCCTGGCCATCGCCGCCGCGCTGGCGGAGGCCGGGCCGGCCGACATCGTGCTCATCGCGGGCAAGGGCAGTGAACCGCACCAGGCAGTCCGGGGCGAGCTGCTGCCGTTCAGTGACATGGCCACCGTGCGCGAACTGATCGGCGGATAAGGCGGGTAGGGCCGACAGACGGACAGACGGGCAGGCGGCCGGCCGGCCGGACAGACGTGTGGCCGGACCGACGCGCGCGCGGGCAGACGCGCAGGCGCAGGCGACAGGCGCGCGCGGGTGAGCCAAGATCAATCTGTTGGTGGTGGCGCCGGGTGGGCAGGCATGCTGGCCCGGCCGCGCCGAGCGCCGGACGGGGCAGCAACAGGGGGAGTGGCAGCAGTGGACGTCTTCACGACGAAGTCCGGGAGCGTACGGGGGCGACGCGCCACGCGGGACCGCGGCATCGTCGCCGTACTCGGGCTCCCTTACGCGGCACCGCCGTTCGGCCGCCTCCGGTTCCGGGCGCCGCATCCGGCGGAACCCTGGGACGGCGTGCGGGACTGCACCGCCTTCGGGCCGGTGGCCCCGCAGTCGGCCGAACTGCCGGGCGCGCCGAGCTGGTCGCCCGGTGACGAGGACATCCTCACACTGAACGTCTGGTCGCCCGCCGACGGGCCCGGTGACCTGCCCGTGCTGGTCTGGCTCCACGGCGGCGCGTACGTCTTCGGCTCCTCGGCCCAGCCCGACTTCGACGGCACCGCACTGGCGGGCCGGGGGCTCGTCGTCGTCACCCTCAACAGCCGCCTCGGCTTCGAGGGGTTCGGCCACGTGCCCGACGCCGCCAGCGGTGTGCCCGTGCCCGACGCCGACAGCGGTGACACGGCCCTCCCCGACAACCGGGGCCTCCTCGACCAGATCGCCGCCCTGGAATGGGTCCGCGACAACATCTCCGCGTTCGGCGGCTCGCCCGACCGGGTCACACTGGCCGGACAGTCGTCGGGCGCCACTTCCGTGGCCTGCCTGACGGTGGCCGGCCGGGCACGGGGCCTGTTCCGCCGCGCCGTCCTGCACAGTGCCGTCAACGCCTTCGCCACGGTGGAGCAGGCGGCCCGCACCACCGCCGAAGTCGCCGCGGCGGCCGGGGTGCCCGCCACCCGCGCCGGGCTGCTCGCCGCCCCGCCCGAGGCCCTCGTGGCCGCGACGGACCAGGTCTGCGAGCGGTACGCACAGGACCCCGGCTCGGGGCAGCGCCACTACGACCCGGCGATCTACGGCCCGGTCGCCGACGGCGTCCTCCTGACCGCCGACCCGTCGGAGGCACTGGCGGCCGGAGCGGGCGGCACGGTGGAGCTGCTGGTCTGCCACACCACGGAGGAATACTGGCTCCTGGACGCGGTCGGCAGCAGCGCGAAAATCACGTCGGAGGAGCAACTGGCTGCCTTCGCAGCCGACTTCGGGCTGTCGGAACCGCTCGTCGAGGGCCACCGCGAGCGCCTGCCGGGCGCGCCGGTTCTCGATGTCTACCTGTCTCTCCACTCCGGCCTTCTGTTCGCCGAGTACAGCACTCGCCTCGCCGAGGCCCACGCCCTGGCGGGCGGCCGGGTCTTCCTCGCCCGCTTCGACCGCCGCCGGGACCGTGCGGGGCAGCGGGTGCGCGCCTGGCACTGCGCGGACATCCCGTTCGCCTTCGGTAACCTCCACGAGGAGAGCGTCCACTTCCTCGTCGGCGGCCCGCCCGGCGCGGCCGACCAGGAACTCTCGCGGCGCATGACCCGCGCATGGGCCGGGTTCGCCGCCCAGGGCGACCCGGGCTGGGCGCCCCTCGACGGGCCCGCCGGGAGCGGGGCGACGGTACGGGACTGGCGTACGGCGGAAGAACCCGCCGGGGCGGAGCACGGCTTCCGTGATCTGTGGCGTGCGGCCGGACTGCCGTTGCTGGCGCCCTGAGGCTCCCTGCCCGGCGTGGGACCCACCGTCCGGGCAGCGGCGGGCCCCCGTCGACGCGAAACCGGGGTCGGGCTCCCCACCCGCACCGGGTCGGGCCGTGCTCGCGCCTACCCGAGGCCGCCCGAGCGGGCCAGCCAGCGGCCCGCGTGCCGTGACACCTCGATGGGGCGGCCGAAGCAGGCGGTCATGCGCTCCTCCGTGAGGACGTCCTCGACCGCCCCTGCCGCGAGGACGCGCCCCTCACGCAGGAGCAGGGCGTGACCGATCGCCGGGGAGAGCTCCTCCAGATGGTGCGTGACGGTCACCGTCGACAACTCCAACCGGTTCAGGGCGAGATGCCGGGGACGCGCGCATCGCCGCGCACATGCTCGCCATCGCCGACCTGGCCCCGGGGCTCGAACTCCTGGAGCGGTCGGTCAACGGTGCGCCGGGCCTGGTGGCCCGGCGGGGCGGCGTCGTCCTGACCGTCGCCTCGTTCGACCTGGCCGAGGGGTGCGTCGCCCGGATCCGGGTGGTCCGAGACCAGGAGAAACTGCGGCCGTGGGCGACCCGCCAGGGCGGCGATCGCCTCTACCGGCGCAGGTCGAGCCGCATCAGGACACGGGGGTGACCGGCCAGCACCGAGGTGGTGTCGGCCGCGTGGGTGAACCCGGCGCGCTCGAAGTTCTTCCGGAGCCCGGCGTACGCCATCGTCAGGTCGACCTTGGCGTCACCGC
The DNA here is from genome assembly GCF_002551245.1 of Streptomyces sp. rh34. Taxonomy (GTDB): domain Bacteria; phylum Actinomycetota; class Actinomycetes; order Streptomycetales; family Streptomycetaceae; genus Streptomyces. Next base: position 3,808 of record NZ_NTGZ01000141.1, read on the forward strand.
TGTCCAGCGGGTACGCCTCGACCGCCGGCGCGCCGTGGGCGCGGGCGAAGTCGACCGCACCGGCGATCAGGGCGTGCGAGATCCCCTTCCCGCGATGACCGGGTCGGACCCGGATGCACCACAGCGACCAGACCGGCAGGTCGTCGACGTGCGGAATCTTTCGGCCGCGGGCGAAGGCGGTGTCCGAGCGCGGCGCCACGGCGGCCCAGCCGACCGGCTCGTCGCCGTCGTAGGCCAGCACCCCCGGCGGGGGCTCCGCACGGCACAGCCCGGCGACATACTCACCGCGGGCCGGACCGCGGAGCTCGGTGTTGAGCTTGGACGGAATCCGATAGCTCAGACACCAGCAGACGTTGGCCCCCGGCGACTTCGGGCCGACCAGGGTACGAACATCCTCGAATGCCGAAGCCGGGCGAACTGCGATGGTCATGGCGCCACGATGCCACGGTGCGACCGATGGCACCCCCGGTGGGTGTTGCTCCGCATCGCACAGAAGCTCCGCATCGTCCCCGACGGCTTCGGCCGAACAGCCGCCGGGTATGACCTCCCACGGCCCCGAGCACTTGGTCATGATCAGTATCGAGGCCGGAGGGGCGTCGTGCGTGGCAGCGGGCCCATCGTTCCGGTGTGCGGGGTGTGGTTGGATCACGCTGTGTCAGGCCCTGGGGCCAAACGAGAGGCCCTGCATCGGTTGGGGTGGGCGGGGAGTCGTGGGAGGCGGACACGTGCTGGAGGCCGCGGGGATCGGAGCGGGGGAGGAGCGGGTGTACCGCTTTCTCGTCGGGGTGCGTGAGGCTGATGCCGCGGTGATCGCGGATCGGCTGGGAATGGAAGTGGATCAGGCGCACCGGGAGTTGGCCTCGCTCCACGCCAAGGGGCTGGTGGGGCCGGCGGCCGCTTCGGCGGCGGGTGGCGCGGTGCGCTATGTGCCGGTTGCGCCCGATGAGGCGCTGCGCCCGCTGCTGCTGCGTGGGCACGAGGCGCTGGAGGCGGCGCGGCGGGGGGTGGAGCAGCTCACCGAGGAGTACCGGGCAGGCGGGCGGCGGCATGACGCGGGGCAGCTCGTCGAGGTGATCTCGGGGGCGAGCGTGATCCGGCAGCGGCTGCGTCATATGGCGTACGGGGCCCGTGAACTGCGGTGGTTCTGCAAGGCCGGCCATGTGGCGATGCCCTCGGACGACAACGACGAGGAGTGGGAGCTTCTCGCCCGTGGCGTGCGGTACGAGGCGGTCTACGAGCGCGCGCTGCTGGAGGAGCCCGGCATGGTGGACAACGTTGCCCGGAGCATCCGTGCGGGAGAGCGGGCGCGGGCCACCGGGACGCTGCCGGTGCGGTTGGCGATCGCTGACGGCGCGATGGCCATCTGCCCGCTGATGCCCGGCGGTCCGGGTGATTCGATGGGTGAGCCGACGGCCGCGGTGGTGCGCGGCAGCAGTCTGCTCGACGCGCTGATCGCGCTGTTCGAGAGCCAGTGGGCGGCGGCGTCGCCGCTGCACGTCACGGACTCCGGTGAGCTGGCCGACCTCGGCGGTCCGCGGCCCGGTGCGAACGTGGCCGACGACGAGCGGTATCTGCTGTCCCTGGTGGTCGCCGGGGTCGCTGACAAGGCGATCGCCTCGCAGCTGGGGGTCAGCCAGCGCACGGTGCAGCGCCGGATCCAGGTGCTGATGCAGCGGGCCGGCTCCGCGACGCGAACGCAGCTGGTGTGGCAGGCGGCGCGGCGGGGATGGCTGTCATGACGGGCGCGTCGAGGTTCCCGTACCGGCGCGGACGACGGGGCGTCCGTCAGGCCGACTGCTGACCTGACGGACGCCCGACGTGCGCGGCGGGGCGCCGCTCAGTTCGTGTCGAACGCGCGGCGTACCTCCTGTGTCACCTCGTTGCCGTGGTTGTCCCAGGCCCGTACGCGCAGGGACACGTAGCCGTCGGTGCGGGACCCGGCTGCCCGGACCCGGTAACTCCCACCGCCCTCGGGAGTGGTCCGCGCCCGGCTCCAGTGGGCGCCGTCGTCGTAGGAGACGGAGACCTCCATGCCCGCCACCTTCGGGCCGGTGAGGCCGTCCTGGTGGCGTGCCTTCACCTCGAATCCGAGAGTGCGGGCGGCCGGAGCGGTGACGGTACCGGTGAGGTCGGTGGGGATGTCGTAGTCGAGTTGCAGCAGGGGCAGCAGCGGGGTTTCGCCCGCGGGCGGGCGCGGGGCGCTGAACGACCAGCTGGTGCGGGTGGCGGTCGACAGCGACCATTCGGGGGTGGTGCGTTCGACATCCAGGTCGAGGCGGTACCGGCCGTCCGCGCCGGTGACCGGGAAGTCCTCCCAGGCGGCGGGTGCTTCGGCCAGGAGCTTGCCGTCGCGGTAGAGGGCGGCCCGCACCTCGTCGGCGGGGGTGTCGTCCCAGTCGCCGCCGTCGGGCCTGCTGTAGTGGTCAGCGGTGGCGTCGGCGAACTCCGGTATGCGTACGACCAGTTCGTCCTTCTCGCGGTAGGAGGCCAGGCCCTTGACGCCGCGGGGGATGGCGGGGCGTACGACGGGGGCGAACCAGCTCTCGGTCAGCCGCTCGCCGGGCCGGTAGGTCCGTGCGGGCTGGAGCATGCCGGAGTTCAGGGGACTGCTGTCGTCCCAGGTAAGACGGTGGTGCACGCGGTGGAGCCAGAGGGTGTCACCGGCGCTCACGTACTCGGTGCGGGTCAGCGGGGTGGCCACGTCGCGCCGGTACTGGTTGATGGCTGTGTTCATCCAGGGGCGCCAGCCGAAGCGCTGCTCCGTGGCATACGGGACGCCGCCCGTGTGGTGGTACCGCGACACGACCGTAGCGGTGTTGGCGGCCGTCACCCGGTGCACCACCCGCTCGGGCACCCGCTGGCGGGCGACCTGCATCACGTCGTACAGGTAGGGGCTGTCGGGGATGCCGCGCAGCTCAAGTGCGGTGTTCCCGGAACGCAGCTGCCCGCGCAGCCGCTCCCCGATGTCGTAGCGGGTCAGGACGGCGGGGAGCGGCAGGCGTTCGCCCCGGGGGTTCCAGTGCGTCCAGGCGACGCTGCCTTCCCCTTCGGTGAGGACGACGGCGGCTGCTCCGGCGGCCGAGGCCGCGACGGCCTGTTCCTCGTAACGGGCCTCCGTGGCGTCCACGAGCACCGCGGCGCCGGCCGGTTTCAGGCCGCGGGCGCGCAGGGCCGCGTAGTCCTCGGGGCGGCCGGTACCCGCGTCGAGCAGGCGCATGCTGCGGCGGCCGTCCACGGTGGGCGAGTTGTGCAGCAGGCCGCCTTCGAGGTCGGTCGCCCGGCCCGCGCGCAGGGTGCGGGCGGTCAGCTGTGGTGCGGTGAGCTGCCAGCGGGAGTTGAACTCGAAGACCCCGCCGGTGACCTTCTTCGTCGGGGTGACGTACAGACGGCGGGCGTCGGCGCTGAAGTCCATGTGCCCGTTGGAGATGCGGCGCCCGCCGACGGCGCGGTGCGTGTAGAAGCTGACGACGGCTTCCTGGACGGTCGGCTTGGCGGTCTCGATCCGGACCCGGACGGCCTCGCGGGCGTCGAGGACCACATGCGTGTCGCGGTCGACCGTCAGCTCGGGGTCGACGACGACGCTCTGCACACTGCCGTTCTCGACGCGGTCGGAGATCACGCCGTGCAGGAAGTAGGAGCCCTCGGGCACCGACACGGTGAGCGTCTCCCCGGGCCGCAGGGCGGTGACGACGTCGTCGCGGGAGTGGGGGCCGACGAGCACCAGCGGAGTGACCCAGGCCGGGCGGCCGGAGCGGTCGACGGCGGTCAGGGTGACCTTGTGCCGGGGGGCTCCCTTCGCCGCCGCGAGCACGGTGTGCGCGACGGTCTTCCCGTCGCCGCTCGTCGCGGTGAGGCTGCCGCCGTAGCGGCCCGCGGGCAGGGACTTCGGGTCGAGGGTGACGGTGATCCCGGCCCGGCCGCTCGCGGGGACGGTGACCGTCGCGCCGTCGGGCAGGCGCACCGCGTCGGCGGGTGCCGGGCGGCCGGTTGCGTCGCGCAGCTCGGCGGAGAGGTTCAGGGTGAGCGGGGTGGGGCCGGTGTTGGTGTAGGTGAGCTGTGCGCTCTGCGGGTCGGATTCAGGGGTGAGTTCACCGAAGCCGACCGTGCCGGTGGCGTGCACGGGCTGCTTCACCGCCCGCGCCACATCCACGCGGCCGCCGCCCTGCTCATAGACGGTGCGGTCCGGGGCGGTGCGGGAGGTGCTGACCAGCGCGTCCTTCAACTGCTGTGCCTGCCAGTCGGGATGCTGCGCGGCCAGGATCGCCGCGGCGCCCGCGACGTGCGGGGCCGCCATCGACGTACCGGAGGAGGCGGTGTACGCGTCGTCGACCGGCTCGCCCATCGCGGTGCCCGCCGCGCGGGCGGCGACGATGCCGACGCCGGGGGCGGTGATGTCGGGTTTCTGCGCCTCGTCGGTGCGGGGGCCGCGGCTGGAGAAATCGGCGAGACGCTCCTCACCGTCCACGGCTCCCACGGTCAGCGCCTTGTCCGCGGCACCGGGGGTGCCCACGGTGTACTCGCCGGGGCCGCTGTTGCCGGCCGAGGCGACGAAGAGCGTTCCGGTGGTCTCGGTCAGCTCGTCGAGGCCGAGGCTGAGCGGGTCCGTGCCGTCGCCCGCCGTATCGCTGCCCAGGCTCATGTTGACGACGTCGGCACCCGAGGAAGCGGCCCACTCCATGCCGTCGAGTACGGAGGAGAGGGAGCCGACGCCGTTGTCGCCGAGGACCTTGCCGACCAGCAGCTTCGCGCCGGGCGCGACGCCCTTGTGGGAGCCCTGCGAGGCGGCGCCGGTGCCGGCGATGGTGGAGGCGACGTGGGTGCCGTGACCGAAGGCGTCCTGGGTGGTGGGGCTGTCGGTGAAGTTGCGGGCCCCGACGATCCGGCCGGCGAGGTCGGGGTGGGTGTCGTCGACGCCGGTGTCCAGGACGGCGACCGTGACGCCCGTCCCGTCGTAACCCGCGCTCCAGGCCTCCGGGGCGCCGATCTGCGGAACGCTCCTGTCGAGGGAGGGACGGACCTTCGCGTCGAGCCAGAGGCGGTCGATGCCGGCGCCGAGCCGCGGCGTCTTCGGAGTCTTCGCCGTCATGGGGGCTTCGCCGCCGATGGCTTCCCAGAAGCGGCGGGCCTGTCGCTTCTCGGCCGTCAGCGCGCGCCCCCGCACGCTGCCGAGCGTGCGTACGGTCTCGGAACCGGCGGGCTCCTCGGCCGAGTTGAGCCGGACGCCGGGGCGGTGCCGGGCGATCAGCGGAATGCTTGTGGTGCGGGCGTCGTCGTAGCCCTGCTCCACCAGCCCGGTGATGTTGAACAGCTGGCGGTCGAGAGCGCCGCCGGCCAGATACGGCATGGCCTCGCCGGGGAGTACGTAGAGATCGCCGTCGATCTCCACCTGGTCGTAGCCTCCCCCCGAGCCCTCCGCGCCCGGCTCGACGGAAACGGCCTGGCGGCCGTCGGGGAAGCGCTCCAGGTGTACCCGGTCTCCGGTCACGAGGGTGACGGTGGAGGTCCGGGAGGCGGGAGCCGCCGGTCGGTCGGTGGCGGAGGCCGGGGAGACGGGGGCCAGAACGGGGGCCAGAGCGGCGATGAGGGCACCAGCCGCTATGAGCGCGGCGGGACGTAGCCGTGGGTGCATCGGGGCCTCTTCGAAGGTACGGGAGCAGAGCGCGCGGTTCGGATCAACACTCCGTCCTGCGAGGCCCGTGTGTCACGTGGTGCGGGTGCCAGGATCGCGACATGTCGTCTCTACGACAGGGGAGGGATCGACGAGATGGTCCTGTCGCTGTCCGCGAGGGGCCACTCGCCGTACGGGCCCGTACTAGTACGGGGGCAGGCGCAGCATCCCGGTGCCCTCGCGTACATCGTGCACGAGCCGGATCTTCCCCACCGGCCTGCCGTGCTCGTCCGTGGTCACCAGGGCCGCGTCGTCGCTGTTGAGGCACCGCCCGCGCGCGTCCGGCTCGGGGCAGAACAGGACGTAGCCGGTCTGCCGGTCGACGCGGCCCGGCTCCAGCCGCCAGATCCACTGGTAGGTGCTCATGACCACCCGGGGGTAGGTGGCGCGCAGTTGCTCCTTCACTGCGTCCTGCACGGTGTCACCGAACTTCTGGCGCTCCCGGAGCGGGCGGACGGCCCGGGCGCTGCCCGTCGTGTCGACCCGGCCCGCCTCGATCTCGTAACTCGCCGAGAAGTAGGCCTGCTTGGTGAGCGAGGCCCGGAGACCCGACCGGGTCAGCCGCATCACGGTGGGCCAGGACTCCTTGCCCCGGTCGCGCCGGTCGGCGACGGACGGGGAGACCACGTTCACGTACGACCCCTGAGCCTTCGACAACGTGCTGTCGGCCCCGCTCGCCGTGACCCAGCGCTGGACGCACTCCCCGATCTCGCCGAGCACCTTCGCGACGGTGGCGTTCGTCAGCTCGGCCACGACGTAGGGCGGGGTGCCGGTCGGGCCCAGGGCGACGACCTCGTAACCGCAGGCGTCGAAGGCGCCCTTGAGCGCACGGAAGTCCTCGGCCTGCTGCCGCCCGTGCTTCATGGCCCCGGCCAGCGCGCCCACGCAGTCCTTGCGGTCGCACGTACCCTCGTCCGCCCTGTCCGTGTCGATGCGGAGCCGGACCACGGCGTCGCGGTCGTCGGTCACCGCGAACGTGACCTCCGAGCCGCCGGAGCCCGGGAAGAGCGTGCGTGCTCCGATCGCCTTGAGCTGCCCCGGGAAGTGCTTCTCGGCCAGTTCCTCCGCCGCCCTGCGGTCGCCGTCGGTGTCGACCACTCCGCACGCGCCCAGCAGCACGACCAGCGAACCCGTCAGTGCGCCGGTCAGCGCGGCTCTCCACCGTCTGCGGCGTGTTCCGGTCATGGTCCGCTCCTCCACCTGGCCCCGTCCGCTGTTCCTGTGACAGTAGGACGAGCGCCTGCGGGCCGGATGAGTACGCCTACTCAACCCGGTACCCGGCACTCCGCGCACCTCTTCCCGACCTGACGTCGCCATTGGCATGGACCTGACCATCGAACTCCGCTACAGTCCGGGACGGCACATCTGAGAGCGCTCTCAAGCGGCACGATCGGCATGCGCTCCGGGTTGCCTCCCGTTCCACCCCACGTCGCTGGAACAACAGGAAGGGTCACTCCCTTGAGACACGCAACCGTGCTGCGGACCGGTCTGTCCGCACTCCTGGTCCTCGGTGCCTGGGCCGCCGCCGGCCCGTCGTCCGCCTCCGCCGCCCCCGCCGACTCCGCCGAGGCCCCCGCCTCCGCGGCCCTGCTCACCGCGATGCAGCGCGACTTCGGCCTCACCGAGGGTGAAGCCGTCGAGAGGCTCGCCGACGAGAAGGCGGCCACCGCCCTGGAGCCGAAGGCGCAGCGCGCCGCGGGCTCCGCCTTCGGCGGGTCCTGGTTCGACGCGAAGACCGGCAAGCTGGTCGTCGCCATCACGAACGCCGAGAAGGCCGAGGCCGTACGGGCCGCAGGCGCCGACGCCCGGCTCGTCGAGCACTCGGCCGAGCGGCTCGACGCGGCGAAGGCGCGCATCGACGCGCTGCCCGCGCCGTCCGGCGTGAGCAGCTGGCACGTCGACCCGGCGACCAGCAGCGTCGTCGTGAACGTCGTCGCCTCCGAGCAGCGTGACAACGATGTCCGGTCCTTCGTCGCCAAGGCTCGCGAGGCCGGGCCCGTGACCGTCGAGACGACCGCCGAAGCGCCGCAGACCTTCGCCGCGGGAACGGTCGGAGGCGACCCGTACTACACGGGCAACGTGCGCTGTTCGATCGGCTTCTCCGTCCACGGCGGCTTCGTCACCGCCGGGCACTGCGGCGGCGCCGGCCAGTCCGTGCGCGGCTGGGACGGCTCGGCCATCGGCAACTTCCAGGGCTCGTCCTTCCCCGGCAACGACTACGCCTGGGTGAACGTGGCCAACGGCTGGTGGACCGTGCCGGTCGTCCTCGGCTGGGGGACCGTCTCCGATCAGCTGGTCCGGGGCTCGAACGAGGCGCCGATCGGCGCGTCCATCTGCCGCTCCGGCTCCACCACGCGCTGGCACTGCGGCAGGGTCCTCGCCAAGAACGAGACGGTCAACTACAGCCAGGGCGCCGTGCACCAGATGACCAAGACGAGCGTCTGTGCCGAGGGCGGCGACTCCGGCGGCTCGTTCATCAGCGGCGACCAGGCCCAGGGCGTCACCTCCGGCGGCTGGGGCAACTGCTCCGGCGGCGGGGAGACCTGGTACCAGCCGGTCAACGAGATCCTCAACCGGTACGGGCTGACCCTGCACACCGCGTGATCCGGGGGAGCCGTACCGCCGTTCTCCCTGGCGGAGCGGCTCCCGCCGTCGGGTGAGGGCGCCGGGCCGCGAGCGGTCCGGGGCGGCCGGATCCCACCGGCCCGGCGAAAGCATGGTGAGCGGCCCCGCGGAAGCGCGGGGCCGCTTCCGTGTGCGGACGCCCCGGGGGGAGCCTCCCCCCACCGCCCAAGAGCCCTTCGCGCAGTGCGCCGTTCACAAGCTACTGACACCCTCTCGGCAACGGCGCAACACGTGGGGCTACTCGCTCTACGGGTTCGGCGTCCGCCGGAGTTGATCCGGCAGGGCCGAGAACCCCTCCGCGCCGTCCCATCCCCGCTGTCGGCGCGGAGGGGGCCCGCGGCGGCCACGGACATCCGGGGCCGCCGCGGACTGGTCGCGTTCGCGCCTCGGTGGCGCCCCGTCGGCACGCTGCGGGGAGTAGCGTGATCGGCATGGACCTTCGTACCACCGTTGAGCGCGCTCAACGACTCAAGCAACTGCACGCCGAGCACAGGCCCCTCGTGCTGCCGACCGTCTGGGACGTCTGGTCCGCGCGGACAGCAGCCGCCGCCGGGTTCCCCGCACTGACGGTCGGCAGCCATCCGCTCGCCGATTCCCGGGGGGCCGCGGACCAGGAGGGGCAGACCTTCGAGGAGGTGCTCGCCGCCGTCCGGCCGATCATCGCGGCGGTCGACGTCCCCGTCTCCGTGGACCTGGAGGCCGGCTACGGACAGAAGCCCGCGGATCTCGTCGCCGGTCTCGTCGAGGCCGGCGGCGTCGGTCTCAACGTCGAGGACACCGTCCACTCCGAGGGCGGACGTGTGCGCAGCACGCAGGAGCACGCGAACTACGTCGCCGGCCTGCGCGCGGCGGCCGACGACGCGGGGGTCCCGGTCTGGATCAACGGGCGCACCGACCTGTTCCTGTACGCGGAGGACGCTTCCGCGGTTCTCGACGAGGCGATCGAGCGACTGCGGGCCCTGGAGCAGGCGGGCGCCGACAGCGTCTACCCGGTGCGTATCCAGGACAACGACGAGCTGCTCGCGGCAGTGACGGCCGCCGTCTCCGTGCTGGTGAACTCCACGGCCCACCCGGTCAAGCACGATCTTGAGCGCTTCCGCCGCCTCGGCGTCGGCCGGATCACCTACGGCCCGCTGCTGCAACTGGCGATGACGGACGCGATGAAGGGAATGCTGGGGCCCTGGGCACCCCAGGCGTCCCAGGTGACCCAGGCGTCCTAGGGACCCGGCGTTCCGCCGGTACCGTCCCGCGTTCCTCCGCGTGTTCTGCGGGCGGGACGAAATGCCCTCCGGCCGCGGCGAGGCATGCGCCGCGGCCGGAGGTGAGGGCGGACAGGAGCCGGTGGAGCCGGGTCAGGCGGCCGCCCGGCCGTTGCGCTCCGCGTGCTCCCGGACCAGCTCCGCGTACCGGCGGCCGCTGCTCTTGACCGTACGGCGCTGGGTCGCGTAGTCCACGTGGACCAGACCGAACCGCTTGTCGTAGCCGTACGCCCACTCGAAGTTGTCCATCAATGACCAGGCGAAGTACCCGGCCAGCGGGGCTCCCTTGCCGACCGCGCGGGCGCAGGCGGCGAGGTGCTCCTCCAAGTACCGGACGCGCTCGGGGTCGTGGACCGAGCCGTCCGCCGCGACGACGTCCTCGTACGCCGAGCCGTTCTCGGTGACGTAGATCCGCTGGACGCCGTACTCCCCGGTCAGGCGCAGCAGCAGCTGCTCCAGGCCCTCCGCGTGGACCTCCCAGTCCATGTGCGTGAGCCGCGCGCCGGGGACGGAGACCTGCTGGGCGTGGGGTGCGGTCCCGCCGGGGTCGGCGGTGACGATCTGCCGGAAGTAGTAGTTGAGCCCGAGCCAGTCGAGCGGTGCGGCGATCGTTTCCAGGTCGCCCGGCCGGACCGGGAGTTCGACCCCGTACAACTCCACCATGTCCCGCGGGTAGCCGCGGCCCAGGATCGGGTCCAGCCACCAGCGGTTGATGTGGCCGTCGGCGCGGCGGGCGGCGGCGAGGTCGGGCTCGCTCGTGCTCGCCGGCTCGATCGGGCTGAGGTTGTTGACGATGCCGATCCGGGCGTCCGGGGAGGCCGCCCGGATCGCCCGCACGGCCAGGCCATGGCCCAGATGCAGGTGGTAGGAGGCCCGTACGGCGGCGGTCAGGTCGGTGAGACCCGGCGCCATCCGGCCCTCCAGATGTCCGATCCAGGCCGAGCACAGCGGCTCGTTCAGCGTCGCCCAGTCCTTGACCCGGTCCCCGAGGCGCTCCACCACGTGGGAGGCGTACGCCGCGAAGTGCTCCGAGGTGTCCCGTACGGTCCAGCCGCCCCGGTCCTGGAGCACCTGGGGCAGGTCCCAGTGATAGAGGGTGGCGAAGGGGGTGACGCCGGCCTCCAGGAGGCCGTCCACGAGCCGGTCGTAGAAGTCCAGGCCCGCCTTGTTGACCGGCCCGTCGCCGCCGGGCACGACCCGCGGCCAGGCGACCGAGAAGCGGTAGGCGTCCGCGCCGAGCTGCTTGATCAGGCCGATGTCCTCGGGGACCCGGTGGTAGTGGTCGCAGGCCACGTCGCCCGTGTCGCCGCCGTCGATCGCGCCGGGGGTGTGCGAGAACGTGTCCCAGATCGAGGGGGAGCGGCCGTCCTCGGCCACGGCTCCCTCGATCTGGTACGCGGCGGTGGCGACGCCCCAGGTGAAGTCGGCCGGGAGGGCGTTGAGGTCGGACACGTGCTGCCTTTCCGTGGGGGTGGTGGGACGGCTTCCGTCGGCCGGCGTCACTTGACGGCTCCTGCCGTCAGACCGGCGACCAGGTAGCGCTGGAGGAGCAGGAACCCGACGACGATCGGGACGCTGACGACGAGGGACGCGGCCATGACCTGGTTCCAGTACACGTCGTTCTGCGTGGCGTAGCCCTGGAGGCCGACGGAGAGGGTCCGGGTGGCGTCGTTCGTCATGACGGAGGCGAAGAGCACTTCGCCCCAGGCCGTCATGAAGGAGTAGACGGACACGGCGACGATCCCGGGCACGGCGGCCGGCACGACGACCTGGAAGAGCGCGCGGACGGGGCCGCACCCGTCGACCAGGGCCGCCTCGTCCAGGTCCCGGGGAATGGAGTCGAAGTACCCGATCAGCATCCAGATGGAGAACGGCAGCGAGAACGTGAGGTACGTGAGGATGAGCCCGCCGCGCGAGCCGTACAGGGCGACGCCGGTGCTGTTGCCGATGTTGACGAAGATGAGGAACAGCGGGAGCAGGAAGAGGATCCCCGGGAACATCTGCGTGGACAGCACCGTGACGGTGAAGACCCGCTTGCCCCGGAACCGGTAGCGGCTCACCGCGTAGGCGGAGAACACCGCGATCGTCACCGACAGCACCGTCGCCGAGCCCGCCACGATCAGCGAGTTGACGAAGTACCTGGCGAGCGGGACGGTCTCCCAGATGTCGAAGTACGGCCGGATCGTCAGCGTGGACGGGATCCACTGGAACTTCCCCGACACGTCCTGGAGCGGCTTCAGCGAGCTGCTGACCATCACGTAGACGGGCAGCAGGACGAAGCCGGCGAGCAGGGTCAGGACGATGCGGCGGGTCCAGAGGAAGGACTGCGGCGCGGCCATCGGCGAGCGGTCCCGCGACCGGGTGGTGCGGGTCGGCCGCGTGAGACTAGACATCGGCGCCCTTCCTTCCGCGCGAGGTGAGGAACAGGTAGACGGCCGTCACGACCAGCAGGAAGAGCAGCAGCAGGACCGACATCGCGGATCCGGTGCCGAAGTTCCAGGTGACGAAAGACGACTGGTAGATGTGGATCGAGATCAGGTCCGCGCTTTCCGGTGCCGATTTTCCGAACAGGACGTACGGGGTGTTGAAGTCGTTGAACGTCCACAGGAACAGCACCAGGACCAGCACCTGGTTGACCGGGCGCAGCGAGGGCAGCGTGATCCGGCGGATCTGCTGCCAGATGCCGGCGCCGTCGATCGAGGCGGCCTCGTACAGCTCGCGCGGGATGTTCTGGAGCCCGGCCATCAGCATGAGGAAGGCGAACGGCCAGCCCTTCCACACCGAGACGATGATCAGGGCGTAGATGCTGTTGTCGCCGATCAGCCAGAACGACGGCTGGTCGGTGATGCCGAGCTGGTCGTGCAGCACGTGGTTGATCAGTCCGTTGTCCCGCTGGAACATGAACGCCCAGGTGATGACGGCCGCGTAGACCGGCAGGGCGTACGGAACGAGGAAGACGGCGCGGAGGAAGCCCCGGCCGCGGAAGCTCTCCTGGAGCAGGATCGCCGCGGTGACGCCGAACAGCCAGGCGAGGCCGACCGAGAAGAACGTGAAGACGCAGGTGACGAAGAACGAGTGGAGCAGGGCCTCACCGATCGGCGCGTCGAAGTCGACGGCGATGCCGTAGTTGTCGAGGCCGGTCCAGGGCGCCGCGCCCCAGTTGTTGATGAAGAACTGCGTGAGCTGCCGGAAGCTCATCACGATCCCGATGACCATCGGGATGATGTGGATGAGGAGTTCGAGCAGGACGGCGGGCAGGAGCAGGAGGTAGGGCAGTCCGCCTCGGCGGATCCGGTCGGGGATGCGCGGCAGTCTCCTGCGCGCACCCCCGGTGCCCCGGCTCGTACCCGTGCCGGTCGACTTGTCGACCTCGGGGTCCGTGGTGACGGTGGCGGTCATGGATCAGGGCCTCACTGCTGCATCGTCTGCTGGGCCTTTTCCAGGCGTGCCCTGACGGATTCCTCGGTCACGGGACGTCCGCCCGCGGCGTCCGCCCACAGTTCCTTGACGGCTGTTCCCACGGCCGTCTCGAACTGCGACTCGTTCGGGACCTGGGGGAGTGGGGCGGCGCTGGTGGCGAGGGTGTCGCGGAGGACCTTGAGGTCGGGGGCCCCGAACGCGGCATCGGCCTGTGCTGCCTTGACCGGCGGGATCGATCCATAGGTCTTGTTGAGCAGCTTCTGCTCGGCGTCGCTCGTCATGAACTTCACGAACTTCTTCGCGCCGTCGATGTTCTTGGTGTTCTTGAAGACAGCCATGTTGATGCCCGCGACCATGGAGTTGGTCTGCTTGCCCGCACCCGGCACGCCCGAGGGGACCGGCACCGGGGCCGCGCCCCAGTCCTCGGGCTTCATGCCCTGGGCGGCGAAGGTGGAGGCGGCGGCCTGCCACAGCACCATCGCCGTCCTGCCCTTGGCGAAGTCGGTGAGCGACTGGTTCTGGGCGTACTCCGCGTTGCCGGGAGCGATGATCTTGTCCTCGGCCATGAAGTCGATGTACTGCTTCACCGCCGCGACCGCGCCGTCGGAGGTGAAGGTCGCCTTGCCGTCCTTGTCGAAGAAGTCGGCGCCGTGCTGCCGGCCCAGGACGAAGGCCTGGTGGATGTTGTTGGAGAGGTTGCCGCCCTCGGCGCCCAGACCCCACTTGCCGTCCTTGGATATCTTCTTGCCGGCGGCGACCAGCTCGTCCCAGGTGGCCGGGGGCTTCTCGACGCCCGCCTCCGCGAACATCTTCTTGTTGTAGTAGAGGGCGTACGCCAGTGAGTACAGCGGCACGGCGGCGGGCGGCTCGCCCTCCTTGCCGGCCGAGTCGACCGCCGAGTCGACGAAGCGGTCCCGGCCGCCGATCGCCTCGAAGTTCTTCTCGTCCCACGGCAGGAGCGCGCCGGTCGCCTGGAGCGAGGCCGACCAGGTGTTGCCGATGTTCAGCACGTCCGGGCCCTGGCCGGAGCTGGTGGCGGCGAGGATCCGGTTCAGCAGGTCGGCCCACGGCACGACCTCCAGCTTCACCTTGATCCCGGTCTCCTTCTCGAACTTCTTCAGCTCGGGAGTGAGGATCTTCTTGTCGGCCTCGATGCTGGGACCCTGGTTGGACGCCCAGTAGGTGAGGGTCTTCGGCGACTCGTTGCTGCCGCCCGAGGTCGTTCCGCCGCCGCAGCCGGTGGCGGTCACGGCGATGGCGAGGGCGAGGGTGGCGGCGCTTGCGGCTCTGACATGACGCATGAGAGGTGGCCCCTTTCCGGGGATGGCTGCGTTCGGGAACCGAACGGCCTCCATGACTTAATTTATGCCGTGATTTAAGAGGTGAAAGAAGGTCGCGTCAAGGCCTGGGACCGGGGTATGTTCCTGGACGGGAAGGAGCAACATGGCCGAGCGCAACAGACGGACCGTGCGTGACCTGCGGCGGGGCAACCGGGCAAGGGTATTGCAACGGTTGTATTTCGACGGCCCGCTGAGCCGTCAGGAGCTCGGACCGGTCACAGGCCTGAGTTCGGGATCCGTCAGCAACGTCGTCGCGGAACTGTCCGCCGAGGGCCTGCTGGAGGAGGCCGGCGTCGTCGACTCGGACGGTGGCCGCCCCCGTACGCTGCTGCGCGTCGCCCCGGACGGCGGGCTGCTCGTCGGCATCGACATCGGCGAGACCCGGGTCCGCGTCGAGCTGTTCGACCTCTCCCTGACCGAACTGGCCCGCACCGAACGGCTGCTGGCCCAGCACGGTTACGACGTCGACCGCATCGTCGCCCACGTCCGCACCGGCGTCGCGGATGTGCTGCGCGACGCGGGCGCCGACCCGCGCCGCCTGCTCGGCATCGGCATCGGGGTACCCGGCATCATCGAGCGCGACGGACCCGAAGGGCCCGACGGCACACGCGGCGCGGTGGTCCACGGCCAGACCATCGGCTGGCGCGCGGTCCCCTTCGAGCAGCTGCTGCGCGAAGCGGTCGACGTGCCGCCCGAGGTGCCGCTGTTCATCGACAACGGCGCCAAGACGCTCGGCCAGGCCGAGATGTGGTTCGGCGGCGGCCGCGGCGCGGGCGCCGCCGCCATCGCCCTCATCGGCTCGGGCGTGGGCGCCTGTGTCGACCACGGGGACATCCTCGACGAGGACCGCACGCGCCTCGCCCTCGAATGGGGCCACACCACCGTCCAGTTGCGCGGCCGCCGGTGCCGCTGCGGCTCCATCGGCTGCCTGGAGGCGTACGCGGGCGCGGAAGCCCTGCGCGAGCGCTGGCGCGAGGCGGGCGGCCCGCTGCCCGAGGACGCCGACGACGAGACGGCGCTGGCCGCCCTGCTCGCCGCCGCCTACCCGGGACACGGCGGCCCCGCCCCGGACCCGGTGGCGCTCTCCCTGCTCGACGAGACAGCCGAATGCCTCGGCGCGGCCCTCGCCGACCTGATCAACCTCTTCCTGCCCGAGCGGATCCTGATCGGCGGCTGGGCGGGCCTGCTCATCGGCCCCCGCCTGCTGCCCGACATCCGCCGGTACGCGAACGAGTACGCCCTGCGCCACGCGGCCGCCCGCACCACCATCGAGATGGGCCGCCTCGGCCCGGACGCGGTCACCGTGGGCGCGGCGACGCTCCCGCTCGCCGACTTCCTCACCCGGGGCGGCAGCCGCCCCGGGCCGGGCGGCGCCGGCGCGCCGCCCCGTACGGCCGTGGAGGCGGTCCGGGAACGTCACCGCACCTCGATGAACTGAGCGGGGGATGTCCGCCTGACGCGTCGGCCGCACGGGTGCCGGCCAACGCGTCGGCCTGTCTCTTATACACATCTCTGAGCGGGCTGGCA
>NZ_NTGZ01000142.1 GCF_002551245.1 Streptomyces sp. rh34
GCCCCCTGCCGGTCGCCGGCAACCCGGGCGCCGCCGACGCCATCGCGATGGACGTCCGTACCTTGGGCGGGCTGCGTGTCATCGGGCTGCTCGACCGGCGGGCCGAGCCCGCGACCGGGCAGCCCGGGATGTCCGCCTGGTCGGCCTTCACCGTGCTGGACGACCGCGACGAGGCGGTCGCCGAGCCGGGCCACCGGGCGCGGTGGGCCGACTGGCTGCGGTGGTCCAATCTGCTGCAGCTGCTGACGGGCGACCGTGGTTCGGCCCTGCCGCGTTCGTTCCACCAGATCGCGATGTCCACTGCCGGGCAGCTCGACCCACACACGGTCGCCCTCCTCGCGGGTGCGCTGCCCACCACCACGGGCCTGCCCGACGAACTGCCGGAGCCCTGGGCAGAGGCGGTCGAGTGGGCTTCGTCGCAGGCCGAGGAACTGCTGTTCGCCCTGTGCCGGGAAGCCCGCACCCGTCACTTCGGCGCCCCCGAGGTCGGCTTCGAGCTCGACGACCGGGTCGCGCAGCAGGCGGAACTCGCCTGGCCGGACGCCAGGGTGGCGGTGTTCCTCGACGCGGACGAGCACCGTGACGCCGCGTTCGCGGAGGCCGGCTGGCACGTCGTACACGCCGGGACAGTTGATGTGGCCGAGTTGGCCGAGCGTTTGGAGAATGTGTGATGTCCAAGGCCCAGGTCGTCATGGCGGACGTCTTCGGCAAGTACTACGACAAGCTCGACGGGTCGGTCCAGGCACAGGTCCTGCAGTTCATCATGAAGATGCAGCGGGACCCGGACGCCAACGGGCTGAACCTCAAGCCGCCGAAGGGCGCCGAGGACAAGCGGGTGCGCACGGCCAGGATCAACGACAACTTCCGCGCGGTGCTGATGCACTACGCCGACCGCATCTACTACCTGGTCGCGGTGCTGCCGCACGACGACGCCTACACCCTGGCGTCCCACATCATCTTCGACATCAACAAGGTCACCGGCGGCGTCGAGCTGATCAATCTCGCGAGCCTCCACGGCACCCTGAGCGGGCAGCCCGCACAGGCACCCGCCACCGAGCAACCGTCCGTCTTCGCCCACGTCTCCGACGCCGACTTCGACCGGCTCGGCGTGCACCCCTCGGTCGTACCGGCGTTGCGTGAGATCCGCAGCATCGACGCGATACTCGGCTTCGTGGAGCATCTGCCCAAGCTCGCCAGGGACGTGATCCTCTGCCTCGCCGACGGCATGACCGTCGAGGACGTCTGGGAGCACGTCAGTTCGGTCGCCGCGACCAGTGACACCATCGACCCGGACGACTACGAGGCCGCCAACGAGCGCCCCGCGACCAAGGAGTCCTTCGTCGTCACCGGCGACGTCGCCGAGTTCGGCCGGATCATGTCCGAGCCGCTGTCGGCCTGGCGGATCTTCCTGCACCCGGCCCAGCGCGCCCTGGCCGAGCGCAAGACCCCCAACAAGGGCTCGGTACGGGTCACCGGCGGCCCCGGCACGGGCAAGACCGTCGTCGCCCTGCACCGGGTCAAGGCCCTGGCCGAACGGCTGCCGCCCGGCCAGGCGATCCTGCTCACCACCTACACCACCACTCTCGCCGAACTGCTGCGCTCGCTCCTTGAGGACCTCGGAGGCACCCAGCTCACCGCCAAGGTGGACGTCCGCAACATCGACAAGGTCGCCTACGGCATCGCCAAGGAGGTCTTCGGCGCGAAGACCCCCAAGTCCCTCGGTGACGACGAGATCCGCAGGCGCTGGGAGGACCTGGCCGAGGAACAGCAGCCACACCGCTGGGACGCACGTTTCCTGGAGGCCGAGTGGAAGCAGGTCGTGCTCGCCCAGGACGTGCGCAGCCGCGACGAGTACCTCGTCGCCAGCCGGGCCGGTCGCGGTCGGCGCCTCAACCGCCCGGAACGGGCGCAGGTGTGGGGACTGATCGAGGCGTTCGAGCACCGGCTGGACGCGGCCGGTGAGGTCGGCGTCACCCAACTCGCCGCGCAGGCCGCCCGGATCGCCTCGGGCTGGAGCGACGAGACCCGCCCGTACCGGCACATCGTCGTGGACGAGGCCCAGGACCTGCACGCCGCGCACTGGAAGCTGCTGCGGGCGCTCGTCCCGGTCGGCGAGGACGACCTCTTCATCGTCGGCGACGCCCACCAGCGGATCTACGACAACCGGACCGCGCTGAGCGCCCACGGCATCAACGTGCGGGGGAGGCGCTCCAGGCGGCTGACGCTGAACTACCGTACGACCCGTCAGATCCTCGGAACGTCGCTGAGCCTGCTGGGCGATGCGAGCTTCGACGACCTTGACGACGCGACCGAGGACCTGGGTGGCTACCGGTCCGTTCTCGGCGGCGCGAAGCCCGAGCTCACCGAATACCCCTCCACGGTCGCCGAACTGACCGGCCTGGCCGGACGGGTCGAGGAGTGGCTGGGCGAAGGGCTGAAGGAGGACGAGATCGTCGTCACCGCCCGGACCAACAAGCTCGCGGACGCGGCGGTGGAGGCGTTGCACAACGCGGGGATCAAGGCCGTCAGGGTGAAACCGCGGCAGACTCCGGCGATCGGTTCCGGGGTGCACGTGATGACGATGCACCGGATCAAGGGCCTGGAGTACCGGGCGGTCGCGATCATCGGGGTGGGCGCGGATCACGTGCCGCAGCCCGGCGCCGTCACCTCGGTCTCCGAGGACCGCACTCAGCACGACCGTGACCTGCAGCGTGAGCGCTCGCTGCTGTTCGTCGCCGCCACCAGGGCTCGCGAACAACTCTCCATCACCTGGGCCGGACCACGCAGCCCGTTCCTGGAGGGAAGCCACTGACCTGCGCTGACGCGACGCAACGCCGCCGCGTTAGAGTCACCACGGAGCCGGCCGTCGTCCGGCTCTCACCTCAGAACGGGATCCGGGCGGACGAGACATGTACCTGAAGAACCTTCGCCTACGGAACATCAGGTCGTTCCACGGTGCGCGCGACGTCGACCTGGACCTGACGAGGCCCGACGGCTCATACGCCGGCTGGACGGTCCTGGCTGGCCGCAACGGCTCGGGGAAGACGACCCTGCTACGCGCGGTCGCCCTGACGATCAGCGGACCCGCCGTGGCCCGCAGTCTCGTCCCCGGGTTCGACACCTGGGTCTCGCGGGACGAGACGGTGGCGAAGGCTGAAGTGTGCCTGGTCCATGACCCGGAGCAGGATCAGTTCACCACGGGGCGGCGTCCGGTCCGGCCGATCTGGGCCGGGCTACGCTGGACCGCGGCGGAGCAGACGTCTCTCTCCGGCAAGCCGGGTTCCAGCAGGGCCGGACAGCCGGCGCTGAACGCCATCGGCTACCAGAAGGAACGCCCCGTCGCCCAGCGCGGCCCCTGGGCGGACAATCCGGTGGGATGGTTCTGCGCGGGATACGGCCCCTTCCGCAGGCTCGCCGGGGGCTCCAGCGACATCCAGCGGCTGATGTCCAGCTCGGGCGCGGTCGCCCGGCTGACGAGCCTTTTCCACGAGGACGCGTCGCTGGCGGAAGGCGTGAGCTGGCTCATCGAGCAGCACCTGCGCGCGTTCGAGGACCGTGACGGCGCCCGGGACCTGAAGGCAGCCGCCCTGGCCATCCTGGGCGACGACCTGCTGCCCGACGACTACCGGATCGACAACGTCGACTCCGAGGGCCTGTGGGTCGTCAACCGCAACCACCGATTCCCGCTACGGGAGATGAGCGACGGCTACCGCACGGTGGCGGCCCTGGTCGTGGACATCCTCAAGCAGATCCATGACGCCTACGGCGAACTCGTCCTGGACACGACGGATGGCACGCCGAACGTCGCGAGTTCCGGGGTCGTCATCATCGACGAGATCGACGCACATCTGCACGTGTCCTGGCAGAAGCGCATCGGCGGCTGGCTGAAGGCGCACTTCCCGAACATCCAGTTCATCGTCACCACGCACAGCCCCTACATCTGCCAGGCGGCGGACCCGGGCGGGCTGATCCGGCTGCCGGGCCCCGACGAGGAGAGCCCTGTGGAGGTCGTGCCCCAGCACCTCTACGACCGCATCGTCTTCGGCAGCGGTGACGACGCCGTGCTCTCGGATTTGTTCGGGCTCGACACCCCCTACTCGGACCAGGCCGAACAGAAGCGCGAGGAACTCATCGCCCTGGAACTGGACGTCGTGCGAGGCCGGGCCAGCGAAGAGGAAAAGGACCGGTACCGTCACCTGAAACGCAAGCTGGCCAGTTCACCGGCAACCCGCGTCGACGAGATCGCAGCCCGGCTCCACTCCCGTCACCCGCGGCACGATTCATGATCCGAGTGACGAGGGTGCCACTCCCACAGCCAACGCTGACTTCCATGGCCGGCTACACCGGTGACATCGGGCAGGCCGCAGTACCCAAGCAGCGAGCCAGGCAGTTATGGAAGCAGACGTCCGTCCGCAGGCACATACATCCCGTGCTGAAAGGCGCCCTCGCGGAGATGGCGCCGGGGCTGGAGCGGTGCATGTACTGCGGGGACAACCAGGGCACGGACATCGACCACTTCGAGCCCGTCCGGGTCAATCCGTTACGGACCTTCGACTGGAACAACCACCTGCTGGCGTGCTCCCTGTGCAACAGCCACCTCAAACGTGACCTCTTTCCCCTCGCCGACGACGGCACCTCCCTGCTCATCGACCCGAGCAGCGAGGATCCCGCTCCGCATCTGCACCTCTCGCTCGCTGCTGGCGAATACATCGACCTCACCGACAGGGGCACCGCGACGATCAAGGTCTTCGGTCTCAACCGGAGAATCCTCGTCCGGGGACGGCTCAATGCTTACCGGATCACCCCGCTTCTGCTGAACAAGTGGCGTACTGCCCTCGAAAAGGACGACTTGGAGGAGGTGGCAGCCTGTGCAGCAACCATCTGGGAGCAGCCCACCGCCGACGTTGTTCATGCCATGTTCCACCAAGCAGTTGTCCCGGGCGCCGAGGACATCTTCACGGACGAGTCCGACACCCTCGCTCTGCTGCGCGATCCGGTGATCCGTACCGGACTGCTGGGCACCTGCTAGGTCAGCGCCCTGCGCAAGCAGGTTCTCGCCGGTGGCTTCCCCCGAGAGAAGAAAAGTGAGGACACCGTCGTGAAGCTGAACTCGGCGATCGGTGACATCACCAAAGTGGCCGGCTGCGCAATACTCGGGCAACGGCCCCTGAAGTATCCGTGCGGCTTGCTGCTGCCCAGACATAGATCAGATTCGCCGCATCGAGCTCCGAGATGAAACCTGCGTCTCTCTAGGACACGAGTGGCCGGTTAACCGGCCACATGTCAGGATCGGACCGTGCCTGCTTTCCTGGACGCTGCCAAGAGTTCGAGGTGCCCTGCCGTGCCGCCTCCCAGGATGCGGCGGGTGGTGTTCGTCGCGTTGCTGAGCTCGGACGGGCGGCTTGCCCTGGTGACAGACGACCCGCCTGGAGCTGGTCCCCGATGGGTGCTCCCGTCAGGATCGGTCCGAGCCGCAGAGCCCTACCGTGAGGCGGCAGTGCGCGTACTCCGCGATGCGGTCGGCGCGATGCCGGTGCACGGGGGCGCCGTTGAGGGATGCCGCTGGGCCCAGGTGCCTGTGCCCATAGGTCGGAGCCGCCGAGAGGCACACGTGTTTATCTTTCGTCTCGCTGTGGCTGGTGCTCCGCTGGAGCATCTGCCCTGGAGGGGAGTGACACGCTGGGCAGGGCCTGAGCAGTGGCAGGAGTTGTGCACACGGTGCGATCTGCCAGATGTGGATGTGCTGTTGACGGGATACCTGGAGGGGTGGATCCCGGACGGGCGGATCACGTTGGGGCCTTGAGTCCCGGCACCTCGGAACCCGCTGTCACTTTGCCCTGGCGATCGTGGTGGCGGTCTCCTGCAGGGCCGTGGCAACCGCTGGCATGTCCTGTTCACGCAGACGTACGGCGGGCGCGTACACGGAGATCGCGGCGAGCGGTTCCCCTATGCGGTTACGGATGGCCACGCCTACGCCGTGCAGGTCGTGTGCACTTTCTTCGAGGTCTGCCGCCCATCCCCGGACTCTGACTTCCTCCAACTCCACTTCAAGCAGCGGCCACTCAGTGATGCTTCCTGCCGCCGTGGCAGGGAGCACGGCCGGGAGTGTCGCGCGTACATCTGCCGGGTCGCGCAGTGCGAGCAGGGCCTTGCCCGCCGCTGTGACGTGGGCAGGGAGCTCCTGTCCGAGCGGAACGCTGACGCGCAGGACATGCCGGCACTCGACTCCGTCGAGTAGTCGGACGACCGCCGCATCCAGGAAGTACAGGCACACCGTCTCCTGCAGCTTCTCGGAGAGCTCCTCCAGGGGTCTGCGCGCCTGTCGTCGGACGTCCAGCTGGGCGATCGCGGCCAGTCCCATACGTACGAGCTGCGGCCCCGCTGAGTATCCGTGCTGGCCAGGATCGTGGCGCAGGAAACCTGTGCGCTGCAGGGTGACCAGGATGCGGTGTGCGGTGGAACGTGAGATACCGAGCTCCCGGGCGGTTTCGGTAACACCGATTTCCCCCCGGTCATACGCCAGGACTAGAACATCCAGGGCCTTCGTCACCGACGCCAAGGCCTCTGTCGCCGACAGATGCTTGCCATCCACCATGAAGGAACCGTAACGCTCAAACGCTCCCGGAGACCGGGAGCTTCGACAGAATCCACACGTCAGAATTCTGTGGTTGCACGTCTCACCAGTTCCGGTGCGGCATCGCACGAACCCGGCGAGCCAACTCTGCGCCAAGACGGGTCGAGTCCTGCGCTAACCCCGACCGGACTTGCCGTGCTTGAGCGCACTGCTGACCGTTTGATAGCGCCTCACAGGAACTGCGTGCGTGCCACAGTGTGCCGTCCCTACACTGGCAGCGGCCTTCCTTAGGAGTTCGCTATGGCGGGATACCGGACCAGCGCACCTGCGTCAGACAAGGGTGTCTACATCGGCCAGGCCCGGCATGCCGTGAAGGAGCTGATCACTTCACTGCGCGACGAGTTGGCGACATTGGAAGCTGTGTACGCGATGATGTGCCAGGGCATCGAATCCACCGATGTCCGCGAAGAGCCGCCGGACACTGGCGAGGACGCGGAAACCGCCCAGCCTTCCCGGGAGGGTCCGTCTGAAGTTTCTGTCGTCGACGAGGATCCTTCGTCCGAAGATGCGCGCCCGGGGATTGGCGCTCGGACCCTGGGGCCACCGCGTAACGGAAGCATGCGCGATGCGATCCTCACACTCCTGTGCGCTGCTCAAGAGGCAATGTCCATCACCGATATCGCGGCGGCGGTGCGCCCAGGAGCGGACGCGACGGTCCGCTCATCCGTAGGAAAAACCCTCAACCGCATGAAGCAACTTGGCGAGGTGGAAAACGTAGCACCGGGAATGTTCCGGGCCGTGCTGTCATCCCGGGCCGCTTGATCCACCCGGGAACGACCGTAACCCAACAAGCAGGCCTCCCTCGATTAGCGGTCGAGGGAGGCCGCCAAACACGCGAACGGACGCTTCTCCTACCAGGGTTCCGGTCCGTCGCGCACGTTCACTCTAGCGCTCCCACGGGTAGCGCTATAGGGCGTCTGCGCCATTCCGCACTTGAGCGTGCACGACTGACCTCAAATAGGCAATTGGGGATCAGTCATGAGCTCATTGGGTCGCATTCGATCCGGGCCAGAGCGCCAGGCCCAGGGCGCGCTCCAGTCGGCAGACCGTCAGCACATCCGGCCAGGTGGCGCCCGCCAGCAGATCACCGATGGTCTGTCTGCCGACGTCGCTCTGGGCGGCCAGTGCACGCAGCGAGAGCTCCGGCCTCTCGCGCAGGGCGGCGGCGAGACGGCGGGCAATCGTCTGGACGACCGCCGCGGCGGGCTCCCCGGCGATCCGGGCATCCGGCCACTCCTCCGGATCGACGGCGTAGCTCCATGGCGGCGCCGTGCGCGCTCGGCCTCCGGTCATAAAGATGCGTTCCTTCAGATCGTGATCGACACTGACACCAGTGGCCGGTTAACCGGCCACATGTCATGGGCCTTGCGCCTGGAGGTCGCTGTGTCGAATCGCCTGCTGGCCTACGCACCGAAGGCGGAGACGGTGCCGCCCGCCCAGTGGCGCCGCATCGCGCCGGTCGTCCGCTCGCTGGGATTCATGGCGGTCGCAGCGGGACCCTACGGCCCAGACGTGGTCATGACGCCGCTCGCACGGCTGGTCGCCTGGGTCGAGGCCCAGGGCCTCCCGCTCGAACCCTCGGTGATCCTTGACCAGAGCACCGTCGAACGATTCATCCTCGTCGGCTGCCGCGACATGGCCGCCAACAGCCGCCGTACCTGCAGCAGCCAGCTGCGCCGGGCCTCCGAAGCACTCCTGCTGGACCAGCTCGGACAGCATCCGCCGATCCGGCTGAAGGCCACCGCCGCCCCAGTGGCCCCCTACCCGCCGGCGGAAATCGCCTACTGGCTGATCTGGGCGCAGAGCCTGCCCACCCCCGCCCAGCGGCGCAACGCCTGTCTTCTGTTCTGCCTCGGCGTCGGCTGCGGGCTCGCCGTTGAGGATCTTGTGTACGTTCAGGGGCGGGACATCCTCGCGGGCCCCACCGGCCGGGCACTGGTCAAGGTGCACGGGCGCCGTCCGCGCACTGTCGTGTGCCGGTACGCCTACGAGGAACTGCTGCTGGCGGAAGCCGCCCACATCCCGGCAGACGCGTACGCCTTCCGGCCAGACTGGCAGGACCGCACCAGCAAGCACATCGCATCGGACTGGCTGGCCAGGTACCCGCGGATCATCGGCCGTTGTGACGGTGCAGTGCTGCAGACCCAGCGGCTGCGTACGACCTGGCTCGTCGAACTGCTGAATGCAGGTATTCCGCTGAAGGTGATCCTCAAAGCGTCGGGACTCGGGACCCTGCACAGCCTCTCGCGATACCTCGTCTTCCTCCACGACGTGCCCGAAGCGGAGGCATCCGATCTGTTGCGGGGGGCGGCATGAGCAGGAAGAACCCGGAAGACAAACCTTGCCGGCGTACCGGCCTCGCTTTACGCCCTGCACCGCAGGCCCCCGGCCGTACCCTCAACGACCGCGTTGTGAGGCAGGTCTTCGACCTCGTGCGCCACAGCGGAGTACTGGAACGCCTTCCCTCCAACGAGCACCGGCCAGGCCCGAAGGGCTTCCCGTTCCGCACAGTGCTGATCGGCCTGATCCTGTCGCAGTACATGGGCAAGAGCGCGAACATCAACGACGCATGGGAGACACTCTTCTTCGCCCTGTCTCCAGGGTCCAAGGCCCTCCTTGACGTCCCCAACGTCGACCTGCACATCCCCGAGGGTGCAACCCGAGAAGAGATCGACCGCGTCGCGCACCACCAGTACGCGACGTCGAAGCGCGTCTACCGGTCCTGGGCCTCGATGACCCGGCGCCTCGACCCGGCACCACACGACCGCCGCAAGCGGCTGTCGCTCAGCGAGGCCAAGAAGATCCGACGGAAGTGGAATGCCCGCGCCAATCAGGACACCGTGCGCAATCTGGAGGCCATCGCCCAGGATCTGGTTCTCGCTCCGGTGATGGCTTCCTACCGGCGCGGCGACTTCGCTCGGTGGCCTGGCCACATCGCGGTCGATGACACTCCGGTTCCGGTCTGGGGCAAAGAGCCGGACTACCACCGGGACCGGGCCTCGCTTGAGATCACCGCCGGGATGTACATGAAGGGAGGAACGCAGAAGAAGCAGAAGAAGGCGGGACCCAGCGGCAAACCTGCGGCTTCCACGAACACTGGCACCCGGCGTGGCACGGCGAACAAGCCACCGCCTCGCAAGACCAAGTCGACACAGGAGAAGAGGGCCAAGGCGCCGGAGAAGAGAGAGTTCCGCTACGCCATGATGGCCGCGTTCCCGGGCCATGGCCATGGCGACCTCGCCGGCGCCTACCCGGCGGTCTGCCTCGGCATGATCCTTCACACCCCGGGCACCGAACCCGGCCCGGCCGCCCTGCGCGCCATCCAGCCGGCCTTCGAACGAGGCCTGGTCAAAGACCTGTTCTGCGCCGACCGGGGCATCACCCAGGCCAAGCCTCACAACCTGCATCTGCAGCTGCTCAAACTCGGCCTCAACGCGGTGAAGCACTACAACGACGACAAGGTCGACCGACAGGGAGAGTTCCGCGGCATGCAGCTGGTCGGCGGCGAGTTCTACTGCCCGCTGATGCCCGCCCCGCTCATCACTGCGGGCGCCACATACATCGACAGCCGCACGGACGAGGACCGCGCCCACGCACTCAACCTGATCCAGTCCCGGAAGGATTACCAGACCAAGATCAAGGAGTACGGGCCCGCAGGGGACCAGCGCAGACAGTGCCCCGCCCTCGGGCCGCACGCCACGGTCACCTGCTACCGCCGACCCCAGCCACGCCCGTCCACCGTCGTCGACCTCGACGCCCCCACTGTCCGTACCCCCGCAGCCCTGCCCACCATCCCCAGGCCCAAGCGGGACACCCACGTCTACCCCGACATCTGCAGAGGGAAGAGCATCACCGTCCCGGGCACCGTGTTGGCCAAGTGGCGGCAGAAATACCCCCTGTTCACCCCTCTGTGGCAAGAAGCCTGGTCCGGACTGCGCAGTCAGAACGAGGGCGGCAACGGCAACCTCAAGAAGTCCGCCCTCGACAGCATCGACAATCCCCAGCTCCGCCTGCCGCACGGACGCGTCGCGCAGACCCTGCTCAATGCCGTCATCATCTTCGTGGCGAACCTCAGAGCCATCCGACGGTTCCTCCGCGACCAGGGCATCCAGCCCCGCAAAGCCGGCACGCAGAGCGCCGCAACCCAATCTGGTGAGCCCTCCGCCCGGCCCCTGGCCCGACCGCTTCCGAACGAGCAGGTCGAGCCTCCGCCACGCGAGTGACACACCTCCGTCGCGCTCCGCCCCCTGAAAACCCCACATGCCTGCGCCACGGCTACCAGCCGTCGCGCAGGCATGTCTTGTTTCCGCAGGTGAGAGGCGCAGTACCTGGACCGCCACCGCCTCACCCCCCTCATCGAGCCGATCACGAGGCTCAAGGCCCCAGAAACGACGAAATACCGGCGAGTCACATGACTCGACCGGTAATTCGTGAACGCTTCGGGACGATCTCGTGAACGTCCCTCAAGTGTCCGAGGGGGGACTTGAACCCCCACGCCCGATAAAGGGCACTAGCACCTCAAGCTAGCGCGTCTGCCATTCCGCCACCCGGACAAGGTGTCTGTCGTTCGCGGCGTGTTCCCCGCGGCGACATGGAAAACAATACCAGGGGATCGGCGCGCCCTTCACCCGCATATCCGGTGGTCAGTGCGGTGCGGCGTGCCGGTGGGAGCTCGGCCTCCCCGGTCCTCGGAGGTCCTGGGGCTACCTTCGCGTCCATGAGTGATCGCGGCTACCGCCGGCCCCGTCCGCTGTCCCCCCTGCGCGAGCACCTGCGCGACACCTTCTGGTCCGCCCCGACCATGGGGTTCGTCTGCGTGTTCGTGCTGTGGCTGATCGCCACCGAACTGGACGACGCGATCGTCACGCTGCTCCAGCGGGAGGAGGCGTACGACGAGCTGGGCGAGCTGATCGCGTTCTCCCAGGACGCGAAGACGATCGTCACCACGATCAGCTCGGCGATGATGACCTTCATCGGCGTCGTGTTCAGCATCTCGCTGGTCGCGGTGCAGATGGCAAGCGGCCAGCTGACGCCCCGGGTGGTGCGGATCTTCGTCAGGAGCCGGATCAGCAAGCTCACGCTGACGGTGTTCCTCGCGACGTTCCTCTTCTCGCTGCTGGTGCTCTCCTCGTACGAGAGCGAGAGCGATCCGCGCCGGGTGGTCTCGGTCCCGTTGGTGCAGAGCCTGCTCATCCTGGTGATGCTCGGGCTGAGCCTGCTGCTCTTCGTCGTCTACGTGAGCGCGACGCTGCGGCTGATGCAGGTGGGGCCGGTCGTGGACAGGATCGCGCGCGACTCGTTCCGGGTGCTGGGCCGGATGCCGAGAGGGCCGCGGGGCGAGGACGAGCCGGGGCCGGAGACCGCGCGGGTGTTGCACGAGGGGCGGGCCGGGGTGCTGCGGGACGTGAATACGGCGCGGCTGGTCCGGGCCGCGCGGCGGCAGGATGTCGTGCTGCGGCTCATTCCACGCATCGGGGACTTCGTGGTGCCGGGGACGCCGGTGCTCGCCGTCCACGGCGGGTCCGTGCCCCCTCCGCGCCGGCTGCGGTACGCGGTCTCCGTCTCGGTGGAGCGGACCCTGCACCAGGATCTGGCGTTCGGGCTGCGTCAGCTCGCGGACATCGCCCTGCGGGCCCTGTCGACGTCCGTGAACGATCCGACCACCGCCGTGCAGTGTCTGGACCGGATCGTGCAGTTCCTGGCGGCCGTGGCGCACCTGCCGCTCGGCGCCGTCCACCACCGGGACCGGGACGGGCGGGTACGCCTGGTGCAGGACGGTCCGGAGTGGAACGACCTGGTCGACCTCGCCTTCGAAGAGATCCGGTGGTGTGTCGCCGGCAGTCCCCAGGTGACGCGCCGGCTCATGGCGGGGCTGGACGACCTGCTGCTGTTCGTCCCGGAGGACCGGAAGAAGTCACTGGTCAGGCATCGTGCGCTGCTCGTCCGGACCGTGGAGCGCACGGTGGCGGTGGCCGCCGACCGGGAGTTCGCCCTGCTGCCTGACCGGCAGGGCATCGGATAGGGGCCGCGGCGCGGAAGACGCTGCCGCCCGGCCCCGCCGCTGCGCCCCGGCCCGCCGGAGAGGATCCGGCGGGCCGGGGTGCTTCACCCGTCAGTCGCCGCAACGGCCCTCACGCAGCGAGTGCAGGTGCTCGCTCGACTTGCGGGCGAACGCGAGCGACTCGACCGGGTTGTCGTGCTCCGCCTGCCAGTGGTGGTAGGTCCGGCCGTGGTGAGTGCGCTGGGTGACCTCGGACAGGAACGTCCTGTAGTCGATGTCCCCGTCGCCCACGTCCGACATGCGGTAGCCGTCGCGGGTCGTCTCGTCGCGGACCCCGTCCTTGACGTGGAAGAGCGGGTAGCGGTTCGGGTGCTTCAGGACGTACTTCAGCGGGTCGAGCGGGGCCGGGCTGCCGTCCACGCGCTTGCTGAAGCGGAACTGGGCGCAGTAGGCCCAGTAGATGTCCAGCTCCAGGTAGACGAGGTCCGGGTCGGTCTCGGCGAGCAGGACGTCGTAGAGGCGCACGTTGGGCTTGTCGGTCGCGAAGGAGAACTCCTCGGCGTGGTTGTGCTGGTAGAACTTCATGCCGCGCTTGCGGGCGGCCGCCCCGTAGGTGTTGAAGTCCTCGGCCGCCCGCTTCCAGCCGTCCACCGTGGAGCCGTAGCGGAACGGGCCCGAGGCCGTGCCGATGTGCTTGAGGCCGAGGGCCTGGGCGTCGTCGAGGACCTTCTCCAGGTTCTGGGCGAAGGTGTACGCGCCGGGGTTGTTGTCGTCGTAGTAGCCGACGTGGCTGCCGATCGGGTTGAGTCCGTGGTCGCGGGCCAGCCGCTTGAGCTGGGCCAGGGTGATGGGACCGGCCGAGCCCTGGGTGTAGCCCGCGAGTTCGATCTCGTCGTAGCCGTACTTCTCCAGTTCGGCGAAGACCGGAGCGAAGCCCAGCGTGGAGATCTGGTCGCGGAGGCTGTAGAGCTGGATGCCGAGGCGGCCGGGGGGCAGGACGGGCTTGCCCTTGCCGTGGCCATGGCCGTGGTCATGTCCGTGGCCGTTGCCGTGTCCCTGGCCGCGGCTGTCGGCCTGGGCGCTCGCGGTGCCGATGATGGTGGCGGCGGTGGCTCCGGCGGCGACACCGAGGATGTTGCGGCGGCTCAGTCTGCGGGCGAGTTCGGTGTCCTTGGGGGTGCGGCTCATGTTCGGGTATCTCCCTTGGTGACCTGACGGGGTGAGTGGTGCGGTGCCGGGTGCGTGACGGGGAATGTCAGTGCAGTCCGGCAAGCTGGAGGAGCAGGGCCTTCACTTCGGTGGCCCTGACCCGGTCGGGGAACGCGTGGGGGGTGGAGCAGAGGATGAGCGGACCATCGTCGTCGCTCTCGGGGAGGCGGCCGTGGCTGCCGCGAATAGGTGAGGGGTCCAGGGGGACGACCGCCATGCGGTAGCGCAGGCCGAGCTTCTTGCGGGCGACCGCCGAGACGGCCTTGACCCGGACGTAGGGGTCCTGGGGGTCCATGAAGAGCTCGACGGGGTCGTAGCCGGGTTTGCGGTGGATCTCGACGAGCTGGGCGAAGTCGGGGGCGCGGGCGTCGTCGAGCCAGTAGTAGTACGTGAACCAGGCGTCCTTCTCCGCGACGGCGACCAGCTCGCCGGAGCGGGGGTGGTCCAGGTGGTGCGCCTTCTTGCCCTCGTCGTCGAGGAGCTGCTCGATGCCCGGCAGGTCCGCGAGGGCCGCCCGGGTCGCTTCCAGGTCCTCGGGGCGGCGTACGTAGATGTGCGCGATCTGGTGGTCGGCGACGGCGAAGGCCCGGGAGGTCATCGGGTCCAGGTATTCCATGCCGTCCTGGGTGTGGACCTCCAGGAGGCCCGCCCGGCGCAGGGCGCGGTTGATGTCGACGGGGCGGCCGACGCGGGTGATGCCGTATTCGGAGAGCGCGACGACGGAACGTCCCTCGGCGCGGGCGTCGGCCAGCAGCGGGGCCACGGCCCGGTCGAGGTCGGCGGCGGCCCGGTGGGAGCGGGGGTCGTCGGGGCCGTAGCGCTGGAGGTCGTAGTCGAGGTGCGGCAGGTAGCAGAGGGCGAGGTCGGGGGTGCGGGTGGCGATGATGTGCCGGGTGGCGTCGATGATCCACTGGGAGGAGACGAGGTCGGCGCCGGGGCCCCAGAAGTGGAAGAGGGGAAACGTGCCGAGTTTGTCGGTCAGTTCGTCGTGCAGGGCGGGGGGCCTGGTGTAGCAGTCGGGTTCCTTGCGGCCGTCGGCGTAGTAGACGGGGCGCGGGGTGACCGTCCAGTCGGTGTCGGCTCCCATGGCGTACCACCAGCAGATGTTGGCGACGGTGTAGCCGGGGTGGGCGCGGCGGGCCGCGTCCCACAGTTTGTCGCCCTCGACGAGCCCGTTGTGCTGGCGCCACAGCAGGACGTCGCCGAGCTCGCGGAAGTACCAGCCGTTGGCGACGATGCCGTGTTCGGCGGGCATCGTGCCGGTGAGGAAGGTCGACTGGGCGGCGCAGGTGACGGCCGGCAGGACGGTGGAGAGCGGTGCTTTCGCACCCTGCTCCCCCATGGCCCGGAGGTTCGGCATGTGGGCCAGGAGCTGCGGGGTGAGGCCGACGACGTCGAGGACCAGGAGGGGGGTGGGGCCGGGGGTGGCTTCGTCGGTCATGGCAGTTCCTTGAGGCCGAGGTCGACCAGGAGGTCGCGGGCGAGCGTGAGTTCGGCGGCGATGCCGTCGGCGAGCTGGGGGCGGGTGCGGGGGCGCAGTTCGGCGGGCAGCGCCTGCCAGGTGTACGTCTCGACCTCCAGGTGCCGGGTCAGGGGCACGGGTCCGCCGACGAGCCGGGTGAGCGTGTCGCGGAGCACGGGCAGCGTCGAGGTCAGCGGGGGCGCCGGGGGTGCGTGGAGCGGTACGTGGAAGTGGGCGCGCCACGGCGTGCTGTCCGGGAGCGCCCGGCCGGCGACGGCTTCGTCCAGGTCGTCGGTGCCGCGCAGGCCGGCGGCGGTGCTCGTGCGGGTCTGGTGCAGGAAGCGGGGTTCGGCGAACGCGGCGAGCGCGGTGCGGACCTCGGGCAGGTGGGGGTGCTCGGCGTGCAGGGCTGCGGAGAGCTGGGACTTGACGACGCGGATGCCGGCGGCGGCCAGCGCGTCGAGTGCGGTGCCGGGGTCCTCGAAGGAGGTGGCGAGGTGGCAGGTGTCGACGCAGATGCCGATCCGGTCGTGGGCCACGTCGGTGAGCGGGGCGATGGCGTCGGCGGTGGTCTCGACCGTGCAGCCCGGTTCCGGTTCGAGGCCGACGCGGATGGACTTGCCGGTCAGTTCGGCCAGTGCGTCGAGGCGCTGGGCGAGTGTGGTGAGGGCGGCGCGCGCGGTGCGGGCCGCCTCGGGGTCGGCGTCGTAGGGGGTGCGCCAGGCGAGCGGCAGGGTGGAGATGGTGCCCTCGGTGGTGTCGTCCGGGAGCAGGGCGGCCAGGAGGCGGGCGAGGTCGGTGGTGTGGGCCAGGCGGTCGGGTTCGGTCCAGTCCGGCCGGTAGACCCGGTACTTGACCTCGTCGGCGCCGAATCCTTCGTACGGGAAGCCGTTGAGGGTGACCACTTCGAGGCCGCGGCTGTCGAGTTCGGAGCGCAGCGCGCGGAGTTCGGCGGGGTCGTTGATCAGGGCGCGGGCCGCGTCCCGGGCGAGCCAGAGGCCGATGCCGAGCCGGTCCCGGCCGAGTCGGCGGCGGACGGGTTCGCAGTGGTCGCGGAGCTGGGCGCGGACGCCGCCGAGGGTTTCGGCGGGGTGGACGTTGGTGCAGTAGGCGAGGTGGACGGTGGAACCGTCCGGGTGGCGGAAGCGCATGTCCGCCTCACTCCCCGCCGCGCAGGATGGAGTTGCCCTCGTGGAGTGGTTCGGGGGCCGGGACGTCCAGCTGGAGGCGGCCGCTCAGACCGTAGAAGGCGACGGGGTTGCGCCACAGGACCTTGTCGACGTCGTCCTCGGTGAAGCCGGCCTTCAGCATGGCGTCGGCGACCTTGCGGGTCTTGAGGGGGTCGCTCTTTCCCCAGTCGGCGGCCGAGTTGACGATCATCTTCTCGGTGCCGTGGTTCCGGAGGATGGTGACCATCCGGTCCTCGTCCATCTTGGTGTCCGGGTAGATGGAGAATCCGGCCCAGCAGCCGCTGTCAGTGGCGGCCTCTACCGTTGTCTCATTGAGGTGGTCGAGGAGGACGTGCTCCGGGGGGAGGTTCGATTCGCGGATGACGTCGATGGTGCGGTGCAGACCGGCGAGCTTGTCGCGGTGCGGGGTGTGGACGAGGGCGGGCAGCCCGTGGTCGGCGGCGAGCTGGAGCTGGGCGGCCAGGGCGTGGTCCTCGGCCGGGGTCATGGAGTCGTAGCCGATCTCGCCGACGGCGACGACCCCGTCCTTCACGAGGTAGCGGGGCAGCGCGTCCAGGACAGGGGTGCAGCGGGGGTCGTTCGCCTCCTTGGGGTTGAGGGCGAGCGTGCAGTGGTGCGCGATGCCGTACTGGGAGGCGCGGAAGGGCTCCCAGCCGAGGAGCGCGTCGAAGTAGTCGAAGAAGCTGGCGGGCGAGGTGCGGGGCTGGCCGAGCCAGAAGGAGGGTTCGACGAGCGCGCGGACGCCCGCGTCGTACATCGCCTGGTAGTCGTCGGTGGTGCGGGAGGTCATGTGGATGTGGGGGTCGAAGATGCGCATCAGGACTCCTCCGTGGGGGCGGGGGCTGCGGGAGCTGCGGTCGGCGGGGCCTGGTGGGCGCCCTCGCCGGCCGGGGCGGTGAGGGCGAGGACCGTGCGCAGGTCTTCGGGGACATCGCGGCCGGCGGCGGTGCGTTCGGCGGCGAAGTCGCTGAGCATGCGTGCGAGTTCGGCATCTCCGCGGGCCCGGTCGCCGAGCCGGGCGACGGCCGCGACCGGCACTTCGGTGAACAGGCACTTCAGTACGGCGTGCCGCCAGGCATGGGTGTCGAGGTGCTCGGCGGCGTAGGGGCCGACGGCCGCGGCGACCAGCCGGGTGTCGTTGGCGCGCAGCGCGTCCTCGACGAGCGGGAGTGCGGTGTCGCCGAGGTCGAGGAGGTGCAGGGTGAGGAGGACGGCGCGGCGTTCGGCGGCGGTGCCCTGTTCGTAGAGCCGGGTGACGGAGGGCCCCGAGGCGCGGGCCGCGACGAGCAGGAGGGAGCGTACGGAGTCGGCGTGCTCCGGTCCGCAGTGCCGGCCGGCGGCGGCGTAGCGCAGTTCCCACGGCGGGGTGGTGTACGGTCCGGCCGCCGCCCGGCCGGGGGTGTCGGGCGTGGCCGCGTCGTGGGCGGCCTCGGCCAGGGCCTCGTCGAGCCAGGCCCGGGCGGCCCCGCCGAGTTCGGCGTCGAGTTCCTCGCGGGACTTCAGCACGTGGCGGCTCCCTCGGTCCTGGTAGCGCGCTCCATGGCGTCGTGCAGGAAGTCGATCGAGGTACGGGCCAGTTCGGGGCCCGCGTGGGAGTGGCGGGGCAGTTCGACGACGGTGAGTCCCCGGTAGTCCGATGCGGCCAGGGCGGCGAGCACGGGCGGGAAGTCGATCTCCCCGTCGCCGAACGGGAGGTGCTCGTGGACGCCGCGCCGCATGTCCTCGATCTGGACGTGCCGGAGCCAGGGGGCGGACTCCTTGACGCACTCCAGGGGCGTCGCCTCCTCCAGACACTGGCAGTGGCCGATGTCGAGGGTGAGGCCGAGCGGCCCCGGGT
This sequence comes from Streptomyces sp. rh34, assembly GCF_002551245.1. Classification (GTDB taxonomy): domain Bacteria; phylum Actinomycetota; class Actinomycetes; order Streptomycetales; family Streptomycetaceae; genus Streptomyces. The sequence continues at coordinate 18,334 of NZ_NTGZ01000142.1, forward strand.
CGCCGAGGAGGCCGCGCAGGTGGTGGAAGTCGGCGAGGGTGGCGAGGAGGTGACCGGGTTCGGGCTCGATGGCGAGAGGGATGCCGGTCCGCTCGGCGGCTTCGAGGACGGGGGCGATCGCTTCGGTGAGCCGCTTCCACGCGGTGTCCGGCGAGGTGCCGGGCGGGGTGATGCCGCTGAAGCAGTGGACGGCGTGCGCGCCGAGTTCGGCGGCCACGTCGACGGCGCGGACCAGCAGGGCGGTGCGGGCGGCCCGGGCGTCGGGGTCCGGGTCGAGGAGGGAGGGGCCGTGCTTGCGGCGCGGGTCGAGGACATAGCGGGCGCCGGTCTCCACGGTGACCCGGAGCCCGAGGGAGGTGAGCCTGCGCCGGACCTGCCGGGTGCGCTCGGTGAGGTCCGGGGCCATGGGGTCGAGGTGCATGTGGTCGAGGGTCAGGCCGACGCCCTCGTAGCCGAGGTCGGCGAGCAGGCCGAGGGCGTCGTCGAGGCGCAGGTCGGTGAGCCCGTTGGTGCCGTATCCGAGGTGGAGGGTCATGTGAGGCTCACCTTCCGGGAGAGGCTGCGGGCGAGGGGGCCGAGCCCCATGACGGCGAGACCGGTGACGGGTGCCCCGGCGCGGGCGGCGAGCGCTGCCTGGAGCGGGATCATGGCCCGGATGCCTCCGCCGACCGCGCGTTGGGTGAGGGGCGGGGACGGGTTGAGCGCGGCGTGCAGGAGGGGTGGCCCGGCGGTACGGAGGTAGGCACCGGTGAGCGCGATGACCAGGAGCCGGACGGGGTCGGTGACCTTCCCGAGCGGGCCTGCGCCGAGGCGCAGTGCGACGGCGCCGCCTGTCTCTTATACACATCTCTGAGCGGGCTNCGCCCCATCAGAGATGTGTATAAGAGACAGGACCAGGAGCCGGACGGGGTCGGTGACCTTCCCGAGCGGGCCTGCGCCGAGGCGCAGTGCGACGGCGCCGCCGTCGGCCTCGGCCCTCGGCGCACCGGGCCGGTCTGGCGCCTGTCCCCAAGGCTCCCTCAGCACCGCTGCCGCGAGTGCCGTCGTCGTGGCCAGCACCGCGAGCGGGGTGGCGGTGGAACCGCCCTGCGCCTCGTGGCGCGATACGGCGGTGACGCCGTAGGTGTGGGCCCCGAGCACCAGGGCGGCGGGCAGGGCGGGCAGGGATGCGGTCAGGCCGCCGCGGGCCGGGGCCGATACCGCCGCGTCGCGGGCCGCTGCCATGGCCGCGAAGGCCGGTATGGCCCCTGTCTCTTATACACATCT
>NZ_NTGZ01000143.1 GCF_002551245.1 Streptomyces sp. rh34
CCGACCCCGCGTCGGGCCCTCACCATGCCCACCGGCCGACCCAGCCTCAAACAAGAGCGGTCAGCCACCCAGCAGCCCCAACTGAAACGGCGAGGCTAGTAGTGCCGGTGTTCCCGTGATGCCTGTGTTGTCGTTGTTCCCGTATCGCCGGTGTTCCCGTATCGCTGTGTGCGGTGGGTTGTTCGTTCGGCCCGGGTCTCTTTCGGGGGGCCCGGGCCGTTCGTTGTGCGGGGCTAGACGGAGTGGCTCAGGGGGGCGAGGGCTGGTCCCTGGGCGGGGATTCTCGGGGGCTGGGGGGCGAGGCCGAAGGTGGTGAAGGCGGTGCGGTCGGGGAGGGGGTAGGGGTGGGCGCCGGTGAGGTTGTTGAGGATGGTGGCGCTGCGCCAGGCGGCGAGTCCGAGGTCGGGGGCGCCGACTCCGTGGGTGTGGCGTTCGGCGTTCTGTACGTAGACGTGTCCGGTGACGGCGGGGTCGAGGACGAGGCGGTACTGGTCGTCGATGCGGGGGCGGTGGGAGGCGTCGCGGCTGAGGTAGGGGCCGAGGCCGCCGAGGACGGCGTCGAGGGGGCGTTCGCGGTAGCCGGTGGCGAGGATGACGGCGTCGGTGGTGAGGCGGGAGCGGGTGCCTTGCTGGGTGTGTTCGAGGTGGAGTTCCACGCGGGTGTCGGCGACGCGTCCGGCGGTGCGGACGTGGACGCCGGGGGTGAGGGTGGCGTCGGGCCAGCCGCCGTGGAGGGTGCGGCGGTAGAGCTCGTCGTGGATGGCGGCGATGGTGTCGGCGTCGATGCCTTTGTGGAGTTGCCATTGGCGGGGGACGAGTTCGTCGCGGGCGGTTTCGGGGAGGGCGTGGAAGTAGCGGCTGTAGTCGGGGGTGAAGTGTTCGAGGCCGAGTTTGGAGTACTCCATGGGGGCGAAGGCCTGGGTGCGGGCGAGCCAGTGGATCTTCTCGGCGCCTTCGGGGCGGGCGCGCAGGAGGTCGAGGAAGATCTCGGCGCCGGACTGTCCTGATCCGATGACGGTGATGTGTTCGGCGGTGAGGAGCCGTTCGCGGTGGCGGAGGTAGTCGGCGGAGTGGAGTACGGGGACGGTTTCGGCTTCGGCGAGGGGTTTGAGGGGTTCGGGGACGAAGGGTTCGGTGCCGATACCGAGGGCGATGTGGCGGGCGTAGGCGCGGCCGAGGGCTTCGGCTTCGCCGTCGCGGTCGAGTTGGGTGAAGTCGACTTCGAAGAGGGCGCGGTCGGTGTTCCAGCGGACGGCGTCGACCTGGTGGCCGAAGTGGAGGCCGGGGAGTTGTTCGCTGACCCAGCGGCAGTAGGCGTCGTATTCGGCTCGTTGGATGTGGAAGCGCTCGGCGAAGTAGAAGGGGAAGAGGCGGTCGCGGGTGCGCAGGTAGTTGAGGAAGCTCCAGGGGCTGGTGGGGTCGGCGAGGGTGACGAGGTCGGCGAGGAAGGGGACTTGGAGGCTGGCGCCGTCGAGGAGGAGGCCGGGGTGCCAGTGGAAGGCGGGGCGTTGTTCGTAGAAGGTCGCGGCGAGGGGGCGGGGGTCGTCGGTGCTCGCGGGGATGTTGTGGGCGAGTGCGGCGAGGGAGAGGTTGAAGGGGCCGATGCCGATGCCGACGAGGTCGTGTGGCTGGTCGGGGGCGGGGGCGGGCCGGGCGGTCATCGCGGGGTGTCGCTTTCCGTGAGGTGAGGGGTGGGGTGGGTCGTGGTGGTGGAGGGGGGTGAGGTGGTGGCGTTCGGGTACGGCGAGGAGGCCGGCACTGGCGGGTTGCCAGCCGAGTTTGTGCAGGTCGAGGGTGACGCTGTGGGCGCGGTCGAGGCCGTGGAGGAGGGTGCGGTGGGTGGGGCTGAAGAGGAGGGGGCCGCCGTAGGCGGCGTCGATGTGGAGTTCGGCGCCGTGGGTGGTGCAGAGGTCGGCGATGGTGTGGAGGGGGTCGATGTCTCCGGTGTCGGTGGTGCCGGCGGTCGCGACGACGAGGAGGGGGCGGTGGAGTTCGGTGAGGGCTTCGTCGAGGGCGGCGAGGTCGAGGGTGCCGGTGGGGGCGGGGACGATGACGGGTTTGGGGAGGCCGAGGAGCCAGGCGGCGCGGGTGATGCTGTGGTGGGCGTTGGCGCCGCAGATGGTCTGTACGGGGCCGTGGCGTTCGCGGGCGAGGAGGAGGGCGAGTTGGTTGGCTTCGGTGCCGCCGGTGGTGATGACGGCGTCGGGTGAGCGGGTGTGGGGGTAGATCTCGGCGGCGAGTGCGGTGGTGAGGTCGGCTTCGAGGGCGGAGGCGGCGGGGGCCTGGTCCCAGGAGTCCATGGAGGGGTTGAGGGCGCTGGCGGCGAGGTCGGCTGCTGCTGCCAGGGCGAGGGGTGGGGTGTGGAGGTGGGCGGCGCAGTGGGGGTGGGCGGGGTCCGCGGCGCCTGCGGCGAGGGTGGTGACGAGGTTGCGGAGGGCGTGGTGGGGGCCGGTGCCGTGGTCGGGGATGAGGGGGTGGGTGGCGGTGCGGGTGCGGGGGGTGACGGTTTCGGGTCCGCCGGCGGGGAGGGGGCCGTCGCGGAGGGTCGCGCCGTCGTGGAGTGCGGTGAGGACGGTGTCGATGAGGGGGCGGAGGGCGGCGGGGCCTGCGGTGCCTCCGGCGAGGGGTGGGGTGGGCATGGGTGGGGTGGTCCTTCGGGTGCGGGGGGGGTGGTCTCTTGTCGGCCTGTCCCGGGTTTCGGGTGGCGCGGCCGAAGAGCCCAACGATCCGAACTCGAATGGGGTACTGGTGATCGGTGTGGCCTGGTTGGGGAGGGGTGGGGTGGTAGGGGCGTGCGGTTGTGGGACGGGTGTGCGTGTGGGGGCGGAGGGCTGGGTGGGGTTCGGGCCGAGCGGCCGGGTCGGGGTGGAGGGGTTGCCCTTTCCCTCGCCCTCGTCCTTGCCCGATGAGTGAATTGCAGATTTCGGCAATTCGCTACATGCTGTACGGGTCGTTCCGCCGTCGGCGCGCGGCCCCCGCGCGGCTCTCCGGCCCGCGGCGGTGGTTTTCCTGTCCGGGAGTCCGCCCGATGATCACGCCGCCCGACACGTTGCCGTACCGGCATGTGCTGACGCTGCCCGCGATGGGGTCGGCCGTGCGCATCGCCCGTGAGACGGCCGAGCAGGTGCTGCTGGAGTGGGGGGTGGGCGACACGTGCCGGGATCCGGCGTTGCTGATCCTCAGCGAGCTGGTGGCCAACAGTGTGCGGCATGCGGCGGTGCTCTCGCCGAACGTGACGGTGGTGTTCGCGGGCGGGCCGGGCACGTTCGCGTTCGGCGTGCACGACCGTCACCCCTACCGGCCGGCTCTGTTCGCGTCCGCCGGGACGGCGCCGGGCCGGGGTCTGGCCACTGTGATGGAGCTGACCCACGGTCTAGGCGGCAGTGCGGTGGTGCGGGGCGATGTCGACGAGGGCGGCAAGAGCATCTGGATCACCCTTCCGCTGCGGCCCGGCGGCCGGTGAGCGGACCGTCGGGGGGCTGCCCGGGCCGTTGGGTGACTTCGGGGGCCGTCGGGTGGCTTCGGGGGCGGGTGTGGTCCCCGGGTACATCCGTGGGGCGCGAAGGCGCGAGGATGACCCCATGGAGAAGAGTTCTGGTCAGCTGTGGTGCGCCGGGTTCCCGGTGTGCGGAACGGGGCCGCGCCGGTGAGCACACCGCTGTACCGATTGAAGGCGGAGTTCTTCAAGACGCTGGGGCACCCGGTCCGGATCAGGGTGCTCGAACTGCTCAGTGAACGCGAACACGCGGTCTCGGAGATGCTGAACGAGGTGGGGGTCGAGGCCGCCCACCTCTCCCAGCAGCTGGCCGTGTTGCGCCGTGCCGGTCTCGTGACGGCCCGGCGGGAGGGATCGGCGGTCCACTACACGCTGGCCGACCCGGGGGTGGCGGAGCTGCTGCGGGTGGCGCGGACGATCCTGACCGGGGTGCTGGCGGGCCAGGCGGAGCTGCTGGCCGATCTGCGGGCGGCGGGCGGCTCCGGGGACGACGCCCCGGACGAGACGCCGGACGCGGACCACGACGACCACGGCGGCGGCTGATCTCCGTACAGTCCGGTGGGCCCGTCCCGGCCGCGGGGCGGGAAGCGGTTCCCGCCCCGCGTCCGTACGCGTCGGGTCAGCCGGTCGCGGCGGCGGCGGTCCGTACGGCGAGGGCGCGGCGGAGGTCGTCGAGCTGGTCGACGAGCTTGCGGCGCAGGGCGGGGATGAGGTCCGGGTCGTCCAGGGCGCGGGTGCCGATGCGGAGGCTCTCGGGGTCGACGGCGTACGCGGGGAAGGCGTGGCGTCCGGCGGCCTCGGCGATGGCGGGGCCCCGGCGGGCGGCGAGTGCGACGGCGTCCGGGTAGAAGCGGGACACGTAACCGCCGAGGAGCTCTTCCTGTCCGGGCTGCCAGAAGCCCTGGGCGGTGGCGGTGAAGAGGTAGTTGGACAGGGTGTCGTCGGTGAACAGCGCGTCCCAGGCTGCGGCCTTGGCCTCGGCGGTGGGCAGCGCGGCACGGCAGCGGGCGGCGCCTTCGCGGCCGGTGGCGCTCGGGTCCGCCGCCAGCGCGGTGGCGATGGCGGACTCGTCGGTGGCGCCGAGGGCGGCGAGCCGGGTGAGGATGCGCCAGCGCAGCTCGGGGTCGAGCTCGGGTCCGCCGTGGACGGTGCCTTCGTCGAGCCAGCTCCGGAGCGTGTCGGGCTGGGTGGCGGCGTCGATGAAGTGGCGTACGGCGATGAGGCGGAGGCCCGGCTGTGAGCCGTCCTCGGTGCGGCGGATGAGGTCGCGGCAGAGGTCGGTGAGCGTGGCGCGGGCGGCGGGCAGGTCTTCGGGGACGGTGTAGCGGTCGACGACCTGGCCGGCGGCGAAGGACAGGACGCCCTGGACGAGCGCGAGGTCGGTCTCGTGCGGGAGGTGCGTGCGGGCGGTCGCGAGGTAGGTGGCGGGAGGGAGCTCCGCGTCGCGGACCATGTCGCGCGCGGTGTTCCAGAGGACGGCCCGGGTGAGGGCGTCGGGGATGCCGGAGAGGCTGGTCAGGGCGGTGTCCCAGGAGGCGGTGTCCAGGCGGACCTTGGCGTAGGTGAGGTCGCCGTCGTTGAGGACGACGAGGGCGGGGCGGCGGCCGGGGCGGACCGTGGGCGTCCCGTCGCCGGGTACGTCGGTCTCGAAGCGGTCGCGCAGGGCGAGGTGGCCGGGGCCGGCCTGGGTGTTCAGGGCGTGGTCGTAGGCGCCGACGGTGATGCGGTGGGGGCGGGAGCCGTCGCGGGTGACGGTGAGGGCCCAGGACTGCCCGGTGCCGTTGCCGTTCGGCGCGGGCTCGGCGGTCTCGGGGGCGCCGATCCTGGCGGTGAGGGTGTCGACGCCGGTGGTGCGCAGCCACTGCTCGGCCCAGGCGTGGACGTCGCGGTCGGTGGCGGAGGCCAGGTTGTCGATGAAGTCGGCGAGGGTGGCGTTGGCGAACTTGTGGCGGGCGAAGTGGGTGTTGATGCCGGCCAGGAAGTCCTTCTCGCCGAGCCAGGCGACGAGTTGGCGCAGTGCGGAGGCGCCCTTGGCGTAGCTGATGCCGTCGAAGTTGAGGAGGGCGGACGCGGTGTCGGGGACGGCGTCGGGGTCCGGGGCGACGGGGTGGGTGGAGGGGCGCTGGTCGGCGTCGTAGCCCCAGCCCTTGCGGGCGACGCCGAAGTCGACCCAGGTGTCGGGGAAGGGGGCCTCCCCTGCGGCGACGGAGTGGAGAGCTCGGGGAAGGGTCGCCTCGGTGAGGGTCTGGTAGCCCATGTACTCGGCGAAGGACTCGTTGAGCCAGATGTCGTCCCACCAGGTCAGGGTCACGAGATCGCCGAACCACATGTGGGCCATCTCGTGGGCGATGACCATGGCGCGGGTCTGGCGCTCGGTGTCGGTGACGGCGGAGCGGTAGACGAACTCGTCGCGGAAGGTGACGAGTCCGGGGTTCTCCATGGCGCCCGCGTTGAACTCGGGGACGAAGGCCTGGTCGTAGGAGTCGAACGGGTAGGGCTCGTCGAACTTCTCGTGGTAGCGGTCGTACAGGGCGCGGGTGATGTCGAGGATCTCGTCGGCGTCGGCGTCCAGGTACGGCGCGAGGGAGCGGCGGCAGTGGATGCCGAAGGGCAGTCCGGCGTGCTCGGTGGTGATCGAGTGCCAGGGGCCTGCGGCGACCGCGACGAGGTAGGTGGAGACGAGGGGTGTGGCGGCGATGGTCCAGCGCCCCTGGCCCGTGTGTTCGGCGACGCCGTTGCCGAGGACGGTCCAGCCTTCGGGGGCGGTGACGTCGATGGCGAAGACGGATTTGAGGTCGGGCTGGTCGAAGGCGGCGAAGACGCGCTGGACGTCCTCCATGAACAGCTGGGTGTAGACGTAGGTCTCGCCGTCGGTGGGGTCGGTGAAGCGGTGCATGCCCTCGCCGGTGCGGGAGTAGTGCATCGCGGCGTCGATGTGCAGTTCGTGGGGGCCGGCGGTGATGCCGGTGAGGGGGTAGCGGTTGCCGTCGAGGAGGGCGGGGTCCAGGGGGTGTCCGTCGAGACTGATCGAGCGCAGGGTGGCGGGCTTGACCTCGACGAAGGTGTCTCCGGCCGCGCGGGCGGTGAACCGGATGGCGGTGCGGGAGTCGAAGGTCTCCTCGCCGGTGGTGAGGTCGAGGGCGATCGTGTACCGCTCCACGTCGAGGAACTGGGCTCGGGTCTGCGCTTCGTCGCGCGTCAGTACGGACATGGCCCCATGCTGCCGTACGGGGGACGGCGGGTGCAGTGGGGTTCTCCGTGGGCGGACGGGGCGGTCCGGGCGGGCGCCGCGGGGCGGGTCTCGCGGTGGGCGTCCCCCGGGTCTCGCAGTGTGTGTCCTCGGGGCGGGCGGGGCGGGTTTCGCGCGGGCTCTCCCCCGGGGCCGGCCGGTCAGGCTTCGGCGGCGGTGCCCCTCGTGCCCCCGGTCCGGTCGGCGGCGTCGCCGTTCTCCGCTTCGTCGGCGATGCGCTCGTGGTGGCGGATCACCTCGGCGATGATGAAGGTGAGGAGCTTCTCGGCGAACGCCGGGTCCAGGTTCGCGCTCTGCGCCAGCTGCCGGAGCCGGGCGATCTGGCGGGTCTCACGGGCGGGGTCGGCGGGCGGCAGTCTGTGGTCCGCCTTGAGGCGGCCGACCTGCTGGGTGGCCTTGAAGCGCTCGGCCAGCATGTGGACGACGGCGGCGTCGATGTTGTCGATGCTCTCCCGCAGCCGGTTCAGCTCGGCGCGGACGGACACGTCGGTTTCGCTACTCATGGTCAGCGAGCTTAGACCCACCGGCGATCGGGGGATCTTCGACCGCCGCGCTCACGTGGTGATCGTCGGTGGGTCGCCGGGATCGGGCACCCGGTCGCTCCAGCCGCCGGGCACGCTGCGGCCCTGCTGTTCGCGGAAGCGGACGGGGGCGGTGCCGACCCGGCGGGCGAAGAGCCGGGAGAAGTAGGCGGGGTCGTCGTAGCCGACGCGGCGGGCCACGGCGGCGACCGGGAGGTCGGTGGCGGCGAGGAGTTCCTTGGCCCGGCCCAGGCGGATGCCCAGCAGATAGTCCTTGGGGCTGCACCCGGCGCCGCGCCGTACGGCGGTGCGCAGTTCGGCGGGGGTCATGCCGTGCCGGGCGGCGTGCTCGGCGACGGTGAGCGGCTGGTACGCGTCGCGGGCCAGCGCCTGGAGCACCGGGTCGCCGTCGGGGCCGATGTCGGCGCGGGCGCGGCGCAGGGAGACCAGGAGTTCGTGGACGGCGGCCCCGGTCTCCACCTCCAGGAGCGGGTTGCCGCGCCGGGCGGCGCGCACGATGCGTCCGACGGCGGCGCGGGGGGCGGCAGTGTCGGAGAGGGGGACGAGGGGGCGCTCGGGCTCGATGTAGCCGAGTTCGGTGTACGTGGTGGTGGCGGGGCCGGTGAAGTCGACGAAGCTCTCGTCCCAGCCGGTGCCGGGGTCGGCGCCGTAGTGGTGGGGGGTGCCGGGGGTCAGCCAGATGAGGCTGGGGCCGGTGACGGGGGTGCGGCGGCCGTCGGGGCCCTTGAACCAGCCGGTGCCGGAGTTGACGATCACGGCGACGTGGTGGTCGAGGGTGCGGGGTCCGATGGTGGGCAGCGCGCCGTGCTGGAGGCCGACGCCGAGGCAGACGAGGCCCAGGCGGTGGTGGAGCGGGCTCGGGGTGAAGAAGCGCATCCAGGTGTGGTACATCGCGGTCCTTCCTCTCCCTGCTGGTCCGTGGTGTCCGGTCCCCGCCGGTCCGTTGCGTCCAATCAACAGCGATCTTTGTCCATGGACCGGGTGCGGCGCCAGAGGTGAAGGTGGTCGGACCGATCGACCCGAGGGCCGCCGGGTGCGGCCGAGCACAGGAGCATACGAGCACCATGACCGAGTTCAGCGTGGGGGACGACTGCTTCCGGCTCGACGGGAAGCCCGTACGGCTGCTGTCGGGCGCTCTGCACTACTTCCGGGTGCACGAGGCGCAGTGGGAGCACCGGCTCGCGATGCTCGCCGCGATGGGGCTGAACTGCGTCGAGACGTACGTACCGTGGAATCTCCACGAGCCCCGGGAGGGCGAGGTCCGGGACGTGGGGGCGCTCGGCCGGTTCCTGGACGCGGCGGAGCGGGCGGGGCTGTGGGCGATCGTGCGGCCGGGCCCGTACATCTGCGCCGAGTGGGAGAACGGCGGTCTTCCGGTGTGGGTGACGGGCCGGTTCGGGCGGCGGGTGCGCACCCGGGACGCGGAGTACCGGGCGGTGGTGGAGCGGTGGTTCCGGGTGCTGCTGCCGCAGGTGGTGCCACGGCAGGTGTCCCGGGGCGGCCCGGTGATCCTCGTGCAGGCGGAGAACGAGTACGGGAGTTTCGGCAGCGACGCGGTGTATCTGGAGTGGCTGGCGGGGCTGTTGCGGCAGTGCGGGGTGACGGTGCCGCTGTTCACGTCGGACGGGCCGGAGGACCACATGCTGACCGGGGGTTCGGTGCCGGGCCTTCTCGCGACGGCGAACTTCGGTTCGGGGGCGCGGGAGGGCTTCGAGGTGCTGCGCCGGCATCAGCCGAGCGGCCCGCTGATGTGCATGGAGTTCTGGTGCGGCTGGTTCGACCACTGGGGGGCCGCGCCGGTGCTGCGGGATCCGGGGCAGGCTGCCGGGGCGTTGCGGGAGATCCTGGAGTGCGGGGCGTCGGTGAACATCTACATGGCGCACGGGGGGACGAACTTCGCCGGCTGGGCGGGGGCGAACCGGTCCGGCCCTCTGCAGGACGAGGTGTTCCAGCCGACGGTGACGTCGTACGACTACGACGCGCCGGTCGACGAGTACGGGCGGGTCACGGAGAAGTTCCGGCTGTTCCGGGAGGTCCTGGAGCCCTACGCCGAGGGGCCGTTGCCCGCGCTGCCGCCGGAGCCGGTCGGGCTCGCCGGGCCGGTGGGGGTGGAGCTGGCGGAGTGGGCCGGGCTCGGGGACGTGCTGGAGGCGCTGGGCGGTCCGGAGACGGAGTCGGGGGTGCCGCCGACGTTCGAGGAGCTGGGGGTGGACCGGGGGGTCGTGCGCTACCGGGTGGCGGTGCCGGGGCCGCGCCAGGCGTATCCGCTGCGTGCTTCGGGGCTGCGGGACCGGGCGGTGGTGTACGTGGACGGGGTCCGGGCCGGGGTGCTGACCGAGGAGTCGGGGACGCTGCCGGAGCCGGTGGCGGGCCCGGCGGAGGTCGAGCTGTGGGTGGAGTCGCTGGGCCGGGTCAACTACGGGCCGCGCCTCGGCGAGCCGAAGGGCGTCACGGGCGGGGTGCTGCACGAGCGGCAGTATCTGCACGGGGTACGGGCCCGGGGTCTGCGGCTGGATGCGTTCGAGGCGGCGGACGCGGTCGCGGCGGTCCCGTTCGGGCCGGTGGAGGCCGCCGCCGGGGCGGGTGACGCGGGGCGGACGGGCCTGTTCCGGGGGACGTTCACCATCGAGGGGGCCGCGGGCGCTTCAGGCACGTCAGGTGTTTCAGGCACCTCACGCACCTCAGGTGTTTCAGAGGCTTCAGACGCCTCCGGCACCTCCGGCGTCGATCATGCTGGGCTCGAACTGCCGGGCTGGACGCGCGGGTTCGTCTGGGTGAACGGCTTCTGCCTGGGCCGGTACTGGTCGGTGGGCCCGCAGCGGACCCTGTACGTGCCGGGTCCGGTGCTCCGCGCCGGCGCCAACGAGGTGTGGGTGCTGGAGCTGGAGGACGCGGGCGAGCCGCGTGTGGAGCTGGGTCCGGGGGCGCCCGTCGACACGGACGCCCCCGGGGTGGTTCAGCCGTGATCACCGGCCGGGCGTGCGGTGATCCGGTGCCGAGCCCGGACCGGGGTCCGGGCTCCGACCGGGGCCCGAGCCCGGAGCGAGGTCAGAGCGAGTCGGCCGCGGAGGCGATGTCGCCCGCGAAGTGCGAGACCTCGGTGTAGACGCCCGGGTAGTCCGGGCGGGCGCAGCCCCGGCCCCAGCTGACGATGCCGACCTGGACCCACTCGTCGGCGTCGTCCTTGCGGAACATCGGGCCGCCGGAGTCGCCCTGGCAGCTGTCGACGCCGCCGGTGTCGAGGAGGCCGGCGCACAGCTCCTCACCGGGGACGAGGTCGTTGTAGGCGCTCTGGCAGTCGGCGTCGGAGACGAACGGGACGTCGGCCTTGAGCAGGTGGCGCTGCTGGCGGCCGCCCTCGCGGTCGGCGCCCCAGCCCGCGACGGTGAAGGTGCCCTCGTCGTAGGTGTCGTCGGTGGCGATCTTCAGGGTGGGCTGATCGATCGGCCGGGCGAGCTTGATCAGCGCCCAGTCCTTGCCGGTGCCGTTGTAGCCGGGGGCCTGGAGGACCTTGGTGGACCGGACCTTGACCGCGTCGGGCGACTGGAGGTCGGCGACGCCGCCGGTGACGGTGATCGAGGTGTTGTTGCCCGAACCGTCCACGCAGTGGGCGGCGGTGAGGACGATGTCCTGGGTGTAGAGCGCACCGCCGCAGCCCATGGAGAGCCGGACCATGAAGGGGAACTCGCCTTGTTCTGCGCGTTCGCCGCCGACGATCGGCTGGGGGGCCGCGGAGGCGGGCTGGAGACTGACGGTCGCGAGGGCGACGGCGGCTATGGCGACGGAACACCTTTTCAGCGCGCTCAGAAGCTTCACGGAGGCCTTCTTTCGTGGGGGGATTTCGTGTGGGGGGTTGCTGTGGGAGGTTGCCGTGCCGCGTTGTGGTGCAGGAGTCCCTGGAGTACGGGAGTTGGAGAGAGCTGTGGGTCGCGCGGTCCGGCACGCGTGTCCCGGCCGGGTGACGACCTCCGGCACCACAGCCGAACTGGTCATGAACCCGACAAGAACGATCCGATTATCGGTGTGTGGTGACCGCTGCCACAAGGTGCACTTTTCGGCCAAGACCATCAGAGTGCTTTCGGACCCCCTCCCCCGGCCCGGCATACAGTGGAGGTCCGTCGACCGTCACGGATGGGGGTTCCGACGTGGCGAACGGCCCTCCGGGCGCACCCGTCGTCCATGGCTTTCCGCATCTGGACACGGTCCGCTCCGCCATCACCGCCCTCTACCGGCGGCTCTCCGCGGACGGCGTCCACGCCTACGGCACCAGCCTCCCGCCCGCCGACGCCGCGTTCACGGACCACGACGATCTGCACCTGGGAGCCCAGCGGGTGGCGCGTTCCCTGGTCCAGCACCTCCATCTGCCCGAGGCCCGCATGATCGTCGGCTTCCGGGCGATGGAGCATGCGGCGAGCGTGGAACTCACCGCGGGCCCCGAATACTTCATCGAGCTCAACGACCGCTTCCGCACCCACCGCAGGGACATCGGGGCGGCGCTCGCGCACGAGGTCACCCATGTACTGCTGCACCGGCTCGGCCTGGAGTTCCCCGGCACCCGCGCCAACGAGATCCTGACCGACACGACGACGGCCTACCTCGGCGCGGGCTGGCTGCTGCTGGACGCGTTCCGGGAGGACGCCACGTCCCGTCAGAAGCTCGGCTACCTCACCCCGGAGGAGTTCGGATACGTCCTGGCCAAGCGGGCGTTCGCCTTCGGCGAGGATCCCTCTCCGTGGTTCACCAGCCCTCAGGCGTACACCGCGTACACCAAGGGCCGGGAGCGGGCGCTGCACGATCTGCGCAGACCCCCGCTGACCGCCGCCGGCTGGGCGGGCCGCCGGCGCTACGCCAAGGACCGGCGGTACGCCCAGGACCACCCCGGCACGAGCGCGGACCCGAACGTTTCCTACGCCTTCGAGACCGGTGGCCCGCACCTGCGCGTCTCCTTCCCCTGCCCCACCTGCCATCAGCGCATCCGGGTCCCCGTCCGGGGCCGGTTCACCGCGCGCTGCGGGCTGTGCCGGACCGCCCTGGAGTGCGACACCTGAGCGCCGTTCCGGCCACCGTAGGATCGAAGCATGACGAACGAGCCGATCAGGGACGAACTACTCCTGTTCGACGCGCTGTACGAGGACGAGAACGCGGTCGTACGGGCGCTGCGCTCGGGCGCACCGGCCGAGTCGAGCGACGAGGAGGGCACGACGGCGCTCTATCTGGCGTCGGTGCAGGACCGCCTGGAGGCGGTGCGCCTGCTGCTCGCCGCCGGGGCCGACCCGAACCGGGCGAGCGGCCCCGGGGCGAGTGACCTGCCGCTGTGCGGGGCGGCGTGCGGCGGGCACACCGAGGTGGTGGAGGCGCTGCTGTCCGCCGGGGCCCGGCCGGATCTGCGCGAGGAGTTCGGCTTCACCGCGCTGCGGTGGGCGGTCGGTCTGGGGCACGCCCCGACGGTGGAAGTGCTCCTCGCCCATGGCGCGGACCCGCTGCTGCCGGGCCCCCGGGGCGAGGCGATGCTGGTGCTGGCGGCGCAGCGCGGATCCCCGCGGACGGTACGGGCGCTGCTCGCGCACGGTGCGGGGGCAGCGGGTCAGGAGTCCGTGGTCGCCCTCGCCCGGGCCGAGGCGCGGCGCATCGCCGCCCTCGATCCGGAACGGGAGTTGCGGCGGCTGCTGGAGGAGTCGTACGGCTCCGATATCGAGACGGTGACGCTCCGCGACCGCAGGGACGGCGAGGAGACGCTGGCGGTGGAGCTGCTCCGGGACGGGGTGCCGTCGGCCGGCGCGGACCAGCACACGGGGCACGGGGAGATCGCGGACCTCCTGGGTGGGCCGTCGTCGTAGTCGCTACCGGGGCGCTTACCGGCTTCGCTCCCATGCCTCACGGGTGAGTACGTACTCGACCTCGCCGTGCTCGGAGCCCTCGATGGCCTCCGGCCAGTCCTCGGTATAGGTCCGCAGGAAGGTCAGCCCCGTCTTCTCCATCACGCGCCGGGATCCCGTGTTGACGGCCATGGTGTTGGCGGTGACCTGCTGGACCCCGAGGTCGGTGAACCCCTTGTCGACCAGGGCCCGCGCGCCCTCGGTGGCGTAACCGCGGCCCCAGGCGGCCCGGTTCAGCCGGTAGCCGAGCTCGACCACGGCGGGGTCGTGGTCGTCCAGCGGCCGGAGCTCGAACCAGCCCAGAAAGGCTCCGGTGCCCTTCTCCCGCGCGGCCCAGAAGCCACGGGTTCCGGTGCACGCGTGATCGTGGAGGAGCTTCGGCAGGGTCCGGTCCCGGATGTCCTCGGCGCTCGTCGGCCGTCCGCCGTTGATGTACCTCATGACGGCGGGGTCGTTGTCGAGGGCGAGCAGGTCGGGGGCGTCGGCGTCCGTGACCGGGTGCAGGACGAGCCGGTCGGTCTCCAGGAAGGTGCGCATGCGGCGATCCTCACAGTCGGCGGCCGGGCCGCGCCACCCGATATCCGCGGGCGTCAACGGCCCGGGCCGGAGCCCTGGTCCCGGGCCTGGATCAGGAACGTCAGCCCCTGCTGTGCGGAGCCGGTGGCGGCGCCCGCAGGGGGTCGCAAGCGGGTTTCCCGCGCCGTACGCGAGGGTCGGGGCGCGGGGGCGGGGGTGGTGCCGGGGCCGGGTCACGCGAGCCCGGGCGCCGGCGAGCAGGTCTCGCCAGAGTTCCCGCTGCTCGGCGTCGAGCCGCGGTGACGGTCCTCCACGTGACCCACGTCACTTGCCTAGGCAACAAACATCTCTTGCCTAGGCAAGTGACGCCAACTACCTTTTAACTTGCCCAGGCAAGTTAATCTCCACCCCGAGGAGCCTCCTGTGATCAAGCTCAGCATCTTCCTGACCCGGCGAGCAGACCTCTCCCACGACGAGTTCGTGGAGTACTGGACGCAGAAGCACACCCCCCTGCTCTCGACCCTGCCCAGCGGAGAGGTCCCGGTCCGGCGCTACGTCCAGCTGTTGCCCACCGGCGACGAGATCCCCGGCATCAGCACCGCCGTCCACGACGGCGTCGCCGAGGTGTGGGTCGACAGCATCGCCGACGCCGCTCGCTGGTTCACCTCCGACACCTACACCACCACCATCGCGGCGGACGAGGAGAACTTCCTCGACCGCTCCCGGACCCGCTTCCTCTACGCGACCGAAAGCCCGGTCTTCGGCTGAGCACCGCCTCCGCGCCGACCCGCCCGGCGGCCACCCACCACCCGGCCGCGTGAACAACCCTGCGGGTCAATACGCCTGGGGTGCCCCGTAGACCCGCCCCGGCGCCTCCGCGTCCGCCAGCAGCCGGCGCACCGTCTCACCCGCCTCGGCCGGGGACCTGCGCGCGCCCCGGTCGTCGGTGGGGCCGGGGCGCCAGCCCTCCATGACGGTGATGCGGCCCGCCTCGGCCTCGAAGACGCGGCCCGTCACCCCGTCGCTCGCGGCGGAGCCGAGCCAGACGACGAGGGGCGAGACGTTGGCGGGAGCCATGGCGTCGAACTCCCCCTCCCCCGGGGCCGCCATCGTCTCGGCGAAGGTCCGCTCGGTCATCCGGGTCCGGGCGGCCGGGGCGAGGGCGTTGACATGGACCCCGTAGCGGCCCAGTTCGGCCGCCGCGACCAGGGTCAGGGCGACGATTCCGGCCTTGGCCGCCGCGTAGTTGCCCTGGCCGACGCTGCCGAGAAGCCCTGCGCCGGAGCTGGTGTTGATCACCCGGGCGGTCGGCGGGCGGCCCGCCTTCGCCTCGGCACGCCAGTGGGCGGCGGCGTGCTTCAAGGGCAGGAAGTGGCCCCTGAGGTGGACCCGCATCACCGCGTCCCAGTCGTCCTCGTCCAGGTTCACGAGCATCCGGTCGCGCAGGAAGCCCGCGTTGTTGACCAGGGTGTCGAGGCGGCCGAAGGCCTCCACAGCGGTGGCGACCAGGCAGGCCGCACCATCGGTCGTGGCGATGTCGCCGCCGTGGACGACGGCTTCGCCGCCCGCCGCCACGATCTCGTCGACGACCTCCCGGGCCGGGCCGGCGGAACCCCCGTCCCCGCCGGGGCCGACGCCGAGGTCGTTGACGACGACCCGCGCCCCTTCGGCGGCGAAGGCCAGGGCGTGGGCCCGGCCGAGCCCCCGCCCGGCGCCCGTGACGGCGACGACCCGGTCCGCGCAGAGTCCGGGACGGCGTGCGGTGGGTGCGGTCATCTCATCTCCCCATGATCGACGGCTGGTCGAGGTGGACGGCCGGCCGGCGACCGGTTGGCGGTCGGGGGTGTGCCTGCTACCGTCCACCTAACAAATGTTTGGTGGAAAGGTAGCCGATCCTCCGATGAGTGTCTCCACCGCCTGCCCCTCGGACGGCGTCCGCGTCGTCACCGTGGACCGTCCCCCCGTCAACGCGCTTCCCGTACAGGGCTGGTACGACCTGGCGGACGCCGTCCGGGCGGCCGGCCGGGATCCCGGGGTCCGCTGCGTCGTCCTGGCCGCCGCCGGGCGCGGCTTCAACGCGGGCGTCGACATCAAGGAGTTGCAGCGCGACGCGGGGCACGGGGCGCTGATCGGCGCCAACCGGGGCTGCGCCGAGGCGTTCGCGGCGGTGTACGCGTGCGAGGTCCCGGTCGTCGCGTCGGTGCAGGGCTTCTGCCTGGGCGGCGGGGTCGGACTCGTCGGGAACGCCGACGCGATCGTCGCGAGCGAGGACGCCGTCTTCGGTCTGCCGGAGCTGGACCGGGGCGCGCTCGGCGCCGCGACCCACCTCGCCCGGCTGGTCCCGCAGCACCTGATGCGCACGCTGTACTACACCTCCCGCACGGTCACCGCGACGGAACTGCTCGGCCACGGATCGGTCTGGCGGGTGGTACCGGGCCACGAACTGATGGACGCCACGCTGGAGTTGGCGGCCGAGATCGCCGCCAAGGACGGCCATCTGCTGCGGCTCGCCAAGGCCGCGCTGAACGGCATCGACCCCGTCGACGTACAGCGCAGCTACCGCTTCGAGCAGGGGTTCACCTTCGAGGCGAATCTCGCCGGTACCGCCGCCCGGGTCCGCGACACCTTCGGCAAGGAGGCCTGAACCATGAGCACTCCCCCTCATGTGCGCGACAAGACGATGACACCCGAGGAGGTTGTCGACCGGCTGCGCAGCGGCATGACGATCGGGATCGGCGGCTGGGGGTCGCGCCGCAAGCCGATGGCCCTGGTCAGGGCGCTGCTCCGGTCGCCCGTCACCGATCTCACGGTGATCTCCTACGGCGGCCCTGACGTGGGGCTGCTGGCCGCGGCGGGCCGGATCGCCCGCCTGGTCACGGCGTTCGTGACGCTCGACTCCGTCCCGTTGGAGCCGCACTACCGGGCGGCCCGGCAGCGCGGGGCGTTCGCGCTGACGGAGGTCGACGAGGCGATGTTCATGTGGGGACTGCACGCGGCGGCCAACCGACTGCCGTTCCTGCCGGTGCGCGCGGGCATCGGATCGGACGTGATGCGGGTCAACCCCGAGCTGCGCACCGTGACTTCGCCGTACGGGGACGGCGAGGAGTTCGTGGCGGCGCCGGCCCTGCGGATGGACGCGGCGCTGGTCCACCTCAACCGGGCGGACCGGCGCGGCAACGGCCAGTACCTGGGCCCCGACCCGTACTTCGACGACCTGTTCTGCGAAGCGGCGGACGCGGCGTACGTCTCCTGCGAACGACTGGTGGAGACCCGGGAGTTGACGGAGAACTCCGCCGCCCCGCAGACCCTCCTCGTCCAACGGCACTCCGTCACCGGTGTCGTGGAGACGCCGGGCGGGGCGCACTTCACCTCGTGCGCCCCCGACCACCCGCGTGACGAGCCGTTCCAGAAGGCGTACGCGGCCGCGGCCGCGGACCCGGCCGCGTGGGCGGAGTTCGCAGCCCGCTTCCTGCCGCCGGACGGCGACGAGAAGGGCTACCAGCAGGCGGTCCGCGCCTGGCACGAGGAGCAGAAGTGAACGCGTTCGCGACCGGAAGCATCACCCGTGCCGAGCACTGCGTGATCGCGTGCGCGGAGGCCTGGCGGGGCGACGGCGAGATCCTGGCCAGTCCGATGGGCGCGGTGCCGTCGGCCGGTGCGCGGCTGGCCCGGCTGACCTTCGCCCCCGACCTGCTGCTCACGGACGGCGAGGCCACGCTCGTCGGCCCGGACGGCGAGGCGGAGGGCTGGCTCCCCTACCGCAGGCATCTGGCCCTGGTGACCGGCGGGCGGCGGCACGTGATGATGGGGGCGAGTCAGATCGACCGTTACGGCAACCAGAACATCTCCTGCGTCGGCGACTGGGAACAGCCCTCCCGGCAGCTGCTGGGCGTACGCGGAGCACCGGTCAACACGCTGAACAATCCAGTGAGTTACTGGATCCCCCGGCACTCCCCCCGCGTCTTCGTCGAGCGCGTCGACATGGTCTGCGGAGTCGGCTACGACAGGGCGCGGGCAGCCGGCCCCTCGGCCACCCGCTTCCACCGCATCCCCCGGGTCGTCAGCGATCTCGGGGTCTTCGACTTCGCGACGCCCGACCGTTCGATGCGCCTGGCCTCGGTCCACCCCGGCGTCACGGTGGACCAGGTCCGGGATGCGACGGGTTTCGCGCTCACGGTCCCGGAGACCGTCCCGTACACCCGCGACCCCTCCCCCACCGAACTCGCCCTGATCCGCGAGGTCGTCGACCCGGCTCGCACCCGGGACCGGGAGGTCCGGTCCTGATGCGCACCGCCCTGACCGACCTCGTCGGCGTCCGGCACCCGATCGTGCAGACCGGGATGGGCTGGGTGGCGGGCCCCCGCCTGGTCACCGCGACCGCGCGGGCCGGGGCGCTCGGCATCCTGGCCTCGGCGACCATGACGACGGATCAACTGCGGTCCGCCGTGAGGGAGGTGAAGTCCCGGACGGACGCGCCGTTCGGGGTGAATCTGCGGGCGGACGCGGGGGACGCCCGGGAGCGGGTCCGGATCATCGTCGAGGAGGGCGTGCGGGTGGCGTCGTTCGCGCTCGCCCCGTCGAAGGAGCTGATCGCGGAGCTGAAGGACGCGGGCGTGGTCGTCGTCCCGTCGGTGGGGGCCCGGCGTCACGCGGAGAAGGTCGCGGCCTGGGGCGCGGACGCGGTGATCGTGCAGGGCGGCGAGGGCGGCGGCCACACCGGCGAGGTCGCCACCACGGTGCTGCTGCCGCAGGTCGTGGACGCGGTGGACATCCCGGTGGTCGCGGCGGGCGGCTTCCACGACGGCCGGGGCCTGGTGGCGGCGCTGGCGTACGGGGCGGCGGGCGTCGCGATGGGCACCCGGTTCCTGCTGACCTCGGACTCGACGGTCCCGGACGCGGTGAAGGCCCGCTATCTGGCGGCGACCGCCAACGACATCACCCTGACGAGGGCGGTGGACGGGCTCCCGCACCGGATGCTCCGTACGGAGATGGTGGCGGAGCTGGAGGGTGCGGGTCGTCTGCGCTCCGTGTACCGGGCGCTGCGACGGGCGTCCGGCTTCCGCCGGATCTCCGGCCTGAGCTGGCCGGGCATGGTCCGCGACGGGCTGGCGATGCGGCACGGCAAGGACCTGAGCTGGAGCCAGGTGCTGCTGGCGGCGAACACCCCGATGCTGCTGAGGGCGTCCATGGTCGACGGCCGCACGGACCTCGGCATCATGGCCTCGGGTCAGGTCGCGGCCCTGATCGAGGATCTGCCGAGCGTGGCGGAGCTGGTGGCGCGGATCCTGGCGGAGGCGGAGGCGGCTCGCGCGCTTCTGGGCGATCTGGCCCGGTCCTCGTCGCCCCCGAGGCCGAACGACCGGACCGCCACGCCCAGCCTGTCCGGCGATCGATGACAGCGCCCCAGGTCCGGGGCTTTCGGGGCTCTGCCCCGGACCCCGGTCCTCTATCGCCGGACAGGCTGGGAGGGATCCCGGGGCTTCCATCACCGGACGGCTGGAAGGGGCCCCGGGCCTCAATCACCGGACAGGTGGAGGGGACCCCGGGCCCCCATCGCCGGACGGCTGGGAGAGACCCCGGATCGATCGCCCATCGCCGGACTGCCGCGAAGGCCCTACGCGGCCCGGCGGCCCCGCGCGGGCGCGGCGGAGCGGCCTGCGCCACCGGAG
>NZ_NTGZ01000144.1 GCF_002551245.1 Streptomyces sp. rh34
AGATGTGTATAAGAGACAGACTCGGCGCGGAGCGCGTCATCGCGCTCGGCCGCCACACCGCGCGCACCGACATCGCCCGTCGCTTCGGCGCGACCGACGTGGTCGCCGAACGCGGCGAGGCCGCCCTCGCCGCCGTCCGCGAACTGACCCGGGGCGAGGGCGCGCACAGCGTCATCGAGGCCGTCGGCACCGAGCAGTCGATGCGCACCGCCCTCGGCATCGTCCGCGACGGCGGCGCCATCGGCTACGTGGGCGTCCCGCACGGCAGCGCCACCGGCGTCGACCTCGGCGTGATGTTCGGCCGGAACATCGCCCTGCGCGGCGGGGTCGCCCCCGTACGCGCGTACATACCGGAACTGCTCCCCGACGTGCTGGACGGCACGATCGATCCGTCGCCCGTCTTCGACCGGTCCATCGGCCTGGACGAGGTGCCCGTCGGCTACAAGGAGATGGACGAGCGGACCGCGCTGAAGGTGCTCATCACGCCGTGACCGCGCGGGCCACGGGCCGCGGGGCCGGGGAGATCGATCTCCCCGGCCCCGCGACTGCTCCGGTGTCGTGCCACCGGGTGTCCTGCTACCAGCGCACCGCGTCCAGGGCGTCGACGACTCCGGATCCGTAGAAGCCGTTGTAGTTCTTGCCGCCCTCGCAGACCGCGTCGATGACGCCGTCGCCGTTGATGTCGTACGGCTCACCGCACGCCTTCGCGTCCGCCTGGAGCGTCAGCAGCGCCTTCACCGCGGCCGGCGAGGCGTAGAGGTGCTTGGACTTGATCAGCGCCACGACGCCCGCGACGTGGGGGGACGCCATCGACGTACCGGCCTTGTAGCCGAACTTGCCGCCCGGCAGCGTCGAGAGGATCAGCCCGTTGACCGCCGGCGGCTCGGGGGTCTGGTAAACCGTCGAGTCACCGCCCGGGGCCGCCACGTCGATGATGCCCTTGCCGTAGTTCGAGTACGAGGACTTCAGGCCCTTCGCACCCGTCGCGGAGACCGTCACGACGCCCGGCAGCATGGTCGGGATGTCGGGGCACGCGCTCGGGTCGATGGTCCGCGTGACCGTCTCGGTGTCGTTCGGGCTGGTCTTGTCCTCGATCGCGTCGAGCGCCAGGTCGTGGCGGGAGTTCCCGGCCGCCGCGACGTTGACCGTGCCCTTGCGCTCCGCGTACTTCACGGCGCGGGTGAGGGCGTCGACCAGCGCGCCCTGGTCCGGGTCGTTCTTGCAGTTGAACAGCCACGGGTCGGTGTAGTAGCTGTTGTTGGTCACCTCGACGCCGTGCTCGGCGGCCCAGAGGAACCCGCAGACGACGGCCTCGGTGTAGAAGAACCCGTCCGGGTTCGACACCTTGATGCCCGACACCTTCACGCCCGGGGCGACGCCGGTGACACCGGCGCCGTTCTTCGCGGCGGCGATGGTGCCCGCCACATGCGTCCCGTGGTCGCTCTCGCCCGCCGCCGGACGCCAGGAGCCGGCGGTGGTGTCCGGAGCGCCCGAGACGCAGTTGGCCGAGGCGCGGCTGTCGAAGTTCGGGGCCAGGTCCGGGTGGGTGTCGTCGACGCCCGTGTCGATGACGGCGACGGTCACCCGCTTCGATCCCAGCGACTTCTCGTGCGCCTGGTCCGCCTTGATCGCGGGCAGCGACCACTGGAGGGGCTCCAGCGGGTCCTGGCCGGCCTTCGCGTCCGCGGCGGCGGCCGCCGCCTGCTCGGCGGTGAGCGGCTGCGCTATCGCTCCGACGTCCTTGGTGGCCTGCGGGACGATCGGGTTCGTGCGGGTCGCGCCCGCCGACTCCACGCCGCGCACCCGGCGAATCGTTTCGCCGAAGGCGGGGTTCTGCGAGTGGACGACGATGACGCCGATCTGCTCATAGGCGATGACGACCGTGCCGCCCGCCTTGGCGATCGCTTTCTTGACGTTCTTGACGGTGCCGTGGTTGCCCCGGGTGTTGACCACGTAGGACAGCTTCGGCCCGTTGGTCCGGACGCTCGCGGCGGCCTGCTCGCCGGTGGGCGCCGCCGTGGCCGTCGCCGTCGGCAGGAAGCCGAGCGAGGCGGTCAGCGCGAGTCCGACGGGCACTGCGAGTGCGCGCGTCCGTCTCGATGCCAGATGAGCCATGGGTTCTCCACATCATCCGTGCCGAACGACCGGACACCTGGCGTGTTCGGTCGCGTACATGACGAGTGAAGCTATCGCTGATCATCCCGGTGTATCAACGCTTACGGGCAAGTGAGTTCGAAGAGTGACCTTCGCGGCCGAATGCGAACGAGTGGCGAACGAGTGACGGGCAACCGGCCACACCGCGACACCTCCGAGAAGGCGAAAGACGCGGTGAACCGCTTCGTCACGCCCTCCGTGCCGTTGACCAGGAGGCACATCACCGTCCCCCGGTAACGAGGCTTCCCTTGACACCCACCGTCCCCCAGATCACCGCACCCGCGTCGCGAGGAGATTCCGTGGCTACCGATGCACCGCCGCCCGAGGGCGGTTCGCCCACCGGCCCCGTCCAGCCCACCACCGAGGCGTTCGTCGCGATGCAGGCGAGCCCGGACTTCGCCGACCTGCGCCGCTCCCACCGCTCGTTCGCCTTCCCCCTGACCATCGCCTTCGTGACCTGGTACCTGCTCTACGTCCTGCTCTGCAACTACGCGGGCGGATTCATGGCCACCGAGGTCGTCGGCAACATCAACATGGCGCTCGTCCTCGGACTCGCCCAGTTCGCCACCACCTTCCTCATCGCCTGGCTCTACTCCCGGCACGCCGCCACCAAGCTCGACCCCAAGGCCGACGTGATCAAGTCCCGTATGGAGGCCGACCTGTGAGCGCCGCCCACGCCCTTTATCCCGCCGTCCAGCTCGCCGCCACCGAGGGCGCGAGCGAGCACCGGCCGCTGATCATCACGCTGTTCGCCGCCTTCGTCGTGGCGACCCTCTTCATCACCGTGTGGGCGGGTCGCCAGACCAAGAGCGCCTCCGACTTCTACGCGGGCGGCCGCCAGTTCACCGGATTCCAGAACGGACTCGCGGTCTCCGGCGACTACATGTCCGCCGCCTCCTTCCTCGGCATCGCCGGAGCCATCGCACTCTTCGGTTACGACGGCTTCCTGTACTCCATCGGCTTCCTCGTCGCCTGGCTCGTCGCCCTGCTCCTGGTCGCCGAACCGCTGCGCAACTCCGGCCGATACACCATGGGCGACGTCCTCGCCTACCGGATGCGCCAGCGCCCCGTCCGTACCGCCGCGGGTACGTCCACGATCGTCGTCTCGATCTTCTACCTGCTGGCCCAGATGGCCGGCGCGGGCGTCCTCGTCTCGCTGCTGCTCGGCATCACCAGCGACGCCGGGAAGGTCCTCATCGTCGCCCTGGTCGGCGTGCTCATGATCCTCTACGTCACCATCGGCGGCATGAAGGGCACCACCTGGGTGCAGATGGTCAAGGCCGTCCTGCTCATCGCGGGCACCCTGCTCATCACCTTCCTGATCCTGCTGAAGTTCAACTTCAACATCTCCGACCTGCTCGGCACCGCCGCCAGCAACAGCGGCAAGGGCGCGGCGTTCCTGGAGCCCGGCCTGAAGTACGGCGTCGACAGCGTCTCGAAGCTGGACTTCATCTCGCTCGGCATCGCCCTGGTCCTCGGCACCGCGGGTCTGCCGCACATCCTGATCCGCTTCTACACCGTGCCCACCGCCAAGGCCGCCCGTAAGTCCGTGAACTGGGCGATCGGCATCATCGGCGCCTTCTACCTGATGACGATCGTGCTCGGCTTCGGCGCCGCGGCGATCCTCAAGCCCGGCGACATCATCGCCTCCAACAAGGCGGGCAACACCGCGGCGCCACTCGCCGCACTGGAGATCGGCGGCGGCTCCGGATCCACCGGCGGCGCCATCCTCCTCGCGGTGATCTCCGCCGTCGCCTTCGCCACCATCCTCGCCGTCGTCGCCGGACTCACCCTCGCCTCCTCCTCGTCCTTCGCGCACGACATCTACGCCAACGTCATCCGCAGGGGGAAGGCCACCGAGAAGGAAGAGGTCCGCGCCGCACGCTGGGCCACCGTCGCGATCGGCATCGTCTCCATCGGCCTCGGCGCACTCGCCCGCGACCTGAACGTCGCCGGTCTCGTCGCCCTGGCCTTCGCGGTCGCCGCCTCCGCCAACCTGCCGACGATCCTCTACAGCCTCTTCTGGAAGCGCTTCACCACGCAGGGGGCCCTCTGGTCCATCTACGGAGGCCTCGCCTCCTCCGTCCTGCTGGTGCTGATCTCGCCGGTCGTCTCCTCCAAGCCGAGCTCGATGTTCCCGGACGTCGACTTCGCCTGGTTTCCGCTGGAGAACCCCGGCCTGATCTCGATCCCGCTCGGCTTCCTCCTCGGCTGGGTCGGCTCGCTGCTCTCCAAGGAGAAGCCCGACACGGACAAGTACGCCGAACTGGAGGTCAAGTCCCTCACCGGCGTCGGAGCCCACTGAGCACACCGGGAGACCCCTCGGCTCATCACCGGCGGACCCGTCGGCGCATCATCCACCGCCGGCGGCCGGGCCGCTTCGTAGAGTCCTACGAAGCGGCCCGGCCGCGCCTCGTGGCAAACGGGCCACCCCGATGTCAGCGGTCTCACGTAGGCTCGGTAGTACCGGAATCCTGGGGGCCGGCGTCTCGGACGAGGCGACGACCCACCAGGGCGACGGCCCGACAAGAGCGACCGCGACCACCGCGGACACCCCGGGGGAGGGACCCACCGTGCTCATCGACACCTACGACCGGGTCGCCACCGACCTGCGCGTGTCACTCACCGACAAGTGCAACCTGCGCTGCACCTACTGCATGCCCGAAGAGGGCCTCCAGTGGCTCGGCAAGAGCGAGCTGCTCTCCGACGACGAGATCGTGCGCCTGATCCGTATCGCCGTCACCTCGCTCGGCATCACCGAGGTCCGCTTCACCGGCGGCGAGCCCCTGCTGCGCCCCGGCCTCGTCTCCATCGTCGAGCAGTGCGCCGCGCTCACCCCGCGCCCCCGCATGTCGCTCACGACCAACGGCATCGGACTCAAGCGGACCGCCACCGCCCTCAAGGCCGCGGGGCTCGACCGGGTCAACGTCTCGCTGGACACCCTGCGCCCCGACGTCTTCAAGACCCTCACCCGCCGCGACCGCCACAAGGACGTACTGGACGGCCTGGAGGCCGCCCGCGAGGCCGGGCTCACCCCCGTGAAGGTCAACTCCGTCCTGATGCCGGGACTCAACGACGACGAGGCCCCCGAGCTGCTCGCCTGGGCCGTCGCCCACGACTACGAGCTCCGCTTCATCGAGCAGATGCCGCTCGACGCCCAGCACGGCTGGAAGCGCGACGGCATGATCACCGCCGGGGACATCCTCGCCTCGCTGCGTACCCGCTTCACCCTCACCGCCGAGAGCGACGAGTCCCGCGGCTCCGCCCCCGCCGAGCGCTGGACCGTCGACGGCGGCCCGCACCGCGTCGGCGTGATCGCCTCCGTCACCCGCCCGTTCTGCCGCGCCTGCGACCGCACCCGGCTCACCGCCGACGGCCAGGTCCGCACCTGCCTCTTCGCCCGTGAGGAGACGGACCTGCGCGGGGCGCTGCGCTCCGACGCGCCGGACGAGGAGATCGCCCAGCTCTGGAAGACGGCCATGTGGGGCAAGAAGGCGGGCTCCGGACTGGACGACCCGTCCTTCCTGCAGCCCGACCGCCCGATGTCGGCGATCGGCGGCTGAGGCCCGAATGGCCGAGGCGCAGGGCTCCGAGGATCACGACCCCAGAGGCTCAGGCCTCGGTCTCCTTCCCGTCCCCGGCCCCCCAGTCCTTCAGGGCCACGACATCCTTGAGGAAACCCCGTACACCGAGGAACGACGACAGGTGCTCCCGGTGCTCGTCGCAGGCCAGCCAGGTCTTGCGCCGCTCGGGCGTGTGCAGTTTGGGGTTGTTCCAGGCGAGCACCCACAGGGCGGCGGCCCGGCAGCCCTTGGCGGAACAGAGCGGGGCACCGGTGGGACTCTCGGCGGACGTCTCGGGAAAGATCACGTGACCCAGCCTAAGTCAGGTGCTCCACGGGCCTTCTGACGCATCCCCGGCCGGAAAAAGGCGACGCCGAGCAGCCACGGGGGGAGCTGCCCGGCGTCGGTCCGTCGCTCCGACGGGGGATGCGGAGCGCTTTGGCAGTATGTCACGGGGACCGGGGTGCGGTGCACCGGAACGTCATGATTGATCTGAGCTTTTCCCGAGCTTTGCGGGACGTGCGGGCTCAGGTGTGCTCATGCGGCGGCCGGACGCTGTCGGACGCCCCCTCGGAGCCCCCGGACTCCGCCCGACCGGGCGCCGGGGCGGCTTCCACAGCGGGCCGCAACGGCATCTGCACGAACGTCGTCGGGAGCGAAGTCACGTTCTCCCGGCCCGCGTTGGCGATGACCACCGCCACATACGGCAGCAGCACGCCCAGCACGAGCGCCACGATCGCCACATGCCGCTCCACGTTCCACAGCACCGCGGCCAGCACCACCGACACCGTGCGCACCGACATCGAGATCACATAGCGTCGCTGTCGGCCGCGGACATCGTCCGTCAGCCCCTGACGGGCGCCCGTGATCCGGATGACCTCCGTACCCGCGCTCTTCCGCAGCATGCTCCACCACCAGATCTCGTCGCCGGACGCTCCCGGACCGGGCCGCATCCACGGTACGCCCGGCCCCGGCCGGGCGGGCGACCGGGGCCCGCTGTACGAGGGGGGCGCGGTGGCCCGGGGGTCACCCGGACGGCCCAACCCGGCATGCGCCGCCCGGACAGCGGGCCGACTGTGGACAGACGCGCACTCCGCGCCGCACGAGGAGGCGAAATGAGCTGGTTGTGGGCAATCATCGTGGGACTGGTGCTCGGTGTCATCGCCAGAGCGATCCTGCCGGGCAAGCAGGACATCCCGCTCTGGCTGACGGCCGTGTTCGGCATCCTCGGCAGCATCCTCGGCAACGCCGTGGCCGGCTGGATCGGTGTCGAGGACACCAAGGGCATCGACTGGATCCGTCATCTGCTGCAACTGGCGGGCGCCGTGGCGGTCGTCGCCGTCGGCGACATGGCCTGGCAGGCCTTCCGCGGCAGCCGTAAACAGCGAACCTGACCCAGCGGGGTCACACAGTGCCGCGGCCGGACACACGATGAACGTGTGTCCGGCCGCTGCATTGTGACGCGAGGGAGGGTCAGCCCGCCGGGCTGACCTCCACGGCCGCCAGGTTCTTCTTGCCCCGGCGCAGCACCAGCCAGCGCCCGTGCAGCAGCTCCCCGGCGGACGGGGCGACTTCGCCGTCGACGACCTTCACGTTGTTCACGTAGGCGCCACCCTCCTTGACCGTGCGGCGCGCCCCCGACTTGCTGGGCGCCAGGCCGACCTCCACCAGCAGGTCCACCAGCGGACCCAGCTCGGCGACGGTGGCGTGCGGCACCTCGGACAGGGCCGCGCTCAGCGTCGCCTCGTCCAGCTCGGCCAGATCGCCCTGCCCGAACAGCGCCTTGGACGCCGCGATGACCGCGGCGCACTGCGCACCGCCGTGCACCAGCGTGGTCAGCTCCTCGGCCAGCGCGCGCTGCGCGGAACGCGCCTGCGGCCGCTCCTCGGTCAGCTTCTCCAGCTCCTCCAGCTCTTCACGGCTCTTGAAGCTGAGGATGCGCAGGTAGCGCGAGACGTCCCGGTCGTCCACGTTCAGCCAGAACTGGTAGAACGCGTACGGCGTCGTCATCTCCGGGTCGAGCCAGACGGCGCCGCTCTCGGACTTGCCGAACTTCGTCCCGTCCGCCTTCGTCATCAGCGGCGTCGCCAGCGCGTGCACGACCGCGCCCGGCTCAAGCCGGTGGATCAGGTCGATGCCCGCGGTGAGGTTGCCCCACTGGTCGCTGCCGCCCTGCTGGAGGGTGCAGCCGTGCCGGCGGTACAGCTCCAGGAAGTCCATGCCCTGGAGCAGCTGGTAGCTGAACTCGGTGTAGCTGATGCCCTCCTGCGACTCCAGCCGCCGGGCGACCGAGTCCTTGGTGAGCATCTTGTTGACCCGGAAGTGCTTGCCGATGTCCCGCAGGAACTCGATCGCGGACATGCCCGCGGTCCAGTCCAGGTTGTTGACCATCGTCGCCGCGTTCGGGCCCTCGAAGGTGAGGAAGGGCTCGATCTGCCCACGCAGCCGCTGCACCCAGGCGGCGATGGTCTCCGGGTCGTTCAGCGTCCGCTCGGCGGTGGGCCGCGGGTCACCGATCTGCCCCGTGGCGCCGCCGACCAGAGCGAGCGGCTTCAGGCCCGCCTGCTGGAGCCGCCGCATGGTGAGCACCTGCACCAGATGCCCCACGTGCAGGCTCGCGGCGGTCGGGTCGAAGCCGCAATAGAAGGTGACGGGACCGTCCGCGAGAGCCTTGCGCAATGCGTCCTCGTCAGTGGACTGGGCGAACAGCCCGCGCCACTTCAGCTCGTCGACGATGTCCGTCACGGTTCCGGTGCTCCTAACGAAGGTAGAAATCTAGGTGTCAGTCTAGGCGGGTCACACCCCCGGGCTGACCGAGCTCATGTTGAAGTCCGGGACGCGCAGCGCGGGCATCGCGGCCCGGGTGAACCAGTCGCCCCACTCGCGCGGCAGCGTCCTCTCCGTACGCCCGGCCTCCGAGGCCCGGGACAGCAGGTCCACCGGCGACTCGTTGAACCGGAAGTTGTTCACCCCGCCGACCACCTCGCCGTCCTCGACCAGATAGACGCCGTCCCGGGTCAGCCCCGTCAGCAGCAGCGTCGCCGGGTCCACCTCGCGGATGTACCAGAGGCAGGTCAGCAGCAGCGCCCGCCCGGTCGTCGCGGCGACCATCTCCTCCAGCGACCGCTCGCCGCCGCCCTCCAGCACCAGATTGTCGACGCCCGGGGCCACCGGAAGCCCGGTCAGGTCCGCCGTGTGCCGGGTCGTCGTCAGCCGCTCCAGCCTCCCTTCCCGGACCCAGTCCGTCGGGACCAGCGGCAGCCCGTTGTCGAAGACGGAACCGCTGTCGCCGGAGGAGTGGGCGATCACGAACGGCGCCGACTCCAGACCCGGCGCGTGCGGGTCGCTGCGCAGGGTCAGCGGAAGCGGGGAGAGCGTCTCGCCCAGTCGCGTACCACCGCCCGGCGTGGAGAACACCGTCCGGCCCTCCACGGCGTCCCGCGCGGCCGACGACCAGAGCTGGTAGATCAGCAGATCCGCGACCGCGGCCGGCGGCAGCAGCGTCTCGTACCGGCCGGCGGGCAGCTCGACGCGCCGCTCCGCCCAGCGCAGCCGCTGCGCCAGCTCGGCGTCCATCGCCGCCGGGTCGACGTCCTTGAAGTCCCGGGTCGCCCGGCCCGCCCACGCGGAGCGCGTACGGTCCGGCGACTTCGCGTTCAGCTCCAGCGTCCCGTTCGGCTGGTCGTGGCGCAGCCGCAGCCCCGTCGACGTTCCCAGGTAGGTGGAGGTCAGCTCGTGGTTCGCGAAGCCGTACAGCTCGCGGCCCCCGGCCCGGGCGCGCGCGAAGGCGTCGCCGAGCGCCGGGGCGAAGCCGCCGAAGACCTCCGAGCCGGTCTCGGCGGGCGCGTCCGTGAAGTCGGGGGAGGAGGGCGCCCCGCCCACCAGCGGCTGCGCGTCCTCCGCCGGACCCGCGCCCCGCGCGGCGGCCTCGGCGGCCCGCACCAGCGGCTCCAGGTCGTCCGTGGTCACCGCGGACCGGGAGACGACGCCGGACGCCGTTCCCTGCGCCCCGTCCACGGTCGCGATGACGGTCAGGGTCCGCCCCCGGGTCACCCCGTTCGTGGTGAGCGCGTTGCCCGCCCAGCGCAGATTCGCGGACGACTGCTCGTCGGCGATGACCACCAGGCCGTCCGTGGTGGACAGCTCCAGAGCCCGCTCGACGATCTCGTGGGGCTTGCTGACGCGGCTCATCGTCCGGCCTCCTGCGTCGTGTTGAGGATGTTGACGCCCCGGAAGAGGGCGGAGGGGCAGCCGTGCGAGACCGCCGCGACCTGGCCCGGCTGGGCCTTGCCGCAGTTGAACGCGCCGCCGAGCACATACGTCTGGGGGCCGCCGACCTTCTCCATCGAGCCCCAGAAGTCCGTGGTCGTCGCCTGGTACGCCACATCGCGCAGCTGCCCGGCCAGCCGGCCGTTCTCGATGCGGAAGAACCGCTGCCCGGTGAACTGGAAGTTGTAGCGCTGCATGTCGATCGACCAGGAGCGGTCGCCGACCACATAGATCCCGCGCTCCACCCCGCCGATCAGATCCTCGGTCGACAGCCCGCCCGGGTCCGGCTTCAGGGACACGTTCGCCATGCGCTGTACGGGGACATGGCCCGGCGAGTCCGCGTACGCGCAGCCGTTGGAGCGGCCGAGACCCGTCAGCTTCGCGATACGGCGGTCCAGCTGGTAGCCGACGAGCGTGCCGTCCTTCACCAGGTCCCACGACTGCGCCTCGACGCCCTCGTCGTCGTACCCGATCGTCGCGAGCCCGTGCTCCGCCGTGCGGTCACCGGTCACGTTCATCACGGGGGAGCCGTACGCCAGCTTGCCCAGCTGGTCGAAGGTGGCGAACGAGGTCCCGGCGTACGCCGCCTCGTACCCCAGCGCCCGGTCCAGCTCGGTGGCGTGGCCGATCGACTCGTGGATCGTCAGCCACAGGTTCGACGGGTCGACGACCAGGTCGTACGCCCCCGCCTCGACGCTCGGCGCGCGCATCTTCTCCGCGAGCAGCCCGGGGATCCGCTCCAGCTCGTCGTTCCAGTCCCAGCCGGTCCCGGTCAGGTACTCCCAGCCCCGGCCCGCCGGCGGCGCGATGGTTCGCATCGAGTCGAACTCACCGCTCGTGCTGTCCACCGCGACGGCGGTGAACTGCGGATGGATCCGCACCCGCTGCTGCGTGGTGACCGTGCCCGCCGTGTCCGCGTAGAACTTGTTCTCGTGCACGGCCATCAGGGACGCGTCCACGTGCGCGACGCCCTCCGCGCCCAGCAGCCGCCCGCTCCACTCGGCGAGCAGCGCCGCCTTCTCCTCGTCCGGTACGGAGAAGGGGTCGACGTCGTACGCCGAGACCCAGGTCCGTTCGCCGTGCACCGGCTCGTCCGCCAGCTCCACCTGCTCGTCGGAGCCGGCCGCCGCGATCACCTTCGCCGACAGCTTCGCCATCGCGACGGCCTGTGAGGCCACCTTCGCGGCGGCGTCCATCGTCAGGTCGACGCCCGAGGCGAACCCCCACGCGCCGCCGTGCACCACGCGCACCGCGTACCCGAGGTCCGTGCTGTCCGACGCCCCGGCCGGCCGGGCGTCCCGCAGCCGCCAGGAGGCGCTGCGCACCCGCTCCAACCGGAAGTCGGCGTGGGTCGCGCCGAGGGCCCGCGCTCTGGCGAGCGCCGCGTCGGCCAGCGCGCGCGAGGGCAGGGCCAGGAATGACTGATCTACCTCGTGGGGCACAGGGAGTTCCCTTCTCGATACACCACGGCAGTGAACCACGCCGGAGGGCGACCGCACCGGGGGATAGCGAGGACGCGTGGGCCGACCACGTACCAGCGCGGACTGTAGGAACCCGACAGCACCCCGGACAAGCCACTGTCAGGGCCCGATTCCTCGATCGGCGCACGGTACCGATAGGTTTTCGACGTACCAGACCGCCAAGGAAAGGGTGATCCGATGAGCCGCTCGGTTCTCGTCACCGGAGGAAACCGGGGCATCGGCCTCGCCATCGCCCGCGCCTTCGCCGACAACGGCGACCAGGTCGCGATCACCTACCGTTCCGGAGAGCCGCCCCAGGTGCTCACCGAAGCCGGTGTCCTCGCGGTCCGCTGCGACATCACGGACGTCGAGCAGGTGGAGCAGGCCTACAAGGAGATCGAGGAGAAGCACGGTCCCGTGGAGGTGCTGGTCGCCAACGCCGGCATCACCAAGGACCAGTTGCTGATGCGGATGTCGGAGGAGGACTTCACCTCCGTCCTCGACACCAACCTCACGGGGACCTTCCGGGTCGTCAAGCGCGCCAATCGCGGCATGCTACGCGCGAAGAAGGGCCGTGTCGTCCTGATCTCCTCCGTCGTGGGCCTCCTCGGCTCGGCCGGCCAGGCCAACTACGCCGCCTCCAAGGCAGGGCTCATCGGCTTCGCCCGGTCGCTGGCCCGTGAACTCGGTTCGCGGAACATCACCTTCAACGTCGTCGCCCCCGGTTTTGTCGACACCGACATGACCCAGGTGCTCACCGAGGAGCAGCGCAAGGGCATCGTGTCCCAGGTGCCGCTCGGCCGCTACGCGCGGCCCGAGGAGATCGCCGCCGCGGTGCGCTTCCTCGCCTCCGACGACGCGTCGTACATCACTGGAGCCGTCATTCCCGTTGACGGCGGATTGGGCATGGGTCACTGATCACCATGAGCGGAATTCTCGACGGCAAGCGCATCCTGATCACCGGGGTGCTGATGGAGTCGTCCATCGCGTTCCACGCCGCGAAGGTGGCCCAGGAGCAGGGGGCCGAGGTCATCCTGACGGCCTTCCCCCGCCCCACCCTGACCGAGCGCATCGCCAGGAAGCTGCCGAAGCCGGCCAAGGTCATCGAGCTGGACGTGACCAACCAGGAGCACCTGGACCGGCTGGCCGGCCTCGTGCGCGAGGAGCTCGGCTCCCTGGACGGCGTCGTGCACTCCATCGGCTTCGCGCCGCAGGACGCGCTCGGCGGCAACTTCCTCAACACGCCGTTCGAGTCCGTCGCCACGGCGATGCACGTCTCGGCATTCTCCCTGAAGTCGCTGGCCATGGCCTGCAAGCCGCTGATGAGCGAGGGCGGCTCGATCGTCGGCCTCACCTTCGACGCCCAGTACGCCTGGCCGCAGTACGACTGGATGGGCCCGGCCAAGGCCGCGCTGGAAGCCACCTCCCGCTACCTCGCCCGTGACCTGGGCAAGGACGGTCTGCGCTGCAACCTGATCTCCGCCGGACCGCTCCGCTCCATGGCCGCCAAGTCCATCCCGGGCTTCGCGGACCTGGCCGACGTCTGGAACGACCGCGCCCCGCTCGCCTGGGACATGACCGACCCGGAGCCGGCCGGCCGCGGCATCGTCGCCCTGCTCTCCGACTTCTTCCCGAGGACCACGGGCGAGATCATCCACGTCGACAGCGGCGTGCACATGATCGGCGCCTGACCGCGCACCACCGACCGCGCACCAACCTCTGCGAGACGGCCCCCGGCCGCGTACCCCCGGTTCGCCGGATGCGGTACGCGGCCGGGGGCCGTTCACGGTCCGTGGCCTTCCGGTACCGCTCCGGTCGAAAAGTCGGCCGATCCACCGCAGAATGAGGAGGAACCGGACTTCTTGTCAGGCTGCGGGAGGGAGACCGCCGTGCGTCCCACGCCCCGCCGAACCCGTCTCCTCGTGGCCGCCCCGGTGGTGGTCGCCGCCTTCGCCGTACCCCTGGGAGTCCACGCCGCCAGGGGAGCCGGCTCCGGTACGGAAGCGGAGCCCCCGAGGCCAGAACCGGCCGGCTCGGAGTGCCGTACGTCCGTCGAGGGCTCCCGGGTCGTCGCCTACTGCCACAACCCCTATCCCTCCACCGACCTGGTCCGGCTGCACACCGAATGCGACCGCTGGTGGGACGTCGACGCGGACGGCACGGCGGTCGCGGTGGAGCCCGGCCGGACCGTACGTCTGGAGGACCGCTGCTGGAAGGAGATCGCCACGGCCTGGGTCAGCCACCGCCCGGCCCCCGTCTGAGCGGTGCCCGCGTCGTACGGGGCCCGGAGCGTCGCTACACCCGGTCCGTCAGGCAGGTCAGCGCGTGGCTCGCCGCCTCGGCCGCCGCCGTGTCCGCGTCCCCGGCCCGGATCGCCTCGACCAGCCGGCCGTGGTCCATATGGTTCTCCGGCCGCAGCTCGGGACCCACGTCGCCGCGCAGGTAGTCGCGCAGCAGATCCCCGAGGTCGGCGTAGAGCTCGGTCAGGACGTCGTTGTGCGAGGCCGCGACCACCGCCAGGTGCAGCGTCGCGTCCGCCGCCACGAACGCCTCCGCGTCCCCCGACGCCCAGGCCTCCTCGCGGCGCGCCATCAACGTGTCCAGCTGCCGCAGATCCCGCTCGGTGCGCCGGGCCGCCGCCAGCCTGGCCGCCGACGACTCCAGCGTCGAGCGCAGCTCCGCGATATGACGTGGATCGGCGGCCGCGAACCTGCGGTGCATCACCCCGGCCAGCTCACTCGTGGCGATCACATAGGTGCCGGAGCCCTGCCGGATGTCCAGCAGCCCGTTGTGCGCGAGGGCCCGCACGGCCTCACGGACGGTGTTACGGGCCACACCCAGCTGCTCGACCAGCTCGGGCTCGGTCGGAATCCGCGAGCCGACCGGCCATTCGCCCGAGGTGATCTGATTCCTCAGCTGGGCGATCACCTGGTCGGCGAGTGCCGAACGCCGCGGAGACGTCAACGCCATGGTGCTCCTTGCTCGTGGGCCGGCCCGGGGAGGGCCGGCCGAAGAGAGTGTCGGGCCGGATTCTCCCAGGAGACCGCGGGGGTCAGGGGAGGAGACGGAGTGGACAATTAATCATCCCATGATTCTATGATGGCCCTATGCCGGACGACGAGACGCAGACCCCGACCCTGAACCGCGACGCCGCCGCGCGCACCTCCCAGGACCTCCGCGCCCAGCGGCTCCCCGGTGCGGGCCAGCCCCCCGCACCCTGGCTGCTGCGCCTCATCGCCGTGGGACTCGTCCTGGCCGCACTGAACCTCCGCCCCGCCATCACCAGCCTCGGCGCCCTCCTCGAAGAGGTCCGCGAGGGGCTGCACATGAGCGGGAGCGTGGCGGGC
This sequence comes from Streptomyces sp. rh34, assembly GCF_002551245.1. Taxonomy (GTDB): domain Bacteria; phylum Actinomycetota; class Actinomycetes; order Streptomycetales; family Streptomycetaceae; genus Streptomyces. Next base: position 14,794 of record NZ_NTGZ01000144.1, read on the forward strand.
GTCCTCACCTCCGTACCGCCGCTCTGCTTCGCGGTCTTCGGAATCATGGCGCCGCGCCTGGCCCGCCGCTTCGGCGCGGGTGCCGTGGTCTGCGCGGGTATGGCCGCCATCGCGGCGGGCCTGGTGATCCGCCCGTACATCGGTTCCACCGCCGGGTTCCTGGCCGCCAGCGCCCTGGCGCTGATGGGCATCGCCGTCAGCAACATCCTGATGCCGGTGATCGTCAAGCGCTGGTTCCCCGACCGCGTCGGCACCATGACCGGCCTCTACTCCATGGCCCTGGCCCTCGGCACCGCCCTGGCCGCCGCCGTCACCGTTCCCGTCACCGGGGCGCTGGGCGGCGACTGGCAGGCGGGCCTGGTCGTCTGGGCCGTGCCGGCCGCCCTCGCGGTGCTGCCCTGGATCGTCCTCGTGCGCGACCGCACCCCGGCCCCCGGCCAGCCGGCTCCTGGCCCGGCCGCTTCGGGTCCATCCGCCCCGGGTCCATCCGCCCCGGGGCGACCCGCCTCGGGTCAGGCCGTCGCGGAAGCACCCGCCCTCCGGATCACCCGCAGCCGCACCGCGTGGGGCCTCGCCTGCTTCTTCGGGCTCCAGGCGACCGCCGCGTACATCACCATGGGCTGGATGCCGCAGATCTTCCGCGATGCCGGGGTCTCCGCCGGCACGGCCGGGCTCCTGCTCGCGGTCACCATGGCGATGGGCGTCCCGCTCGCCTTCGTCATCCCCCGGGTCGCCTCCCGGCTCAAGCAGCAGGGCCCCATCGTCGTCGTCCTCGGCCTGTGCGGCCTGATCGGCTACGGCGGGCTCTACCTCGCCCCCGCCGCCGGGGCCTGGGCCTGGGCCCTGCTCCTCGGGGTGGCCAACTGCGCCTTCCCGCTCGCCCTCACCATGATCGGCATGCGGGCCCGGTCGGGCGCGGGCGTGGTCCGTCTCTCCGCCTTCGCCCAGTCCACCGGCTACCTGCTCTCGATCCCCGGTCCGCTGCTCGTCGGCGTGCTCTACCAGCACAGCGGCGGCTGGGGGCTGCCGATCGCGCTGATGGCGGGCCTCATGATTCCCCAGATGGTGGCCGGGATCCTCGCGGGCCGGGACCGGACGATCGAGGACGAATGCTGAGATGCGACACTGACCTCATGCCAGTGCTCGATCCGAATCCCCAGAACGGCCAGAAGAAGCTTCTCCTCGTGTTCGGGGCGATGCTCCTCATCACCGTCGTCATCGGTGTGATCGCCACGATCGCCTCGCCCTGACGCCCGAGGGCCCTGAAAGCCCCGAGGGGTGGGGCCAGCACCCCCTTCCCCTAGGGGGTCAGGGTCAGGGTGAAGTGGGTGGGTCACCGGATGGGGCAGGCCGCCTCCGGTCCGTAGGTTCTTGGGTAACGACCCGATGACTTGACGGAGGCGGACATGCCGACACCGACGCACACGAGGTCCCACCGACCGGCCGCGGACGGTGTCGAGATCCGACTGCCCTGGTGGGCTGTGGCCCTTCCCGCCGTGGCGTTCGCCGCTCTGCTGCTGATGATCCTCAGTCCCGGACAGGCCCAGGCCGCCACCACCGGCGACCCAGCGCTCGGACAGCTGATCGAGCGGACCCTCCAGCTGCTGTTCCGCTGAGGCGAGGCAGCCCCGAGTCGGCGCGCCAACTCCTCGGACGAGCACGTCAACACCCTGCGCCAGAGGCCGCCTTTCATGCGAAGCTGAGGTGTATGAGCGTCGAGACACCTCGCAGGATCGTCCTTCTCCGGCATGCCAAGGCGGAATGGTCACAGGCTTCCGATCATGAGCGCCCGCTGGCCGAGCGCGGCCGCAAGGACGCGCCCGTGGCCGGCCGCAGGCTCGCCGATTCCGGCATCGATTTCGATCTGGCCCTCTGCTCCAGTGCCGCGAGGACGCGGGAGACCTGGAAGCTGGCGGTCCATGAATTCTCCCGTCGACCCCGGACCGTCTACGAGGAGAGGCTGTACGAGGCCTCCCTCGGCGAACTGATCGCCCTGTTCAACGAGACCTCGGACGAGGTGCGCAACCTCCTGGTCATCGGTCACAACCCCGGGATGCACGGGGCCGCCGACGCCCTCTCGGGATCGGCGGAGGGCGACACCCTGGCCCGCATGACCCGGGACGGCTTCCCCACCGCCGCCTACGCCGTGGTGGAGTTCCCCGGCTCCTGGAAGAGCGTGGAGCACGGGGCGGGCAAGCTCACCGAGTACTGGACGCCGAACGACTGAGCCTCGTACCGGACGCCGAACGGCTGAATGCCCGGTACCGCCGCACACATGAACGCGCAGGGCCTCGGCACAGATCCCGTGCCGGGGCCCTTCCGTATGCGGACCGCGTACCGACCGCGTACGACCGAGTGTGGCCCTGTACGACTGTTCTGCGACCCCGGAACCGGCGGCCCGGGGGCCGTCAGTCGACGAGACCGTCCGCCGCCTCGACCTCTTCGCGGGTGATGCCGAGCAGATAGAGCACGGTGTCCAGGAACGGCACGTTCACCGCGGTGTGCGCCGCCTCGCGGACCATCGGCTTCGCGTTGAACGCGACGCCGAGCCCGGCGGTGTTCAGCATGTCGAGATCGTTCGCCCCGTCCCCGATCGCCACCGTCTGGGCCAGCGGCACCCCCGCCTGCTCGGCGAAACTCCGCAGCAGCCGGGCCTTGCCCGCCCGGTCCACCACCTCGCCGACGACCCGGCCGGTGAACTTGCCGTCCACCACTTCCAGGGTGTTGGCGGAGGCGAAGTCGAGGCCGAGCCGTTCCTTCAGGTCGTCCGTGACCTGGGTGAAGCCGCCGGAGACGACGCCGACCTGGTAGCCGAGCCGCTTCAGCGTACGGATCAGGGTGCGGGCGCCGGGGGTGAGCCGTACCTCGGTGCGGACCTTGTCCACCACCGAGGCGTCCAGGCCGGCCAGCAGGGCGACCCGCGCGTGCAGCGACTGTTCGAAGTCCAGCTCGCCGCGCATCGCCTGCTCGGTCACCTCGGCGACCTGTTTCTCGCAGCCCGCGTGTGCGGCGAAGAGCTCGATCACCTCGTCCTGGATCAGCGTGGAGTCGACGTCCATGACCACCAGTCGCTGGGCCCGGCGGCTCAGCCCGGCCGAGACCACCGCGACGTCCACGCCGATCTCGGCGGCCTCGGTCGCCAGCGCGGTCCGCAGTTTCGCGGTTCCGGTCCCCGAGACCGCGAACTCGACGGCGGTGACCGGGTACTTCGCCAGCCGGAAGATACGGTCGATGTTCCCGCCGGTCGAGGTGATGGTGGCCGCTATGGCGGCGGTCGACTCCGCGGTCAGGGGGTGCCCCAGCACCGTCACATGGGAACGGCCGTCACCGCGGGGGCGGTTGTCGCCGATGCCGGAGATGATCTCGGCCTGCAGCGTCAGGGAGTCGGCCCAGCTGTGCACGGTCGCCCGCAGATCGCCCTCGGTGGTCCCGCCCGCGGTGGGCGAGGTGACCAGAGCGCACAGCACGATGCGGCCCCGGGTGACGACCTGCTCGATGTCCACGACGTCGACCGCGTACGCGGCGAGGGTGTCGAAGAGCCCGGCGGTGATGCCGGGACGGTCCTTGCCGAAGATCTTGACGAGAAGCGTGGGTGCGTCGCCGCCCGGAGGGATTCCGTCGCCGGGACCGCCGACCCGACGGGGCTCAGGGGGCTCAGAAGACGAGGTGGGCTGAGGTGGCTGAGATGCGCTCATGGTGTTCCCACCGTATCGGTCCCACCGCCCCCTCCGGCCGCCCGTCCCGAGTGCCGGACGGAATCGCCCCGGTACCGGTCCGCGCCGCCGGGCGGCGGTTCAGGCCGGGGTGCAGGGGCGTCGCGGATCTGGCCGGTACGGGTCTTGCGCTCGGGCGCGCCAGGTGACTCGTATCCACCGTTATGCAGGCAATGAATGTTCTCCGGGCGGTAACCAGGCCTTCATCAGGACTTCATCCATTTCGTGCCCGTTTCACCCCCCGGGTAGCGAGCGTTCGCGCAGGTCTCCGCGCGCTCTTCACCCGCCCGACTTTCGGATCGGGGACTGGTCCTGGAATAGTTCCCCACGATGTTCAGCATCCCTAGACTCCCTGCGACGGGGGTAACACGGGGGACAACTAGTGGGGCGCGGAGTGCCGGAACTCGTACTGGAATTGAATGGCAACACCTGGACGCTCGATCCGTCCAGGTCGTACACCCTTGGGCGTGATCCGCAGGGCGACCTGGCGATCGACGATGCCAGGGTGTCGTGGCGGCATGCCACGATCAGCTGGAGCGGCCGTAGTTGGTTCATCGAGGACCACGGCAGCACCAACGGCACTTATCTGCAGGGTCAGCGGATCCAGCAGGTGGAAATCGGCCCCGGATCGGTGCTGCACCTGGGCAACGCCACCGATGGGCCCCGGGTGAGCCTCGGCCCCGCCGCGGGCGCCGGTGTCGCCGGCGGGCACGCGGCCGGCGCCCAGCAGACACCCGTGCAGCAGCCCCATCAGCAGCCCCAGGGGGGCGG
>NZ_NTGZ01000145.1 GCF_002551245.1 Streptomyces sp. rh34
ACGTACAGCCCCTCGCCCCCGCCGCCCGCGGCCGCACCCGCCGAGCCGCTCCCCACCCCCTCCACGCCCGCCTCGGTCTCGCCCTCGCCGAGCCGTACCGCCGTCTCCCGGCCGCCCTCCGCCACTCCGTCGCGCACCGCCCCGGCCGAGCCCGCCGAGCCGCGCCCCCGCCCGGAAGCCGGTGTGGTCACCCGGGTCAACACCCTGCGCGCCGCGAACGGCTGCCCGGAGCTGGAGACCGACCCCCGGCTGACCGAGGTGGCCCAGCGGCACTCCGAGGACATGGCCGCGCGGAACTACTTCGACCACACCGACTCCTCGGGCCGGGGCGCGGGCGACCGGGTCGACGCCACGGGCTACGACTGGTCGGCCGTCGGGGAGACCATCGCGACCGGCATGAGCGATCCGGCCGCGGTCGTCGAGGAGTGGCGCAACAGCCCGGGCCGCGACGACGACATCTTCAACTGCGCATTCGTCCACGTGGGCGTGGGCATCGCCGACTCCCCGCGCGGCCCCTACTGGACCCAGGTGCTGGCCACCCCGCGCTGAGCGGCGGGGCCGGTTGTCAGTGGCGGGTGCCAGACTCGGCCGGTATGGAGAACAACGTGCTTCTCAGGGATGTCGAACCAGCGGACCTGGAGATCTTTCTCGCGTACGAACACGATCCGGAGGCGGTCCGGAGATCGCGCTTCGTCCCCCGGGAACGGGAGGCGTTCCTGGCGCACTGGACGTCGAAGGTGTTGGGGGACCCCGCCAACCTCGTGCAGACGGTCGTCGTGGACGGCGGGACGGCGGGGAACATCGTGGCCTGGTGGGAGGGGGATCGGCGCTACATCGGCTATTGGTTCGGCCGTCCGTACTGGGGCCGGGGCATCGGCACCCGGGCGTTGACCGCGTTCCTGGAGCGGGAGACGGTACGCCCGTTGTACGCGGACCCCGTCTCCGGGAACACCGGCTCGATACGGCTGCTGGAGAAGTGCGGGTTCGTGGCGACCGGCACGGTGCGGCACGGGGAGGACGAGCACGTGGTCCTCGTGCTCGGCGGGGGCGCGTGAGCGACCGCCGCGCATGGCGGGCCGGGGCCCCGGGGCGCCCGGGTCAGGCTCCGGGCCGCTGGAGCGGCTTGGCCATGCAGATGCTGCTCTCGTACTCCCGGTAGTGGCCGAACTTCTCGCACACCGTGTAGCCGCTCGACGCGTACAGCGCGATGGCCTCGGGCTGCTGGTCGCCGGTCTCCAGGACCATCCGGACCCGGCCGGCGGCGCGCGCGTCCTCCTCCAGGGCGGCCAGCATCCGCCGGGCCAGGCCCCTGCCGCGCCCCTCGGGTATCACGTACATCCGCTTGATCTCGGCGTCGCCGTCCCAGTAGCCCTCGGCGTTGCGGTCCTGGGTCCGCCAGCCGCCGGTCGCCACCGGGCGGTCCAGCTCGTCGTAGGCGAGCAGGTACAGGCCGCGTGGCGGAAGGAACATCGAGGGGTCGAGCGGTGTGAGATCGCCCCCATCGCCGTAGCGCTCGTCGTATTCGAGTTGCACCTGGTCGTTGAGTTTGACGGCGTCGGGGTGATCGAAAGGACGAGTATGAATAATCATGCTATATATCGTACATCTATGCGTAGGGGTGGAGTGGGTACTGTTTCGGGATGCTCACAGTGACCTCCGTGAATGTTAATGGGCTCCGCGCCGCCGCCAAGAAGGGCTTCGTCGAGTGGCTGGCAGGGACCGACGCCGATGTGGTCTGCCTCCAGGAAGTGCGGGCCGAGCTCGCCCAGCTGCCCGAAGGGGTGGGTACCCCCGAAGGGTGGCACACCGTCCACGCGCCCGCCGCCGCCAAGGGCCGCGCCGGCGTCGCGCTCTACTCGCGGCAGGCCCCCGAGCGGGTCCAGACCGGCTTCGGTGGCTTCGGGGTCCCCGGGGCGGAGGAGTTCGACACGAGCGGCCGGTATGTGGAGATCGACCTCCCCGGTGTCACCGTCGCGAGCCTGTACCTGCCCTCCGGCGAGGTCGGCACCGAGCGTCAGGACGAGAAGGAGCGCTTCATGGCCGCCTTCCTGCCCTACCTCCAGGGGCTGAAGGCGCGGGCCGCGGCGGACGGCCGCGAGGTCGTGGTGTGCGGCGACTGGAACATCGCCCACCAGGAGGCGGACCTGAAGAACTGGAAGGCCAACCGCAAGAGTTCCGGCTTCCTCCCCGAGGAGCGCGCGTGGCTGACCCGGGTCCTGGAGGAGGCCGCGTACGTGGACGTCGTGCGGGCGCTGCACCCGGATGTCGAGGGGCCGTACAGCTGGTGGTCGTACCGGGGGCGGGCCTTCGACAACGACAGCGGCTGGCGCATCGACTACCAGATGGCGACCCCGGGTCTGGCCGGGCGCGCGGTGAAGGCCTGGGTGGAGCGGGCGGCCACGCACGGCGAGCGCTGGAGCGACCACGCGCCGGTGACGGTCGTCTACGAGCGGTAGCGTCCGGGCATCCGCGGGCGTTACGCCTTCGGGGGCTGTGTGCCGTCCTCGCGGCGCAGCCTCCGGTCGAGGGCCATCGACAGTTCGGCGTCCACCACCGCGCGGGCCAGCGGGCGGAGTTGGGCCGGTTCGGTCTCCTTGGTGTGGGCGTGCAGTACGCGGACGAAGATCTCGGCGAGCGCGTCCGCGTGCTCGCGGACGCGGCGGCCCGAGGAGAGCACCGTGGACAGCGGCACCCCTTCCCGTACGAGCTCGGCCGAGACCTCCAGGAGGCGGCGGCTGATGTGCACGATCTCGTCCCCGTCGGTGGCGAGATAGCCCAGGTCCAGTGCGGTGGCGAGGTTCTCGGGCGTGACCTCGCCCTCGAAGTAGTCCGCGAGCTGCTCCGGGGTGAGCCGGACCGGGGTCTCCTCGGTCGGTTCGCCCAGGCCCAGCACCTCCGCGACGTCGCGGCCGCTCTCGAAGGTGGCCGCGAGGTCGGCGATGCCGTTGAGGGTGTGGCCGCGCTCCAGCAGGCCCGTGATGGTCCGCAGCCGGGCCAGGTGATGGTCGTCGTACCAGGCGATGCGACCCTCGCGGCGAGGCGGCGGGATCAGACCGCGCTCCCGGTAGAAGCGCAGGGTCCGCACGGTGATCCCGGCCTCCTCGGCCAGCTCCTCCATGCGGTATTCGCGGTGCTCGCGTCTTTCGGCCACAGGGGCACCCTATGTTGTACCGCCGGTAACTTTCCTCGGTCTGCCCCCTACCCATCAGTACGCTCCTGCTCTACTCTCCGAACAATGCCAGTGATTGCTGGCAGAGTCGTGTGACGTACCGCGGGAGGCGGCAGCATGGCCCAGCAGGAGCACGTACGTGTGGCGGTGATCGGAACCGGATTCGGGGGCCTGGGGGCCGCCGTACGGCTGCGCCGCGAAGGCATCACCGATTTCGTCGTCCTGGAGCGGGCCGGCTCGGTGGGCGGCACCTGGCGCGACAACAGCTATCCCGGCTGCGCCTGCGACGTACCGTCCCACCTCTACTCGTTCTCGTTCGCCCCCAACCCCGACTGGCCGCGCACCTTCTCCGGGCAGAAGCACATCCGGGCCTACCTGGAGCGTGTCGCCGACAGTTTCGGGCTCCGCCCGCACATCAGGCTGAACCACGAGGTGAAGCTGATGACCTGGGACAAGGAGAACCTGTACTGGGTGATCGAGTCCGCCGACGGGGCCGTGCTCCACGCGGATGTCGTCGTCTCCGCCACCGGGCCGCTCTCCGACCCGAAGATGCCCGACATACCGGGGCTCGACTCCTTCCCCGGCAAGGTCTTCCACTCCGCGCGCTGGGACCACGACTACGAATTGGCCGGCAAGCGCGTCGCGATGGTCGGAACGGGCGCGTCCGCGATCCAGATCGTCCCGGCGATACAGCCGAGGACCGCGAAGCTCACGCTCTTCCAGCGCACCCCGCCCTGGGTCATGCCGCGCGTGGACCGCACGATCAGCAAGGCCGAGCGGGCACTGCACCGGGCCGTCCCCGTCACCGGCACGGCGCGCCGCGGACTGCTGTGGGGCATCAGGGAGTTGCAGGTCAGCGCCTTCACCAAGCACCCCGATCAGCTGGGCCTGGTGGAGAAGATCGCCAAGTCCAACATGGCGCGGGCGGTCAAGGACCCGGCCCTGCGGGCCAAACTGACCCCGGACTACCGCATCGGCTGCAAGCGGATCCTGCTCTCCAGCACCTACTATCCGGCCCTCGCCCAGCCCAATGTGGACGTCGTCGCCTCCGGGCTCAGTGAGATTCGCGGCAACACGGTGGTCGCCGCCGACGGGAGCGAGGCGGAGGTCGACGCGATCATCTTCGGCACCGGCTTCCATGTGACGGACATGCCGATCGCCGAGCGGGTCGTCGGCGAGGACGGCATCACACTCGCCGAGTCCTGGAAGGACGGGATGAACTCGCTGCGCGGCGCGACCGCCGCCGGGTTCCCCAACTGGATGACGATCATCGGCCCCAACACCGGGCTCGGCAACTCCTCCATGATCCTGATGATCGAGTCCCAGCTGAACTACATGGCCGATTACCTGCGGCAGTTGAACGTGCTGGGCGGACGCGCCGCCCTCGGCGCCCGCTCCGCGGCCGTCACCGCGTGGAACGACCGGGTGCAGCAGCGGATGAAGCGCACGGTGTGGAACACCGGCGGCTGCACCAGCTGGTACCTGGACGAGGCGGGCCGCAACACCACCGTCTGGCCCGGCACCACGGGCGAGTTCCGGCGGCAGACGCGTTCGGTGGACCTCGCGGAGTACGACGTCATCCGGGCCGGCGCGGCGGGCGGTGAGCGGCGGGCATCCGGGACCGGACGGGTACCGGAGCAGCCCGGCCGCACCGATCGGGAGACCGTGACCGCCGCAGGGTCCGCGGGAGCGTCCGTCGCCGAGGAGGCCGCGCGATGAGCCGCCTCCCGTACCGCGACACCGTACCGCCGGTGCCCGCGGCCGAGTTGACCGCGCGCTCCGCCGACGGCTCGCGGATCCACGTCGAACTGCACGGCCCCGAAGACGCCCCGGCGGTGGTCCTGGCCCACGGCTGGACCTGCAACACCCGTTTCTGGGACGCCCAGATCCGCGACCTGGCCGCCGACCACCGGGTCATCGCCTACGACCAGCGCGGACACGGGCTCACCCCCGAACCGGGGCCCGGCGGCTACAGCACGGACGCCCTGGCCGACGACCTCGAAGCGGTCCTCGCCGCGACGCTCGCCCCGGGCCGCGGGGCGGTGCTCGCCGGGCATTCCATGGGCGGGATGACGGTGATGGCCGCCGCCTCGCGCCCCGGACTGCGCGAGCACGCCGCCGCCGTGCTGCTCTGTTCCACCGGCAGTACGCGGCTGGCCGCCGAGGCCCGTGTCCTGCCGCTGCGCGCGGGTGCGCTGCGAACCCGGCTCACCACCGCCGTACTGGGTGCGAAAGCGCCGCTCGGGCCGGTCAACCCGGTCTCCAGGAAGGTCCTCAAGTACGCGACCATGGGTGCGGGTTCCGCTCCGGGCCGGGTCGACGCCTGCGCCCGCATCGTGCACGCCTGCCCGCGCCGCGCGAGGGTGGAGTGGGGCCATGTGCTCGCCGAGCTGGACCTCGCGGCGGGCGTGCGCGAGCTGCGGGTGCCGACCGCGGTGATCGCCGGCACGGACGACCGGCTGACCCCGCCGGTCCACGCGCGGGCCATCGCGGCCGCGCTGCCGGTCGGGCTCGGCCTGACCGAGCTGGCGGGCATGGGGCACATGACGCCGGTGGAGGCCCCGGAGGCCGTAACGGCGAAGATCAGGGAGCTGGTCGCCCGGTACGTCACCGACGGGGCGGCCGCCACGGGGAAGGCCGCCACGGCGGAGAAGGAGGATGTCGCATGAGCGGCAAGCGGAGTCTGGAGGGCCAGGTCGTCGTCGTCACCGGCGCGGCCCGGGGTGTGGGCGAGCTGCTGGCCCGCAAGCTGTCGGCACGCGGGGCGACCCTCGCACTGGTCGGACTGGAGCCGGACGAGCTGAAGCACGTCTCCGAGCGGCTGCACGGAGAGAGCGATCACTGGTTCGCCGACGTCACCGACCACGAGGCGATGGCCCGGGTGGCGCGCGAGGTCAAGGAACGCTTCGGCAAGGTCGACGTCGTCGTCGCCAACGCGGGCGTCGCCGCGGGCGGCCCGTTCGCCGACTCCGACCCGGAGGCCTGGCGGCGGGTCATCGAGGTGAACCTCATCGGCGGAGCGGTCACCGGGCGGGCCTTCCTGCCGGTGCTGATGGAGAGCCGCGGCTACTTCCTCCAGATAGCGTCGCTGGCCGCGATCACCCCGGCCCCGATGATGACCGCGTACTGCGCGTCCAAGTCGGGCGTCGAGGCCTTCGCGCACAGCCTGCGCGCCGAGGTCGGCTACAAGGGCGTCAAGGTCGGCGTCGGCTACCTCTCCTGGACCGACACCGACATGGTCCGCGGCGCGGACCGCGACGACGTGATGCGCGAGCTGCGCCGGCGGCTGCCGTGGCCGATGAACCGCACGTACCCGCTCGGCCCGGCCGTCGACCGGATCGTGGACGGGATCGCGCGGCGCTCCCCGCACGTGTACGCCCAGTGGTGGCTGCGCGGGATGCAGTCGGTCCGCGGCTGTCTGCCGTCCGTCATCGCGATCGGCGGGCAGCGCGAGATGCGGCGCTTCGAGCCGCGGCTCCACACCGTGTCGAAGGGGCTGGTGGGGGCCGGAGGGGCGGCGGACCAGGACGCGCGCGCGGAGCGTGCTGACCGACCGTAGCGGTACGAAATGCGTGGGATGTCGGGCCGTGCAACGCTGGGCGAGGCCCCGCAGGGGGCCGTCCCCCACGTACCCCACGCATCCCACAGGAGTGAACAGCATGGGTATCGCAGACCAGTTCAAGGACAAGGCGCAGGAGCTCGCCGACCAGGCCAAGCAGAAGGGCGGTCAGGGCAAGGACGAGGCCCGGGACCGGGCCTCCGAGGGCCGTGACCAGGAGTCGGACTCCTCCTCGGGCATGAAGGACCGTGCCCAGGGCGCGGCGGACCAGGCGCGCGAGCGTTTTGACCGTTGACGGTCACTGAGGTGTGACGCGTGCGTGCTGCGGTTCGCGCGTGCGTACGCGTCGCGCAAGGAGGCGCATCCGGGTGACCGGGTGCGCCTCCTTCATGCCTGGGGCCAGCCCCCCGGGAGCCGAAGGCGGCCAAAGACCCGGCGGACCCGGCGTGCCGGCCACCCTCGCCCACACGCCGGACGGTTGCGAACAGTCCCTCCCGGGGCTCGCGTCTCGGGGCTCGGTCACCCCGGTGACCGGATCGGTCCGCTTCGGGACCCGATGCGGTCTGTCGCCGCCCTGCCCGCGCGCCTCAGGCTGGGGGTATGAGCCGAGCACTGATCGTCATCGATGTCCAGGAATCCTTCCGCGCCCACCCCCTGTGGGAGACCACCTCCGATCCGAAGATCGCCGACCAGGTGAACCGCTTGGTCCGGCTCTTCCGTCGGGCCGGGGACCAGGTGGTGTGGGTACTGCATTCCGAGCCCGGCACCGGCGATGTCTTCGACCCGGTCCTCGGCCACGTCCGGCTGATGGAGGAGCTGGAGCGGGCGGAGGGGGAGGTGCTGGTCCACAAGACCTCGCACAACGCCTTCACCACCACCAACCTGCAGCAACTCCTCACCGAGCGTGGTATCCGCGACCTCACCGTCTGCGGCATCCGCACCGAGCAGTGCGTGGAGACCACCGCGCGCGTCGCGAGCGACCTCGGCCACCGGGTCACCGTCGCCATCGACGCGACCGCGACCCATCCCATCCCGCATCGTGACGCTCCCGCCGGCCGGAGCGTCGCCGAACTGCTGGCCGACCCCCGCACGCTGCCTGCCGAAGAGGTCATCAGGCGCACCGAGTACGCCCTCGCCGGACGCTTCGCCACCATCGAGACGGTCGACCGGCTGGAGGCCGCCGCAGCACTTCGGGCATGATGACCGGATCGTGAGCCACGTCGTCTTCTTCCTGGTGCCCGGAGTCCACCTGCTGGACCTGGCCGGCCCCGCGCAGGTCTTCTCCACCGCCGCCGCCTTCGGCCACCCCTACACGCTCGCGTACGTCGCCGAGCAGCCACAGGTTCCCACCGCCCAGGGGCTGCCTCTGGTGGCCGGGCTCGACTGGCCCCGGATCGGGCCCGGGGATCTGATCGTGGTGCCCGGCTGGCGGACGGGCACCCCGGCCGACGTCCCCGCGATCGGCCCCGCACCCCTGCGGGCCCTCCGGGAGCACCACGCCGGCGGCGGAACGGTGGCCAGCGTGTGCGCCGGGGCCGAGGCGCTCGGGCAGGCCGGCCTGCTCGACGGCCGCCGCTGCACCACCCACCACGACGTGCAGGACGGGCTGGCTCTGCGCCACCCCGGGGCGGTGGTCGTCCGGGACGTCCTGTTCACCGTCGACGACCGGGTGGTCACCTCGGCCGGCATCGCCAGCGGCATCGATCTGGCGCTGCATCTGGTCGCGACCCGGCACGGCCCGGCCGCCGCCGCCCGGGTGGCCCGGGAGATGGTCGTCTACGCCCGCCGCAACGGCCATGAACCGCAGTCCAGCGCGATGCTCCGGCACCGCTCCCACCTCGACGACACCGTGCACCGCGCCCAGAACCTCATCGACGCCCGCTTCGACCGGCCGCTGCCCCTGCCCGCCCTGGCCTCGGCCGTCGGCGTGAGCGAGCGCACCCTCACCCGCCTCTTCGGCCGCGCCACCGGGCTCACCCCCCTGCGCTACCAGCAGGCCCTCCGACTCGAACGCGCCGAGCACCTCATCAGCCACGGCGCGACGATCGACGGCGCCGCCCGCTCGGTCGGCTTCGAGGACCCGCGTATGCTGCGCCGCCTCCGCGCCCGCACGGCCTGACCGAGCGCGCCCTACCGCGGCGGCAGCGGCGGCCGCCGCAGGTCCGGGGCCGTTTCGTACGACGGCGGCGTCGCCGCCGGGTGCGCGGCCAGCAGTTCCAGGGCCAGGCGGACCGCGTCGTCGAGCACGGCGTACCGGCCCTCCGCCCAGTCCAGCGGGGTGCGCAGGGCCTCCACGTCCGGTTCCACCCCGTGGTTCTCCACCGACCAACCGTACGTGTCGAACCAGGCCGCGTTCATCGGCACCGTGATCACCGTGCCGTCGCCCAGGCGGTGGCGGCCGGTCATGCCGACCACCCCGCCCCAGGTGCGCTGGCCCACCACCGGGCCCAGCTTCAGCAGCCGGAACGCGGCGGTGATCATGTCGCCGTCGGAGGAGGTCGCCTCGTCGGCCAGGGCGACCACCGGGCCGCGCGGCGCGTTGGAGGCGTAGCTCACCGCCTGGGCGTTGCGGGTCAGGTCCCAGCCGAGGATCTTGCGGGTGAGGTTCTCCACGACCAACTCGCTGATGTGGCCGCCCGCGTTGCCCCGGACGTCCACGATCAGGGCGGGGCGGGAGACTTCGAGACGCAGATCGCGGTTGAACTGGGCCCAGCCCGAGCCGCCCATGTCCGGGATGTGCAGGTAGCCGCACTTGCCGCCGCTCAGCTCCCGTACGACGTCACGGCGTTTGGCCACCCAGTCCTGGTAGCGCAGGGGGCGTTCGTCGACCAGGGGCATGATCGCCACCCGGCGGGAGGGGCCGCCGCCCGCCGGGGAGAAGGTCAGTTCCACCGTCGTGCCGCCCGCCGCCGTCAGCAAGGGGTACGGGCCGGCGACCGGGTCCACCGGGCGGCCGTCGACATGGGTCAGCACCGCGCCCTCCCGGATTCCCGTGCCCGCCAGCGGCGAACGCGCCTTGGAGTCCGAGGAGTCGCCGGGCAGGATGCGCTGGACGGTCCAGGCGCCGTCCCGGCAGACCAGGTTGGCGCCGAGGAGGCCGATCGCGCGCTGGTAGTGCGGCGGGCCCTCGTTGCGGCGGGCGGGGGAGACGTACGCGTGCGAGGTGCCCAGCTCGCCCAGCACCTCGCGCAGCAGGTCCGCGAACTCGTCGGGGGAGGCGACCCGTTCGACCAAGGGGCGGTACTGGTCCAGCACCCCGTCCCAGTCGATGCCGCACATGTCCGGCTCCCAGAAGTAGGAGCGGATGATCCTGCCCGCCTCGCCGTATGCCTGCCGCCACTCCGCCCCCGGGTCGACCTCGTGCAGGATGCGGCGCAGGTCCAGAAAGACCGTGGAGTCCGTGTCGCCGGGCTCGGCGGCGGGTACGGCGCGGAGTTCGCCGTCGTCCATCACGACCAGGCGGGACGCGTCGCCGCTCACCGCGAACCAGTCGAGGTGGTCGACCAGTTCGGTCCTGCGGGCCTTCGCGATGTTGAAGTGCTCCAGGGTGGGCCGCCCCGACATGTCGGCCGGGTTGGCGAACGTCTCGCCCAGCGCCCCCGAGATCGGCCAGCGCAGCCAGACGAGACCGCCGCCGCTCACGGGGGCGAGGGCCGAGTACTTGGAGGCGGAGACCGGGAACGGGGTCACCCGGCTCTCCAGGCCCTCGAACTCCACCATCACCGTCGACCCCTCCGGCGTACCCCCGTCCGGTACGTCCACCGGGTCCAGGCCGCCCGCCGCCGGACGGCCGTCGGGCGAGAGGGCGAAGGGGGACGGGGTGGCCGAGGAGAGCGGGACCAGGTACGGGCGGCAGCCGAGCGGGAAGGACAGGTCGCCGGTGTGGACGTCGTACACGGGGTCGAAGCCCCGCCAGGACAGGAACGCCAGATAGCGGCCGTCCTCCGTGAAGACCGGGTTCTCGTCCTCGAAGCGGCCGTTGGTGACGTCGACGATCACCGGGGCGCCGGGGCCGGAGATCCGGGCCAGCTTGATCTGCCGCAGCGAGCGGCCGATGCCCGGGTGCGACCAGGTCAGCCAGTCGCCGTCGGGGGAGAAGGCCAGATCGCGGACCGGGCCGTTGACCGAGCGGATCAGCTCGGTGAGCCCGGGGTGCTCGTCGACCGGCGCCGCGCTGTCCGGGGCCGCCGCGCCGGTGGCCGTGTGGAGGTCGGCGCGGGTCGAGCCGCTGGGCGCCTTCTCCTCGGTTTCCCGGGCTTCCGTTTCCTGGACTTCCGCCTCCGGCTCCCCCGTGTCCAGGAGCAGCAGGCGGCCGTCGTTCGACGCGATGGCGAGGCGCTCGCCTTCCGGGTCGGAGATCATCTCGTGGACCCGGCCCAGCTGCCCGGAGGCCAGCCTGCGCGCGGGGCGGTCGCCGCTGGCCCGCGGCAGGTAGGCGATCTCGACCGCGTCGGGGCCGTCCGCGTCGGTGACGTACGCGACCTGACCGCCGCTGCCGAGCATCTCCGGTAGCCGCACCCGGACGCCCGGGGTGTCGGCGATGGTGCGGGCGGGGCCGTCGCGGTGGGTGAGCCAGTAGAGGCTGCCGCGTACGGTGACGGCGCTGGCCCGGCCCGTCTCGTCGACGGAGAGGGAGTCGACGTTGCTGGCGGCGGGCACCTGGTGGACGCGCCGGCCGGTGCGCGGGCCTCCGAGGCGCACATCCAGCTTGCGCGGGGTGGCGTCGGGCGACGAGAGGTCCTCGACCAGCCACAGTTCGCCCGCGCACTGGTAGATCACCCGGTGGCCGTCGCTCGCGGCGTTGCGGGCGTAGAAGGCGTCGTGGTCGGTGTGCCGGCGCAGGTCGGTGCCGTCCATCAGGCAGGAGTAGAGGTTGCCGACGCCCTCGTGGTCGGAGAGGAACGCGATGCGGCGGCCGACGAACATCGGGTTGGCGAGATGGCCGCCGATGTCCGGGAGCAGTCGTTCGCCGTGCAGCCACAGGCGGCCCGTGGCCCCGCCCCGGTAGCGCTTCCAGGCGGCCGGTTCGTGCGGGGGCGTGCCGGTGAGCAGCAGGGTGCGGCGCTCGCCGTCGATGTCGGCGACCGCGATGTCGGAGACGGGGCCCCAGGGAAGCCTGCCGCCGGGGCCGCCGTCGGTGGGGACGCTGTAGGCCCAGGAGAAGTACGAGAACGGCTGGTTGTGCGAGGACACGGCGAGGATCTGGCAGGCCTCGCCCGGATCGGGGCTCCAGCCGCAGACCCGGGCGTCCGTCGAGCCCCAGTGGGTGAGCCGGCGGGCCGGGCCGCCGTCCACCGGGGCCAGGTGGATCTCGGGGTCCAGGGTGCGCCAGGTCGTGTAGGCGATGGAGGAGCCGTCGGGCGAGAAGCGGGGATGGCTGACCCGGGTCCGGTCGGCGGTCACCCGCCAGGCCCGTCCGGGGCGGTGCCCGGCGGGAGCGAGGGGCGCGACCCAGAGGTCGTCCTCGGCCGCGAAGCACAGCAAGTCCTGGTGAAGGTGCGGGAAACGGAGATACGCGACGTCGTCACTCACCCCCCAATGTTTTCGGTGCGCGGGGCCCGGGGCAACTTGTGGTGCAGAACACAAGCGAAACGATTTCGTTTCGCTGGACCGTGTGCGTACGATTCAGGTGTACGAAACGGTTTCGTTCGATGCTGAGCGGGACCGAGCGGGACTGCTGATCGGGGCTGCCGAGCCGGACGCCGGCAGGCAAGGCGCATGCGAAGGAGGTCGGCACATGGCACGCACCAGGCTGACGCCCGAGCGTGAGGGCGAGCTGTACGGCGCCGTCCTCGACCTGCTCCGTGAGGTCGGTTACGACGCCCTGACCATGGACGCCGTCGCCTCCCGCACCCGGTCGAGCAAGGCCACCCTCTACCGCCAGTGGGGCTCCAAGCCCGAGCTGGTCGCGAAGGCGCTGCGGCACAACAAGCCGGGGAGCCTTTCGGACATCGACACCGGCTCGCTGCGCGGGGACTTCCACGCCGCGCTGAGCCGGACCGACGACTGCCAGATGGAGAAGGACGCCGCGCTGATGCGGGGCCTGAGCCATGCCGTCCATGAGTACCCCGACCTGCACCAGGCCCTGCGCGAGCTGCTGATCGAACCGGAGATGACCGGTCTCGCCCAGCTGCTGCAACGGGCGGTGGACCGGGGTGAGCTGCGTTCGGACAATCCGGCGCTGAAGTACATCCCGCACATGCTGGTCGGCGCGCTCGCCGCCCGGCAGCTGATCGAGGACCGCCCTGTCGACCAGGCGTTCCTCGTCGATTACGTGGACTCCGTGGTTCTCCCCGCCCTCGGCGTCTGACGTCCCCGTCCCACCCGCACGGCCCTCTCCCCAACGCTCCACCTGACACGCCGCTCTCGTCGTCGGGCTGGTTCCGCACGCCCGATTTCCACTCATACGACCTGACCGGGAGTACGCCCCCGTGGCCACTTTCCTCTACAAGCTCGGACGGCTCACCTTCCGCCGCCGCCGCTTCGTCGCCCTGATCTGGGTGGCGTTGCTGGCGGTCGCCGGATTCGGTGCGGCCACCGCGTCCACCGCCACCTCCAGCTCCTTCTCGATACCCGGTACGGAGGCGCAGCGCGCCTTCGACCTGCTGGAACAGCGCAACCCCGGCTCCAGCGCCGACGGCGCCACCGCACGGGTCGTCTTCAAGGCGCCCGAGGGCGAGAAGGTGACCGACTCCGCCAACAAGAGCGAGATCACCGGCATCGTCAAGGAGCTGCGGACCGGCTCGGACCAGATCGCCTCGGTCGCCGACCCGTTCGAGCAGCAGGCCGTGAGCCAGAACGGTTCGACGGCGTACATCTCGGTCTCCTACAAGGTCAACTCCATGGAGCTGACCGACAAGACCACGGACGCCCTGAAGGACGCGGGCAAGGACGCACAGGACAGCGGCATGAAGGTGGAGATCGGCGGTGACGCGCTCCAGGTCATGCCGCACACCGGGGCCGCCGAGATCATCGGTGTCGCCATCGCCGCCGTCGTCCTGGTCATCACCTTCGGCTCGCTGATCGCCGCCGGGCTGCCCCTGGTGACCGCCCTCATCGGGGTCGGCATCGGGGTCTCGTCGATCACCGCGCTGGCCAACGTCCTGGATCTCGGCTCGACCACCTCGACCCTCGCCATGATGATCGGTCTCGCGGTCGGCATCGACTACGCCCTGTTCATCGTCTCCCGCTACCGGGCCGAGCTGGCCGAGGGCCGGGAACGCGAGGAGGCCGCGGGGCGGGCCGTCGGCACGGCCGGATCCGCGGTCGTCTTCGCGGGCCTGACCGTGGTCATCGCCCTGGTGGGCCTCGCCGTCGTCAACATCCCGATGCTGACGAAGATGGGCTTCGCCGCCGCTGGAACCGTCGCCATCGCCGTCGTCATCGCCCTCACCCTCGTCCCGGCCCTGCTGGGCTTCGCGGGCAAGCGGATCATGGGCCGCAAGGCACGCAAGGCCGCCGAGGCGGAGCAGAGCCCCGAGGCCAAGCCGAACCTGGGCACCCGCTGGGCGCGGTTCGTGCTGCGCAAGCCGGTCTGGGTCATGCTCGTCGGCGTCCTCGGCCTCGGCGTCATCGCCGTACCGGCCGCCTCGCTGGAGATGGGTCTGCCCGACGACGGCGCCCAGCCGAAGTCGACCACGCAGCGCCAGGCGTACGACATGCTCTCGGACGGCTTCGGCCCCGGGTTCAACGGTCCGCTGATGGTCGTCGTCGACACGAAGAACAGCTCCGACGGCAAGGCAGCCGCCGCGCGGGTCTCCGAGGAGATCGACTCCATCGGTGTCGGCGCCGTCGTTCCGGCCGAGTTCAACAAGGCCGGGGACACCGCGACGATCGTGGTCATCCCGAAGGACCGGCCCTCCTCGGCCGCCACGGAGAACGTCGTCCACTCCATCCGGGACGCGGGTGCGGACATCAAGTCCGACACCGGCGCGGAGGTCCTGGTCACCGGCGCGACCGCGATGAACATCGACTTCTCGCAGAAGATGAACGACGCGCTGCTGCCCTACCTGGCGCTGGTCGTCGGCCTCGCGTTCCTGCTGCTGATGCTGGTCTTCCGCTCGGTCCTCGTCCCGCTGAAGGCGGCCCTGGGCTTCCTGCTCTCGGTGGTCGCGGCCCTCGGTGCGGTCGTCGCGGTGTTCCAGTGGGGCTGGCTCGGCTCGCTCTTCGGCGTCGAGCAGACCGGTCCGATCATGAGCATGATGCCGATCTTCATGGTCGGTGTGGTCTTCGGTCTCGCGATGGATTACGAGGTCTTCCTCGTCACCCGGATGCGGGAGGCGTACGTCCACGGCGAGAGCCCGGGCCAGGCCATCGTCACCGGCTTCAAGCACGGGGCGCGCGTGGTCACGGCCGCGGCGGTGATCATGATGGCGGTCTTCGCCGGCTTCATCGGCTCCAGCGAGCAGATGATCAAGATGATCGGCTTCTCGCTCGCCATCGCCGTCTTCTTCGACGCCTTCGTGGTGCGGATGGCGATCGTGCCCGCCGTCCTGGCCCTGCTCGGCAAGAAGGCCTGGTGGCTGCCGCGCTGGCTGGACCGGGCGCTGCCCAATGTGGACGTGGAGGGCGAGAAGCTGCAGAAGCAGCTGACCGACGAGACCGGCTCCGAGGGCGGTGAAAGCGGCGAGCGCGAGCTCGTACGCGTCTGAGTCGACCCACCCGTGCGGCCGGACGAGGCCCGCGGACTCCGGGGCCGCGTCCTGGCGGAGCGTGGCCCCGGATGCGCCGGTTACCTGTGGGGACGGGGGCCGGGGCACAGTGAAAGCCCCCGTGCGGACAGCACGGGGGCTTTCCTGTTGCGGCGTTCCTCTTGTGGTCGAGGGCGGTCGAGGCGCGGGTGGGGCGCCGCACGCGTCAGCGCGCCGCCGGGTCGCGGAGGAAGAGCGACTTCGACCACAGGTAGCCGAGCGCCACGAGGCCGAGGCTCCAGCCGACGGCCAGCCAGCCGTTGTGGCCGATCTCGGTGCCGAGGAGCAGGCCGCGCAGGGTCTCGATGACGGGGGTGTAGGGCTGGTACTCGGCGATCGGCCGGAACCAGCCGGGCATGGTCTCGGCCGGGATGAAGGCGCTGGAGATGAGCGGGAGGAGGATCAGCGGCTGTGCGCTGTTGGCGGCCGCCTCCGCGTTCGGGCTGGCCATGCCCATCCCGACGGCGATCCAGGTGAGCGCCAGGGCGAAGAGCGTGACCAGTCCGCAGGCGGCCAGCCACTCCAGGGCGGTGGCGTCGGCCGAGCGGAAGCCGATGGCCACGGCCACGGCTCCGACCAGGACCAGGCTGGCGAGGATCTGCAGCACGCTGCCGACGACGTGCCCGGTGATCACGGAGCTGCGGTGGATCGCCATGGTGCGGAAGCGGGCGATGATGCCCTCGGACATGTCGGTGGAGACGGACACCGCGGCCCCGATCACGGTGGAGCCGATGGTCATCATCAGGATGCCCGGGACGATGTAGGCGATGTAGTCGGCGCGGTTCCCGCCGCCGATGCCCGCGCTCATCACATCGCCGAAGATATAGACGAAAAGCAGCAGGAGCATGACAGGCGTGAGGAGCAGGTTCAAGGTGAGGGACGGGTAGCGCCGGGCGTGCAGGAGGTTGCGGCGCAGCATGGTGCTGGTGTCGCGGACGGCGAGGGCGAGGGCGCTCATCGGAGTGTCTCCTTGGGCTGGTTGTCCTGGGCGGGGACGCCGGGGGCGGCGGGCGCGGTGGAGGCGGTGAGGGCGAAGAACACGTCGTCGAGGTCGGGGGTGTGGACGGTGAGTTCGTCGGCTTCGATGCCGGCGGCGTCCAAGTGGTCGAGGATGGAGCGCAGTTCGCGCTGAGTGCCGTCGCTGGGGATGGACAGCGACAGGGACTCGTCGTCGGGGGCTGCCTCGGTCAGGGCGGAGGCGGCGGACCGGTAGGCGTCCGGGTCGGTGAAGCGGAGCTTGACGTGGCCGCCGGGGACGATGCGCTTGAGCTGCTCGGCGGTGCCCTCGGCGGCGATCTTCCCGTTGTTCAGTACGGCGATGCGGTCGGCGAGTTCGTCGGCCTCCTCCAGGTACTGGGTGGTGAGGAAGACGGTGACGCCGTCGGCGACCAGGCCGCGGATGATGCCCCACATGGTGTGGCGGGAGCGCGGGTCGAGGCCGGTGGTCGGTTCGTCGAGGAAGATGATCCGTGGGGAGCCAACCAGGGTCATGGCGATGTCGAGGCGGCGCTTCATGCCGCCGGAGTAGGTGGACGCGGGCTTCTCCGCGGCTTCCACCAGGTCGAAGCGCTCCAGGAGTTCGGCGGCGACCCGGCGTCCTTCGCGCTTGGGCAGGTGGTGCAGGTTGGCCATGAGGAGCATGTTCTCCTCGCCGGTGATCAGTCCGTCGACGGCGGAGAACTGTCCGGTGACGCCGATCGCGGCCCGGATCGCCTGGGCGTCGGTGGTGAGGTCGTGGCCGCCGACGCGGATCTCGCCGGAGCCGGCGCCGGGGGAGATGAGGGTGGAGAGAATCTTGACCGCGGTCGTCTTGCCGGCACCGTTGGGGCCGAGCAGCGCGAAGACCGTGCCTGCGGGGACGGTCAGGTCGATGCCGTCCAGGACGGTCTTGTCGCCGTACGACTTCCGCAGCCCGTTCGCCGCGATGGCCGGATGAGTCATGGTCGTTGCTCCTCGGAGGGTGCGTTCGGGGGGCGTGGGGGGTCGGTCAGAGACTGCGGGCGGCGATGTCGCCGTGGGACGTGGTGGCGCGGATGTCGAGTTCGGCGGTGCCGTTGTTCTTGAGGGCGTTGCTGACGCGACCGTGGGCGGTGCCGGCGTCCAGGGTGGCCGAGACGTCGGCGGCGGCGGTGACCGAGATGTCGCCGGACCGGGTGTGGAGCACGACCGTGCCGCGCGTGGCTTCGGCGATCCGGATGTCGCCCCGGGTGGTGCTGATCTCCGCGGGGCCGCCCAGCCGGCCGATCTCGACGTCGCCCTCGATCGCGGTGAGGCGGAGGCTCGCCGCCTCGTCGATCTTGATCCGGCGGTAGGCGCCGTCGAAGGCGACATCGCCGAGGCGTCCGACGCCCCGGAGTTCGGCGGCGCCCGAGCGAGCCTCGACGTGGGACCCGGCGGGCAGTTGGACGGTCACCTCGACGGAGCCCGAGTCGCCGAGGATCCGGCTTCCGGCCGCCGGGACCGCGATGCGCAGGACGCCGTCGCCGTGGGCGACCTCGATCCGCTCGGCGGCCTTCACGTCCCGGCTCCTGGAGGAGTCGGCGGGCCGGACCTCGACCGTGGCGTCGGCGCGGTCGGCGGCGATGAACTGGATGCGTCCGGCGGGGATGTCGAGGACGGCGGTGACCGGGGCGGTGGTGTCGAACTTCTGCATCGTGCTCTCCTTGCGCTCGTCGTTTCCGATGAAGGAAAAGCTACGTTGCATTCACTGATCGCTCAACAGCTTCGTTGCGAGCGATCATAATTACCGCAGGTCAAAGCCCTGAAATCGTTGCAATGCTGCGCACGCTTAACGCAACGTCAGCGAGCTTTGCGTTGCAATAG
This sequence comes from Streptomyces sp. rh34, assembly GCF_002551245.1. Lineage (GTDB taxonomy): Bacteria > Actinomycetota > Actinomycetes > Streptomycetales > Streptomycetaceae > Streptomyces. Next base: position 18,242 of record NZ_NTGZ01000145.1, read on the forward strand.
ATTGAAGGTGAACGCTATAGTGGAGACTCCGTGGACCACGAAGGAGAACCGCGATGCCGGGAGGCAGGCTCACTCAGCAGGAACGTCAGCAGATCGCGCTGGGGCTGGCCGACGGCCTCGCCTACGCGGAGATCGCCAGACGCCTGGACCGTCCTACGTCGACCATCACGCGTGAGGTGATGCGCAACGGCGGCCCCACCGGCTATCGCGCGGATCTGGCTCACCGCGCCACCGAACGCCGCGCGCACCGGCGGAAGCAGGTGGCCCCCCGGGAGTCGCAGACGTCGGCGCAGCCCTACGGGCGCGACGCCGAGGCCGTGCGCGAGTACGAGGAGTTGTTCACCGCCGTCATCACGGGTTCGGGCATGCCTTTGATGATGTCCCGGGTGCTGGCCTGTCTCACCCTCACCGACTCCGGCAGCCTCACCGCGCCCGAACTCGCGCAGCGCCTCCAGGTCAGCCCGGCGTCCATCTCCAAGGCGATCGCGTTCCTCGACAGTCAGGGCATGGTCCGCCGGGAGCGCGACGAGCGCCGCCGCGAGCGCTATATCGTCGATGACGACATCTGGTACCACTCGATGATGGTCAGCGCCCGGTCCACCGCCCGGGTGGTCGAGACCGCACGGCAGGGCGTGGGTGTCCTCGGACCCGGAACTCCGGCCGCCATCCGCGTGGAGAATGTCGCCCGCTTTCTCGATTTCGTCTCCGAGGGCATAGCGCGCGCCGCCGAGCAGGCCCGCGACATCCTCCACGCGACATCGACATCGACATCGACATCGACATCGACATCGGCATCGGACGCGACTCCGGACGTGACCGCGGGGCCGGCCCCGGACGGCCCTGTCGAGCCGGGATCGGGTCGCGGATAGCCGGCCTGCGGCCGGCCTTCCCGGCGGCGCCTCAGCCGCGGGCGGGCTGTGCGCCCTGCTCGGGCC
>NZ_NTGZ01000146.1 GCF_002551245.1 Streptomyces sp. rh34
TTGCCAGCCCGCTCAGAGATGTGTATAAGAGACAGAGCCACCCCGGCCCGCCCCCGATATCCCCGCCGCCCGGCCAGGCCCCGCCTCCGCCGGCCCAGGGCCGGCCCCAGCAGCCTCCCGCCCCCGGCCAGGCCCCAGGGCCCGGCTGGAGCGGTACCGGACCCACGCCGCCGCCCGCCGGGCAGGTCACCGGGCACGTCCAGCTGCCCCCGGGCGGTCCCGTTCCGCTGCCCGCACCGCCCGCCGGGGCCGGCACCGGCGGCGCGACGCTCGCCGTCCTGCTCATCGGCCCGGCCGGGGCGGGCAAGACCACCGTCGCCAAGCTCTGGGCGGCCCGCCGCCGGGTGCCCACCGCCCATGTCTCCCTCGACGACGTCCGTGAATGGGTCCGCTCCGGCTTCGCCGATCCGCAGGCGGGCTGGAACGACCACTCCGAGGCCCAGTACCGCCTGGCCCGCCGCACCTGCGGCTTCGCCGCCCGCAACTTCCTCGCCAACGGCATCTCCTGCATCCTCGACGACGCCGTCTTCCCCGACCGTCCGGTCGTCGGCCTCGGCGGCTGGAAGCGTCACGTGGGCCCCGGCCTGCTGCCCGTGGTCCTGCTGCCCGGCCTGGAGATCGTCCTGGAGCGCAACGCCGCCCGCAGCGGCAACCGCAGGCTCTCCGACGAGGAGGTCGCCCGCATCCACGGCCGGATGGCCGGCTGGTACGGCTCCGGCCTCCCGATCATCGACAACTCCACGTACGACGTCGAGACCACCGCCCGCGTCCTGGACGACGTACTGGCCCGCTCCATCGCGAGCCCGCCGGCCTGGTAGCCACCGCTCCCACAGTGCCGCGGTCCCCGGTCGGGTGCGCTGGCCGGGCGGGCCGCCGCCCCCGCTCGTACGCTCGAACCATGTCAGAGGTGCACGCCGTCCGACGCGGGCTGCTCCGCGACCGGTGCGCCGCCGCGGGCTCCGCGGCCGCGCTGGTCTCCCGGCCCGCCAACGTCCGCTATCTCGCGGGCGGAGCGCCGCCCGGCGCCGTGCTGCTGCTCGGCCCCGGCGAGGACGTTCTGCTCTGCCCCCGCGCCCCGAGCGGCGAACCCGCCAACGGGCGGCCCGACGAGGCGCTCCGGATCGATCTCCTGCCCGTCCCGGACGAGGACCCGGTGGTCGCCGCCGCGGGCCTCGCCGCCTCGGCGGGCGCGGATTCGCTCGCCGTCGAGGAGCACGATCTGAGCGTGGCCCGGCACCGCGCCATGGGGAAGGCCGCCCCGCGCCTGAGGCTGGCCGATCTGGGTTTCACCGTGGAGCAGCAGCGGATCGTCAAGGACGAGGAGGAGATCGGCTGCCTCCGGATCGCCGCCGAGATCACCGACCAGGCCCTCGGTGAACTCCTCGAATCGATCCTGGTAGGCCGCACCGAGCGGCACCTCGCCCTGGAACTGGAGCGCCGCCTGGTCGACCACGGGGCCGACGGCCCCGCCTTCGCCACCTCCGTGGCCACCGGCCCCAACTCCGGTCAGGGGCGGCACCGGCCCTCGGACCGCAGGGTGGAGGAGGGTGATTTCCTCTCCGTGCGCCTCGGGGCGAGCTACCGCGGCTACCGCTGCGAGATCGGCCGGACCTTCGTCATCGGCACCGCCCCCGCCGAGTGGCAGATCGAGCTCTACGACCTCGTTTTCGCCGCTCAGCGGGCCGGCCGGGAAGCCCTGGCGCCGGGGGCCGCCTATCGGGACGTGGACCGCGCGGCCCGGTATCCGCTGGAGTCGGCGGGGCACGGAGAGGGTCTTCAGCCGAGGACCGGGCACGGCGTGGGGCTCGAAATCGAGGAGGACCCGCAACTGGCACCTACAGCCATGGGTAAACTGGACGCTTGTGTGCCGGTCACCGTCGAACCGGGGGTCCACCTCCCGGGCCGGGGCGGTGTCCGGATCGATGACACGCTCGTCGTGCGCCCCGAGGCGGACGGCGGACCCGAGCTACTCACCATGACGACCAAGGAGCTGCTCGCGCTCTAGCGCGCATCCGCGGTCGTTCCACCAGCTTCAGTCCAGGAGATTCCGCAACCGTGGCTTCCACGAACGACCTCAAGAACGGCCTGGTGCTCAAGCTCGACGGAGGCCAGCTCTGGTCCGTCGTCGAGTTCCAGCACGTCAAGCCCGGCAAGGGCCCCGCCTTCGTGCGCACCAAGCTCAAGAACGTGCTCTCCGGCAAGGTCGTCGACAAGACGTTCAACGCCGGCGTGAAGGTCGAGACGGCCACCATTGACCGCCGCGACATGCAGTTCTCGTACATGGACGGCGAGTACTTCGTCTTCATGGACATGGACACCTACGACCAGCTCATGGTCGACCGCAAGGCCGTCGGCGACGCCGCCAACTTCCTGATCGAGGGCTTCACCGCCTCCGTCGCCCAGCACGAGGGCGAGGTGCTCTACGTCGAGCTGCCCGCCGCGGTCGAGCTGACGATCCAGCACACCGACCCGGGCGTCCAGGGCGACCGCTCCACCGGCGGCACCAAGCCCGCCACGCTGGAGACCGGTTACGAGATCGGCGTGCCGCTCTTCATCAGCACCGGCGAGAAGATCAAGGTCGACACCCGCTCGGGCGACTACCTCGGCCGGGTGAACAGCTAACCGTGGCTGCCCGGAACAAGGCCCGCAAGCGCGCCTTCCAGATCCTCTTCGAGGCCGACCAGCGCGGTGAGTCCGTGCAGACCGTGCTCGCGGACTGGGTTCGGCACGCGCGGACCGACGACCGTCAGCCGCCGGTCGGCGAATTCACGATGGAGCTCGTCGAGGGGTACGCGCAGTACGCGGACCGGATCGACGACCTCATCGTCACCTACGCCGTGGACTGGGAGATCGACCGCATGCCGGTCGTCGACCGGAGCATCCTGCGGCTCGGTGCGTACGAGCTGATCTGGATGGACGAGACCCCGGACGCCGTGGTGATCGACGAGGCCGTCCAGCTCGCCAAGGAGTTCTCCACCGATGACTCCCCGTCCTTCGTGAACGGCCTGCTGGCCCGTTTCAAGGACCTGAAGCCGAACCTCCGCCGGGAGCAGTAGCCCCGCCGCGACGGTTCGGTCGCACACACCACGAAGGGCCCACGGTCAGCCGACCGTGGGCCCTTCGTCGTACCCGGGAGCCCCGCCGGGTCCGAGGGACCGGGGGCGCGGGCGGGGGAACGGAAACGCCGGGCGGGCGGGGCCCGAAGGTCCCCGCCCGCCCGGCGGCACGTTTCTGCTGTGGGGCCCCGCCCCCGCTCGCTCAGCCCTCGTCGTGGGAGACGGCGCGGCGCGCGTCCGCGTCCAGCACGCCCCAGCTGATGAGCTGCTCCGTGAGCACGGACGGCGACTGGTCGTAGATCACGGCGAGCGTGCGCAGGTCGTCCTGCCGGATCGAGAGCACCTTGCCGTTGTAGTCACCGCGCTGGCTCTGGATGGTCGCCGCGTAGCGCTGCAGCGGACCGGCCTTCTCCGGCGGGACGTGGGCGAGGCGCTCCAGGTCCAGGACGAGCTTCGGCGGCGGCTCGGCGGCCCCGCCCGGCGTCGTGCCGGGCAGCAGCTCCTGCACCGGGACCCCGTAGAAATCCGCCAGCTCGGCGAGGCGCTGGACGGTCACGGCGCGGTCGCCGCGCTCGTACGAACCGACCACGACGGCCTTCCAGCGTCCCTGGGACTTCTCCTCCACGCCGTGGAGGGAAAGGCCCTGCTGGGTGCGGATGGCACGGAGTTTGGCCCCGAGCTGTTTTGCGTATTCGCTGGACATATGGCTCCCCGGACGCTGGAACAGTGTGCGGCTCCGCCGCGTGGCTGGTAACTCACTGTGAGGTTACGCAGCGTTACTTGGATGCGTCAAGCCGAATGGTCCGGACCGGCACCTCCCGGGGGCGGGTCCAGGGCCGAGCGCAAGCCCTGGTAGCGTGGATGACGCAATTTCGACGTCCTTTAACGATCCGTCCCGTGAGGCGGAGAAGGAGGTCCGTTTCTTATGGACGCACAGCACGACCACACCGGCAACGCGGCACGCCCCGTTCTCGAGGCCCCCGACATCGCCCGTGTTCTGACCCGTATCGCCCACGAGATCGTCGAACGCGCCAAGGGCGCCGACGACGTGGTGCTGCTCGGCATCCCGACCCGGGGCGTCTTCCTCGCCCGTCGGCTCGCCGAGAAACTCCAGGAGATCACCGGCCGGAAGACGCCGGTCGGATCGCTCGACATCACCATGTACCGCGACGACCTGCGGATGCGCCCGGCGCGCGCCCTGGCCCGTACCGACATCCCCGGCGAGGGGATCGAGGGCAGCCTGGTCGTCCTGGTCGACGACGTGCTCTTCTCCGGCCGCACGATCCGCGCCGCCCTCGACGCGCTCGGCGACATCGGCCGCCCACGCGCGGTACAGCTCGCGGTCCTCGTCGACCGCGGCCACCGGGAACTTCCGATCCGCGCGGACTACGTCGGCAAGAACCTCCCCACGTCGCTGCGGGAGACGGTCAAGGTCCAGCTCGCCGAGGAGGACGGCCGCGACGCCGTGCTGCTGGGCGTCAAGCAGGCCGCCCCCGCGGACACGCAGTAGCTCGAACCCTCCCGTACGCCCTTTCGAGGACGTACGGCCGCTCCTGCGCGCCCGTATGCCTGAAACTCCCTCCAGCAACCCGGAGAACCCCCAGATGAAGCGTCACCTCATCTCGGCCGCCGACCTCACCCGCGACGACGCCGTCCTGATCCTCGACACCGCCGAGGAGATGGCCCGGGTCGCGGACCGGCCGATCAAGAAGCTCCCCACCCTGCGCGGCCGTACCGTCGTCAACCTCTTCTTCGAGGACTCGACCCGCACCCGCATCTCCTTCGAGGCAGCCGCCAAACGGCTGTCCGCCGACGTCATCAACTTCTCCGCCAAGGGCTCCTCCGTCTCCAAGGGCGAGTCCCTGAAGGACACCGCGCTGACCCTGGAGGCGATGGGCGCCGACGCCGTCGTCATCCGGCACGGAGCCTCCGGCGCCCCCTACCGGCTCGCCACCTCCGGCTGGATCGACGGCGCCGTGGTCAACGCCGGGGACGGCACCCACGAGCACCCCACCCAGGCCCTGCTGGACGCCTTCACGATGCGCCGCCGGCTCGTCGGAGCCGACGCCGGGCTCGGCCGTGACCTGGACGGCCGCCGCATCACGATCGTCGGCGACATCCTCCACAGCCGCGTCGCCCGCTCCAACGTCCACCTGCTGACCACGCTCGGCGCGCACGTCACCCTGGTGGCCCCGCCCACCCTCGTGCCCGTGGGCGTCGAGAAGTGGCCCTGCGACGTCAGCTACAGCCTCGACGACGTGCTGGCGAAGTCCGATGCGGTGATGATGCTGCGTGTGCAGCGTGAACGGATGAACGCCGCGTACTTCCCGACCGAGCGCGAGTACTCCCGCCGCTACGGCCTGGACGGCGAGCGGATGGCGAAGATGCCCGAGCACGCCATCGTCATGCACCCCGGCCCGATGGTCCGCGGCATGGAGATCACCGCCGAGGTCGCCGACTCCGACCGCTGCACGGTCGTCGAGCAGGTCGCCAACGGCGTCTCCATCCGCATGGCCGTGCTCTACCTGCTGCTCGGCGGCTCCGACACCGCGCTGTCCGCCGCCCCCGCCCGTACCGAGGAGAACAAGTAACCATGAGCAAGATCATTGTCCGCGGTGCGCGGATCCTCGGCGGCGAGCCGCAGGACGTACTGATCGACGGCGAGACCGTCACCGAGGTGGGCACCGGCATCGACGCCGCCGACGCCACCGTGATCGAGGCCGAGGGACAGATCCTGCTGCCCGGCCTGGTCGACCTGCACACCCATCTGCGCGAGCCCGGCCGTGAGGACTCCGAGACCGTCCTCACCGGCACCAAGGCCGCGGCGGTCGGCGGCTTCACCGCCGTGCACGCCATGGCCAACACCTTCCCCGTCGCCGACACCGCCGGCGTCGTCGAGCAGGTCTGGCGCCTCGGCAAGGAGTCCGGCTACTGCGACGTCCAGCCCGTCGGCGCCGTCACCGTCGGCCTGGAGGGCAAGCAGCTCGCCGAGCTCGGCGCGATGCACGACTCCGCCGCCGGGGTGAAGGTCTTCTCCGACGACGGCAAGTGCGTCGACGACGCGGTGATCATGCGCCGCGCCCTGGAGTACGTGAAGGCCTTCGACGGCGTCGTCGCCCAGCACGCCCAGGAGCCCCGCCTCACCGAGGGCGCCCAGATGAACGAGGGCATCGTCTCCGCCGAACTGGGGCTCGGCGGCTGGCCCGCCGTCGCCGAGGAGTCGATCATCGCCCGCGACGTCCTCCTCGCCGCCCACGTCGGCTCCCGCGTCCACATCTGCCACCTCTCCACCGCCGGCTCCGTCGAGATCGTCCGCTGGGCCAAGTCCAAGGGCTGGAACGTCACCGCCGAGGTCACCCCGCACCACCTCCTCCTCACCGACGACCTGGTCCGCACCTACAACCCGGTCTACAAGGTGAACCCGCCGCTGCGCACCGAGGCCGACGTCCTGGCCCTGCGCGAGGCGCTCGCCGACGGCACGATCGACTGCGTCGCCACCGACCACGCCCCGCACCCGCACGAGGACAAGGACTGCGAGTGGGCCGCGGCCGCCATGGGCATGGTGGGCCTGGAGACCGCGCTCTCGGTCGTCCAGCAGACGATGGTGGACACCGGCCTGATCGACTGGGCGGGCGTCGCCGACCGCATGTCCTTCCGCCCCGCGGCCATCGGCCGCCTCGAAGGACACGGCCGCCCCGTCTCGGCGGGTGAGCCCGCCAACCTCACCCTGGTCGATCCGGCATACCGTGGAGCCGTGGACCCCGCGGGCTTCGCGTCCCGCAGCCGAAACACCCCCTACGAGGGCCGTGAGCTGCCGGGCCGTGTCACCCACACCTTCCTGCGGGGCCGTGCCACGGTCGTCGACGGGAAGCTCGCGTGACAACTCTGACCCCCCTGTACCACCTGGCCGCCGAGCAGAAGTCGGCGGAAGTGACGGACTGGGCCGCCCGCATCGCCTGGGTGGTCGGCCTGCTCGTCTTCATCGCCCTCGTCTACTGGCTGATGCGCCAGGGCTGGAAATGGCGCGCCAGCCTCCAGTCCGGCCTGCCCGAGCTCCCGGCCGCCCCCGAGGGCTTCGCCGACGACGAGCCGCTCCTGACGCTTCAGGGGCGCTACCACGCGTCCACCACCGCCGGGCAGTGGCTCGACCGGATCGTCGCGCACGGCCTCGGCACCCGCAGCCGTACCGAGCTCACGCTCACCTCGCGCGGACTGTACGTCGAACGCCCCGGGGCGGCCGACTTCTTCGTCCCGGCAGAAGCCCTGCGCGAGGCCCGTCTCGACAAGGCGCTCGCCGGCAAGGTCCTCCCCGAGGGCGGCCTGCTGATCATCACCTGGGCGCACGGCGAGACGCTGATCGACTCCGGCTTCCGCTCCGACCGCGCCGCCGAGCACCAGGCCTGGGTCGACGCCGTCACCCACCTCACCAGCACCACTACGGAAGGCACCGCACGATGACGATCTCCACCCGGGGGGACCAGACCCCCGCCGTACTCGTCCTGGAGGACGGCCGCGCCTTCCGCGGCCGTGCCTACGGGGCCGTGGGGGAGACCTTCGGCGAAGCGGTGTTCTCCACCGGCATGACCGGCTACCAGGAAACGCTGACCGACCCCTCGTACCACCGCCAGGTCGTCGTCATGACCGCCCCGCACGTCGGCAACACCGGCGTGAACGACGAGGACCCCGAGTCCGGCCGCATCTGGGTCTCCGGCTACGTCGTCCGCGACCCCGCCCGCAAGCCCTCCAACTGGCGCTCGCAGCGCTCGCTGGACGAGGAGCTGGTGGCGCAGGGCGTCGTCGGTATCAGCGGCGTCGACACCCGTGCCCTCACCCGCCACCTGCGCGAGCGCGGCGCGATGCGCGTCGGGATCTTCTCCGGCAACGCGATCCCCGACGAGGGCACCCTCCTCGCCAGGGTCCGCCAGGCCCCCGAGATGACCGGCGCCGACCTCTCCGCCGAGGTCGCCACCAAGGAGACCTACGTCGTTCCCGCGATCGGCACGAAGAAGTTCACCGTCGCCGCGATCGACCTCGGCATCAAGGGCATGACCCCCCACCGGATGGCCGAGCGCGGCATCGAGGTGCACGTGCTGCCCGCCACCGCCACCCTGGAGGAGGTGTACGCCGTGAACCCCGACGGCGTCTTCTTCTCCAACGGCCCCGGCGACCCGTCCACCGCCGACCACCCGGTCGCCCTCATGCGCGGCGTCCTGGAACGGTCCACCCCGCTCTTCGGCATCTGCTTCGGCAACCAGATCCTCGGCCGCGCGCTCGGCTTCGGCACCTACAAGCTGAAGTACGGCCACCGAGGCATCAACCAGCCGGTGCAGGACCGCACCACCGGCAAGGTCGAGGTCACCGCGCACAACCACGGCTTCGCCGTCGACGCCCCGCTCGACAAGGTCTCCGACACCGGGTTCGGCCGTGCCGAGGTCTCCCACGTCTGCCTGAACGACCAGGTGGTCGAGGGGCTCCAGCTCCTGGACCGGCCCGCCTTCAGCGTCCAGTACCACCCCGAGGCGGCCGCCGGCCCGCACGACGCCGCGTACCTCTTCGACCGCTTCGTTTCCCTGATGGAGGGCCAGCGTGCCTAAGCGCTCCGATATCCAGTCCGTCCTGGTCATCGGCTCCGGTCCGATCGTCATCGGCCAGGCCGCCGAGTTCGACTACTCCGGCACCCAGGCCTGCCGCGTCCTCAAGGCCGAGGGCCTGCGCGTCATCCTGGTGAACTCCAACCCGGCGACGATCATGACCGACCCGGAGATCGCCGACGCCACCTACGTCGAGCCGATCACCCCCGAGTTCGTCGAGAAGATCATCGCCAAGGAGCGCCCCGACGCGCTCCTGCCCACCCTCGGCGGCCAGACCGCGCTGAACACCGCGATCTCCATGCACGAGAACGGCGTCCTGGAGAAGTACGGCGTCGAGCTCATCGGCGCCAACGTCGAGGCGATCAACAAGGGCGAGGACCGCGACCTCTTCAAGGGCGTCGTCGCGGCGGTCAAGGAGAAGACCGGGTACGGCGAGTCCGCCCGCTCCGTCATCTGCCACACCATGGACGACGTCATCGCCGGCGTCGACACCCTCGGCGGCTACCCCGTCGTCGTCCGCCCCTCCTTCACCATGGGCGGCGCCGGCTCCGGCTTCGCCCACGACGAGGAGGAGCTGCGCCGCATCGCCGGACAGGGCCTCACGCTCTCCCCGACCACCGAGGTGCTCCTGGAGGAGTCCATCCTCGGCTGGAAGGAGTACGAGCTGGAGCTGATGCGCGACAGGAACGACAACGTCGTGGTCGTCTGCTCCATCGAGAACTTCGACCCGATGGGCGTCCACACCGGCGACTCCATCACCGTCGCCCCCGCGATGACGCTCACCGACCGCGAGTACCAGCGGCTGCGCGACGTCGGCATCGCGATCATCCGCGAGGTCGGCGTCGACACCGGCGGCTGCAACATCCAGTTCGCCATCGACCCCGCCGACGGCCGGGTCATCGTCATCGAGATGAACCCGCGCGTCTCCCGCTCCTCGGCGCTCGCCTCCAAGGCCACCGGCTTCCCGATCGCCAAGATCGCCGCCAAGCTGGCCGTCGGCTACACCCTGGACGAGATCCCCAACGACATCACCGAGAAGACGCCGGCCTCCTTCGAGCCGACCCTCGACTACGTCGTCGTCAAGGCCCCGCGCTTCGCCTTCGAGAAGTTCCCCTCCGCCGACTCCACCCTCACCACCACCATGAAGTCGGTGGGCGAGGCCATGGCGATCGGCCGGAACTTCACCGAGGCGCTCCAGAAGGCCCTGCGCTCGCTGGAGAAGAAGGGCTCGCAGTTCGCCTTCACCGGCCCGGCCGGCGACAAGGCCGAGCTGCTCGCGGAAGCGGTCCGTCCGACCGACGGCCGGATCAACACCGTCATGCGGGCGATCCGGGCCGGAGCCACCCAGGAGGAGGTCTTCGACGCCACGAAGATCGACCCCTGGTTCGTCGACCAGCTCTTCCTGATCAAGGAGATCGCCGACGAGCTGGCCTCCGCCGAACGCCTCGACGCCGACCTGATCGCCGAGGCCAAGCGGCACGGCTTCTCCGACGCCCAGATCGGCGAGATCCGCGGGCTGCGCGAGGACGTCGTCCGCGAGGTCCGGCACGCGCTCGGCATCCGCCCGGTCTACAAGACGGTCGACACCTGCGCCGCCGAGTTCGCCGCGAAGACGCCGTACTTCTACTCCTCCTACGACGAGGAGAGCGAGGTCGCGAGCCGCACCAAGCCGGCCGTGATCATCCTCGGCTCGGGCCCCAACCGCATCGGCCAGGGCATCGAGTTCGACTACTCCTGCGTGCACGCCTCCTTCGCCCTGAGCGACGCGGGCTACGAGACCGTCATGGTCAACTGCAACCCCGAGACCGTCTCCACCGACTACGACACCTCCGACCGGCTCTACTTCGAGCCGCTCACCCTGGAGGACGTCCTGGAGATCGTGCACGCCGAGTCGCTGGCGGGCCCGATCGCCGGTGTCATCGTGCAGCTCGGCGGCCAGACCCCGCTCGGCCTCGCGCAGGCGCTCAAGGACAACGGCGTGCCCGTCGTCGGCACCTCCCCGGAGGCCATCCACGCCGCCGAGGACCGCGGCGCCTTCGGCCGGGTCCTGGCCGAGGCCGGACTGCCCGCGCCCAAGCACGGCACCGCCACCACCTTCGGCGAGGCCAAGGCCATCGCCGACGAGATCGGCTACCCGGTCCTGGTCCGTCCGAGCTACGTGCTCGGAGGGCGCGGCATGGAGATCGTGTACGACGAGACGCGCCTCGCCTCGTACATCTCCGAGTCCACCGAGATCAGCCCCACCCGGCCGGTCCTGGTCGACCGCTTCCTCGACGACGCCATCGAGATCGACGTGGACGCCCTCTACGACGGCACCGAGCTGTACCTCGGCGGCGTCATGGAGCACATCGAGGAGGCCGGCATCCACTCCGGCGACTCGGCCTGCGCCCTGCCCCCGATCACGCTCGGCGGCTTCGACATCAAGCGGCTGCGCGCCTCCACCGAGGGCATCGCCAAGGGCGTCGGCGTGCTCGGACTGATCAACATCCAGTTCGCACTCTCCGGCGACATCCTCTACGTCCTCGAAGCCAACCCGCGCGCCTCCCGCACGGTCCCCTTCACCTCCAAGGCGACCGCCGTCCCGCTCGCCAAGGCCGCCGCCCGCATCTCGCTGGGCGCGACCATCGCCGAGCTGCGCGCGGAGGGCCTGCTGCCGAAGACCGGCGACGGCGGCACCCTGCCGCTGGACGCGCCGATCTCCGTCAAGGAGGCCGTGATGCCGTGGTCGCGCTTCCGCGACATCCACGGCCGGGGCGTCGACACGGTCCTCGGCCCGGAGATGCGCTCCACCGGCGAGGTCATGGGCATCGACTCGGTCTTCGGCACCGCGTACGCCAAGTCGCAGGCCGGCGCCTACGGCCCGCTGCCCACCAAGGGCCGCGCGTTCATCTCGGTCGCCAACCGCGACAAGCGCTCGATGATCTTCCCGGCCCGTGAACTGGTCGCCCACGGCTTCGAGCTGATGGCCACCTCCGGCACCGCCGAGGTCCTCAAGCGCAACGGCATCAACGCCACCGTCGTGCGCAAGCAGTCCGAGGGCACCGGTCCGAACGGCGAGAAGACCATCGTCCAGCTCATCCACGACGGCGAGGTCGACCTCATCGTCAACACGCCGTACGGCACCGGCGGCCGGCTCGACGGTTACGAGATCCGCACCGCGGCCGTCGCCCGCTCCGTACCGTGCCTGACCACGGTCCAGGCGCTCGCCGCCGCCGTCCAGGGCATCGACGCCCTCAACCACGGTGACGTCGGGGTCCGTTCCCTCCAGGAACACGCCGAGCATCTGACAGCGGCCCGCGACTAGCGGCCCGGAGAGGGGGACACCGTCAAACGGTGTCCCCCTCTTCGCGAGCCACGTCGAGCACACCGAGCACCAAGGACATCTCTTCATGTACAAGCTCTTCTTCCGGCTGGTCTTCACGCGGATGGACCCCGAGCGGGCCCACTACGCCGCCTTCCGGTGGATCCGCCTCGCCGCCCGCGTCCCCGTCCTGCGCACCTTCGTCGCCGCCGCCCTCGCCCCGCGCTTCAAGGAGCTGCGCACCGAGGCCCTCGGCCTGCGGATGCACGGCCCCTTCGGGCTCGCCGCCGGCTTCGACAAGAACGCCGTCGCGATCGACGGCATGGCGATGCTCGGCTTCGACCACATCGAGATCGGCACCGTCACCGGCGAACCGCAGCCCGGCAACCCCAAGAAGCGCCTCTTCCGGCTCGTCGCGGACCGCGCGCTGATCAACCGCATGGGCTTCAACAACGAGGGCTCCGCCGCCGTCGCCGCCCGCCTGGCCGCACGCAACCCCGTCTTCCGCACCACGGTCGGCGTCAACATCGGCAAGACCAAGGTCGTGCCCGAGGCCGAGGCCGCCGCCGACTACGTGAAGTCCACCGAGGCCCTCGCCGCCCACGCCGACTACCTGGTCGTCAACGTCTCCTCGCCCAACACCCCGGGTCTGCGCAACCTCCAGGCCACCGAGTCGCTGCGCCCGCTGCTCACCGCCGTACGCGAGGCCGCCGACCGCACCGTCACCACCCGGCGCGTCCCCCTGCTCGTCAAGATCGCCCCGGACCTCGCGGACGAGGACGTCGACGCGGTCGCCGACCTCGCCGTGGAGCTGGGCCTGGACGGCATCATCGCCACCAACACCACCATCGCCCGCGAGGGCCTGGGCCTGAAGTCGGCACCCGACCTGGTGGGGGAGACCGGCGGACTCTCCGGCGCACCCCTCAAGGAGCGCTCGCTGGAGGTCCTGAGCCGCCTGTACGCCCGTGTGGGGGACCGAATCACGCTGGTGGGCGTCGGGGGCGTCGAGACCGCCGAGGACGCCTGGCAGCGCATCCTCGCCGGGGCCACCCTCGTCCAGGGCTACAGCGCCTTCATCTACGAGGGTCCCTGCTACGCCCGCGCGATCCACCAGGGCCTCGCCGCCCGGCTCGCCGCCTCCCCGTACGCCACCCTCGCCGAGGCCGTCGGCGCCGAGACCCGGAAGAAGGCCGCCCTGTGACGCTCGAACCCTTCGGCGCCCGCCTGCGGCACGCCATGGACACCCGCGGGCCGCTCTGCGTCGGCATCGACCCGCACGCCTCCCTGCTCACCTCCTGGGGCCTGAACGACGACATCGCGGGCCTGGAGCGCTTCACCCGGACCGTCGTGGAGGCGCTGGCCGACCGGGTCGCCGTCCTCAAGCCGCAGTCCGCGTTCTTCGAGCGCTTCGGCTCGCGCGGCGTCGCCGTCCTGGAGAAGGCGGTCGGGGAGGCACGGGCGGCCGGCGCGCTCGTCCTGATGGACGCCAAGCGCGGTGACATCGGCTCCACGATGGGCGCCTACGCGGCGACCTACCTGGACAAGGACTCGCCGCTCTTCTCGGACGCGGTGACGCTCTCCCCGTACCTGGGCTTCGGCTCACTGCGCCCGGCGCTCGACGCGGCCGCCGCCTCCGGCGCGGGCGTCTTCGTGCTCGCCCTGACCTCCAACCCGGAGGGCGCCGAGGTCCAGCGGGCCACGGCCGCCGACGGCCGCTCCCTCGCCCAGCTGATGCTCGACCACATGGCCGCCGAGAACGCCGGGGCCGCCCCGCTCGGCTCGGTCGGCGCGGTGGTCGGCGCGACGCTCGGCGACGCGGGGGTGAACCTGGCGATCAACGGGCCGCTCCTCGCGCCCGGCATCGGCGCCCAGGGGGCGACCCCGGCGGATCTTCCGGCGGTGTTCGGCGACGCGGTGGGCAACGTGGTGCCCAGCGTGAGCCGGGGCGTGCTGCGCCATGGCCCGGACGCGTCCGGGCTGCGCGAAGCCGCCGAGCGGTTCGCGGACGAGGTCCGCGGCGCCGTATCCGGCAGCTGACCCTGACACGTTTACAGCGTGTTGACGAAATACTGACGAGAAACCTGGTCGATATGTCGGGAAAATCCTGGTCGGCCACAGCTGACCAGGACTTTTCGTCTGTTCTCGCTGACTAGAGCGGCCCTTGCCGCTAGTCTCCGTCGAGAGCGGACGAGCACAGTGTGTTCTCCACTCACCAGGTGGGTGGCGTCCAGCTTCCCCGCCGGTCCGTATCCGACAGATCGACATCCGAGGTGACGTAGGCGTGGCTCTTCCGCCCCTTACCCCTGAACAGCGCGCAGCCGCGCTCGAAAAGGCCGCCGCGGCTCGCCGGGAGCGGGCCGAGGTCAAGAATCGACTCAAGCACTCCGGCGCTTCCCTCCACGACGTCATCAAGCAGGGCCAGGAGAACGACGTCATCGGGAAGATGAAGGTCTCCGCACTGCTGGAGTCCCTGCCGGGCGTCGGCAAGGTCCGCGCCAAGCAGATCATGGAGCGTCTCGGTATCTCCGAGAGCCGCCGGGTCAGGGGTCTTGGCTCCAATCAGATCGCATCCCTGGAGCGTGAGTTCGGCGGCAGCCCCGCCTGACGTTCTCAGGCACTCCTGAGAACCTGGATAATCGCCCCATGGCTGCAACATTCCGGGGGACGTCCCCCGTACCCCCGGACGTACGTCCGCGACTGACCGTGCTCTCCGGCCCCTCAGGGGTCGGCAAGAGCACGGTCGTCGCTCATATGCGCACCGTGCACCCCGAGGTCTGGCTCTCCGTGTCGGCGACGACACGCAAGCCGCGGCCCGGGGAGCGCAACGGTGTCCACTACTTCTTCGTGGACGACGAGGAGTTCGACAAGCTCGTCGCCAACGGCGAACTGCTGGAGTGGGCCGAGTTCGCGGGCAACCGCTACGGCACGCCCCGGCGCGCCGTGCTGGACCGTCTGGAGGCCGGTGAGCCCGTCCTGCTGGAGATCGATCTCCAGGGCGCCCGGCTGGTCCGCCAGTCGATGTCCGACGCGCGTCTGGTCTTCCTGGCGCCGCCGAGCTGGGAGGAGCTGGTGCGCCGGCTCACCGGCCGGGGCACCGAGGCCCCCGAGGTCATCGAGCGCCGGCTCGCCGCCGCGAAGATCGAACTGGCCGCCGAGGCCGAGTTCGATACGACGCTCGTCAACACCTCCGTCGAGGACGTGGCGCGTGAGCTGCTAACGTTGATGCTTCAGGCCTAGATCTCCGCGATCGTTCAGATCTCTTTGATCTTTGATCTACACCCCCTTCGGAAGGCAGAGAGTGTCCTCTTCCATCACCACGCCCGAGGGCATCATCAACCCGCCGATTGATGAGCTCCTCGAAGCCACCGACTCGAAGTACAGCCTGGTGATCTACGCGGCCAAGCGCGCCCGCCAGATCAACGCGTACTACTCGCAGCTCGGTGAAGGCCTCCTCGAGTACGTCGGTCCGCTCGTCGACACCCACGTGCACGAGAAGCCGCTCTCGATCGCACTCCGCGAGATCAACGCGGGCCTGCTGACCTCCGAGGCCATCGAGGGCCCCGCGCAGTAACGCAGGAGCACCACGGCACCTTCACTCCAGGCCCGGCGGCCCGTCCGCCGGGCCTGAGGTGTGTCCGGGGCCGGATGAACGCGTTCCGTGCGGTGAGGCAGCATGGGACGCGTACGTTGCCTTACGTTGCCGAGTGCGGGGAGACGCAGTGGACAAGCCGAAGGTGGTCCTGGGGGTCAGCGGGGGCATCGCCGCCTACAAGGCGTGCGAGCTGCTGCGCCGGCTGACCGAGTCCGGCCACGACGTGCGGGTCGTCCCGACCGCAGCGTCGCTGCACTTCGTGGGGGCCGCGACCTGGTCGGCGCTCTCCGGCCACCCGGTGTCCGACGCGGTCTGGGAGGACGTCCACGAGGTCCCGCACGTGCGGATCGGGCAGGGCGCCGACCTCGTGGTGGTCGCCCCGGCCACCGCGGACATGCTGGCCAAGGCCGCCCACGGGCTCGCCGACGACCTCCTCACCAACACGCTCCTGACCGCCCGCTGTCCGGTGGTCTTCGCTCCCGCCATGCACACCGAGATGTGGGAGCACCCGGCCACCCAGGAGAACGTCGCCACCCTGCGCCACAGGGGAGCCGTCGTCATCGAGCCCGCCGTCGGGCGGCTCACCGGCGTCGACACCGGCAAGGGCCGGCTCCCCGACCCCGGCGAGATCTTCGAGGTCTGCCGCCGGGTGCTGGCGCGCGGGGTCACCGAGCCCGACCTCGCGGGCCGCCATGTGGTGATCAGCGCCGGCGGCACGCGCGAGCCGCTCGACCCGGTGCGTTTCCTGGGCAACCGCTCCTCCGGCAAGCAGGGGTACGCGCTGGCGCGCACCGCCGTGGCCCGAGGGGCCCGGGTCACCCTGATCGAGGCCAACACCGGGCTGCCCGACCCGGCCGGGGCCGATGTCCTCCGCGTCGGCACCGCCGTCCAGCTGCGCGAGGCCGTGCTGAAGGCCGCCCCCGACGCGGACGTGGTGGTGATGGCGGCCGCGGTGGCCGACTTCCGCCCTGCCGCGTACGCCTCCGGCAAGATCAAGAAGAGGGACGGCGAGGATGCGCCCGCCGTCACCCTGGTCCGCAACCCCGACATCCTCGCCGAGGTCTCCGGCGAACGGGCCCGCCCGGACCAGATCGTCGTCGGATTCGCGGCCGAGACCGACGACGTGCTGGTCAACGGCAGAGCAAAGCTCCGCCGCAAGGGCTGCGACCTCCTCGTGGTCAACGAGGTGGGGGAGCGCAAGACCTTCGGCTCGGAGGAGAACGAAGCGGTCGTCCTCGCCGCCGACGGCTCGGAGACGCCGGTGCCGTACGGACCCAAGGAAGCGCTCGCCGACACGGTCTGGGATCTGGTTTCGGGCAGGTTCCAGCCGATTTCACAATCAACCCTCCGGGCGAGCGAAATCGTCCCATAAGGCCTGAAACGCAGGCCGGGAAGGGTGGATTGTCCTACTGGCGCCCCACGTGGCGCACGTCACGAACCTCCCAAAGGGCGAGACACCTGCCCCGGTCGCCGGATGCGACCGATAAACTGGCCGACGGTACGCGCCGAGCGCAGCTCTCGGTCGTACCACCCATGATCAGCCAGCAGCCGCTGCAACCCCAGGGAGCGATGTGTCCCGCCGTCTCTTCACCTCGGAATCCGTCACCGAGGGTCACCCCGACAAGATCGCTGACCAGATCAGCGACACGATTCTCGACGCGCTCCTGCGCGAGGACCCCTCCTCGCGCGTCGCCGTCGAGACCTTGATCACCACCGGTCTGGTGCATGTCGCGGGCGAGGTCACCACCAAGGCCTACGCCGACATCCCCAACCTCGTGCGCAACAAGGTTCTGGAGATCGGTTACGACTCCTCCAAAAAGGGCTTCGACGGTGCTTCCTGTGGCGTCTCGGTGTCGATCGGCGCGCAGTCGCCGGACATCGCCCAGGGCGTCGACACCGCGTACGAGAAGCGGGTCGGGGGTGCCGCCGCGGGTGAAGAAGTCGACGAGCTCGACAAGCAGGGCGCGGGCGACCAGGGCCTGATGTTCGGCTACGCCTGCGACGAGACCCCGGAGCTGATGCCGCTCCCGATCCACGTCGCGCACCGCCTCTCCCGGCGGCTGTCCGAGGTGCGCAAGAACGGGACCATCCCCTACCTGCGCCCCGACGGCAAGACCCAGGTCACCATCGAGTACGACGGTGACAAGGCGGTCCGGCTGGACACGGTGGTCGTCTCCTCGCAGCACGCCTCCGACATCGACCTGGACTCGCTGCTCGCCCCCGACATCCGCGAGTTCGTCGTCGAGCACGTGCTCGCGCAGCTCGTCGAGGACGGCATCAAGCTGGACACCGAGGGCTACCGCCTCCTGGTGAACCCGACCGGCCGCTTCGAGATCGGCGGCCCGATGGGCGACGCCGGCCTGACCGGCCGCAAGATCATCATCGACACCTACGGCGGCATGGCCCGGCACGGCGGCGGCGCCTTCTCGGGCAAGGACCCGTCCAAGGTCGACCGCTCCGCCGCGTACGCGATGCGCTGGGTCGCCAAGAACGTGGTGGCCGCCGGTCTCGCCGCACGCTGCGAGGTCCAGGTCGCGTACGCGATCGGCAAGGCCGAGCCCGTCGGACTGTTCGTGGAGACCTTCGGTACCGCCGCGGTCGACACCGAGAAGATCGAGAACGCGATCGGCGAGGTCTTCGACCTCCGCCCGGCCGCGATCATCCGGGACCTCGACCTGCTCCGCCCGATCTACGCCCAGACCGCCGCCTACGGCCACTTCGGCCGTGAGCTGCCCGACTTCACCTGGGAGCGCACCGACCGCGTGGACGCCCTGCGCGCCGCCGCCGGTCTGTAGCGAAACCGCCCGCGTACGAGAACAGCGGGGCTGGCGTCATCGAGTACGACAGCGGGGCCCGGACACCGATCGAGGTGGCCGGGCCCCGCTGCCGTGCCCCCGCCGCTGTCAGTGCTCTCTGGTAGGAATTCAGCTGTGAGCAGCGAGAACGAGCAGTCCGCCGAACCCGGTGCCGGGGCGCCGGAGCAGCTTGCGCTGATCCGGGAGACCGTGCGCCGGGCGAAGGTGCCGCGTGCCAAGCCGCGGACCTGGCGCGGCGCGGCCCTCGCCGAGGAGCTGCCCGTCGCCCGCGTCCTGGTCAACAAGGGCGTCCTCCACCTCGACCAGTACTTCGACTACGCCGTCCCCGAGGAGCTGGACGCCGACGCACAGCCGGGCGTCCGGGTGCGGGTCCGGTTCGGGGCCGGCGGGCGCAACGTCCAGGGCGGGCGGCGCGAGGGCGGCGGGCTGATCGACGGCTTCATCGTCGAGCGCCGCGCCGAATCCGACTATCAGGGGGCGCTGGCCGCCCTCGCCTCCGTGGTCTCCCCGGAGCCGGTCCTCGGGCCCGACCTGCTCGCCCTCTGCCGCGCCGTCGCCGACCGGTACGCGGGCAGCCTCGCCGATGTCCTCCAGCTCGCCGTCCCGCCCCGCAACGGCCGTGCCGAGTCCAAGCCCTCCCCGGACCCACTGCCTCCGCCCCCCGTCCCGGAGCCGGGCACCTGGGAGCGGTACGGCCAGGGCCCGGCCTTCCTGCGCGCGCTGGCCGAGGGCGGCGCTCCGCGCGCGGTGTGGACCGCCCTGCCCGGCCCGCAT
>NZ_NTGZ01000147.1 GCF_002551245.1 Streptomyces sp. rh34
GTCCCGCGCCAGGCGCCCGGCCTGGGCACCGGCCCGCCGCGGCGGGACGATGCCGATGGTGCGGGCGGTCGCGGCGGCGGGCGGGGTGGCGGTCCCGAGGAGTCGGTGGACCGGGACGTCGGAGCGCTTGCCGACCAGGTCGAGAAGTGCCGACTCGATCCCCGCGGTCACGGCGGGCGGGGTGCCGTCGGCCGGCAGCCGCCCGACGCGGAGGGCGTCGAGCGCGCTCTCGGGGTCGGGGAATCGGACGAGCTCCAGGGCGGCTCGACGCAGAAGCCGACCGATGGCGCCGGCGTCGAGTCCGTAGTAGACGCTGGCGACGACCTCTCCGTGGCCGCGCTGTCCCTGGTGCTCGATGGCCAGCCAGACGGCGTCGCGGGCCGCCATCACGGAGCGGGATATGCGCAGTGGCTCGGCGAGTTCGAGGCGCACGGTGCGCTGGGTGACCTTCACGGGCTCGCTTCCCCGGTGCGCGGTGTCGGGGCGCGGCCTTCCAGGGGGTCGGTGACCCTGCGGCACCGGGTCCACCCGGTGGCCTCCACGGCCCGTGGATGCGTGATCTCCACGGGGCGGCCGGCGGCGGTGGTCAGGTCGAGACCGTGCGCGGCGGTGAAGTCGTCGTCGTACAGGCTGCCGAGGTAGCGGTGCGGCCCGTCGGGGAAGACCGTGGCGACGACCGCTCCGGGGTGGACGCGGGCGGCCCAGGCCGCGACGAGGGCCACGGCTCCGGTGCTCCAGCCGCCGCTGACGAAGTTGCCCCTGGCCAGTCGGCGGCAGGCGTCCGCGGCCTCGGTCGGACCGACCCAGTGGACCTCGTCGAACGCCGCGTAGGCGACGTTGCGCGGGTGGATGCTGCTGCCCAGGCCGCGCATCAGGCGGGGCCTGGCGGGCTGGCCGAAGATCGTCGAGCCGGTGGCGTCCACGCCGATCAGTCGGAGCCCCGGCCAGTGGCGCCGCAGCGGGCCGACGACACCCGCGCTGTGGCCTCCGGTACCGACGCTGCACACCAGGATGTCGAGGTGGTCCAGCTGAGCGGCCAGCTCGGCGGCGAGAGGCGCGTAGCCGGCGATGTTGTCGGGGTTGTTGTACTGGTCGGGCCAGTACGCGTCGGGCAGCAGCGCCAGCAGTGCGCGGAGCCTGGCCAGCCGAGCGGCCTGCCAGCCGCCCTCGGCCGCCGGGCGGTCGACGAGCTCCAGCCGGGCTCCGTACGCATGCAGCAACTGCCGCATCGACGGCTCCAGTTCGGCGTCGCCGATCAGGACGATGGGGTGCCCCAGGGCTTGGCCGGCGAAGGCCAGGCCGATACCGAGGGTGCCGGA
Source organism: Streptomyces sp. rh34 (assembly GCF_002551245.1). Lineage (GTDB taxonomy): Bacteria > Actinomycetota > Actinomycetes > Streptomycetales > Streptomycetaceae > Streptomyces. The sequence goes on from NZ_NTGZ01000147.1 coordinate 1,320, forward strand.
GGTGGATTCGACCACCGGGGCGCCCGGCAGCAGTTCGCCGCGCTCTCTGGCCCCGAGCAACATGGAGACCGCGGCCCGCGCCTTCATGCCTCCGACCCCGAGCCCTTCGAGCTTGGCCCAGAAGCCGGGCTGCGGGCAGGGAAGGTCGGCGGTGACGCGGGCGAGCGGGGTACGGCCGAGCAGGGCGAGCAGTTCACGGTTTCCGGAGGAGCCGAGGACGGCGGTGGTCACAGGGCGCCCTCGTAACGGTGGAGGGTCCCGGGGCCGCCGTCGAGCCAGAAGAAGGGGTACGGCTCCGCGCATACGGCGCTGACCCCGGCGCCGATGAGGCGCGGCAGCACCGCGCTGCCCGTCTGGGCGAACATCACCAGTGGCTTGCCGTGCCGCAGCGCGTGCTCGCGCAGCGGCTCGAAACTGCCGTTGCCGAGGGTCATGCCCGAGGCGAGTACGGCGTCGCAGCGCTCCAGTTCGGCCAGGGCGTCGGTCCGTACCGGCTCGCCCCACTCCGTCGTACCGCCCTTGAGGTCGCAGGCCGTGTACGTCAGCCCGCGCGCCCGCAGCGCCTCCAGCAGCGAGTTGACGACGCCCACGACGAGCACGGTGCCGCCGGGAGGGCAGGCGAGCATGCCGACGACGGCCCGTGCCCGGGCCCGGGACTTCTCCAGCGAACTTCCGGCGGGCACGAGACAGGCCCGTGCGCCGTTCTCGGGTGTGTGCGGCAGGACGTGCATCAGGTACGCGTCGAGCGCGGCCACCCGCACCGGCCCCAGGTCGTGCTCCAGGAGCTGGGCGACATCCGCGCCGACGCAGTCGTCCGTGGCATCGTCGGGCAGTTCGCCCGGCTCGACCGCGCAGGACCCGACGGCTTCGGCGAGGCGCAGGCTGAGCACCTCGTTGCGGTAGCCACCGCTGCGCCCGTCGTGCCGTACGGACTGGCGCGTGGTGAAGGCGACGGCGATGCGCTGGGTGCGCGGGTCGGGGCCGAGGCTCCCGCTGCGGACTCGGTCCACGAGTTCGTCGTACGAGGCGGCGGTGGCCGTCGTGGCGCTGATCGCGGTCATGGGCCGACCACCTCGGGGCGGAGCGCCGAGAGCAGGACCTCCGCGCGGTCGCGGGCGCCGAGGCCCTCGGCGTCGCCGGCCATGACGTGGCCCAGGTACTCGTTGTTGCTGCCCGCTGCCTTGACCGCCTTGCCGGGCACGGCCAGTTGGAGCTCGAGGAGACCGGCGGCCGCGCTCACGTCGTCGGCGCCTTCGATGGACTCCAGCGTTCCCTCGGTGTCCGGCACCAGGAAACCGATGGCGGCGCTCCGCAGGCCGGTGGCCCGTCGGCGCAGGTCGGGCTCGCGGCCGAGGGCCACATCCACGCAGGCGGCGGCGAGGTCGACCCCGGTGACGTGGCGGACGAGTTCCGTGATGCGGTTGCCGGCCGGTCGGGGGTTGACCTCGACCACTCGGGGCCCGTCGTCCGTCAGCTTGATCTCGGTATGGGCCACGACGCCGTCCAGGGCGAGGGCCTTGAGCGCGGCGAGGGCCGTCTCCTCGGCCGCTTCGGTGTCCGCGGCGGAGAGCGCCGCGGGGAACATGTGGCCTGTCTCGATGAAGGCCGGTGCGCCGCCGATGCTCTTGTCGGTCACGCCCAGCACGTGCGTCAGCCCGTCGAACGACACGGTCTCGACGCTGACCTCGGGCCCCACCAGGAGCTCCTCGATCAGGACGACGGGGGCACGGCGCTGTCCTCGCGCGTTGACGGGGAACTCCGCGAGTGCCCGGTGGGCGTCCGCCAACGCCTCCTCGTCGTCGACGCGCCGTACGTACATCCCGGCGCACAGGTCCACGGGCTTGAGCACCAGCGGATAGCCGATGTCGCGTGCCGCCGCGGCGGTCTCGGCCCAGTCCGCGCACACCGCGAAGCGCGGTCCCGGTACGCCGGCGTCGGTCAGCACGCGGCGGGTGGCGTCCTTGCGGCAGGCGTTCCCGACCGCCGAGGCGGTCGGGCCCGGGAGCCCCAGCCGGTCGGCGATCCGCGCCGCTGTCGGGAGGTAGTAGTCGCAGGAGGTGATCACGCCGTCGAAGCCGAGCGCGCGGTGGGCACGCTCGACGAAGGGCAGCAGCGCCTCGATGCCGTTGGTGTCGGCCGTCAGCACATGGCGGGCCCCGAGGAGCGGGTGCGTGGCGCCCTCGGGTGCGGCACGCAGGTAGTGGTGCAGGTCGCGGGTGAGGAAGGTGAACTCGTGGCCTCCCTCGCGAATCGCCCGCGGCAGCAATCTGCTCATCGATCCGACCCAGCTCTCGACCATCAACAGATGAGCCACGGTCTCCCTTTTCGCCACGCTGTTGAGGACTCCGGGCACGTCGCCGACGGCGCCCGTCCCGGTGCGCCCACCTTGACCTGGCGTACGCTATCGATAATCGTTTTCATTGTCACCTGACTTTGCGTCACTCCTTCGTCACCCGCGCCCGCAGGTGCGGGGGCTTCCGCCACGCGGACGCAGCAAGCCCGCCCAGACGCCCCCCTGAGCCCCATGAGCCCTCCGCCAGCCCACTGGAGATCCACGATGACCGACAGCGCCCCGCCCCCCTCGTACACCGTGCGGCCCGCCACGCGGGCCGACATGGAGGGAGCGCGACGTCTGATGCTCGACACCTTCTACCGGGAATTCGGCTACGGTTACGTCCCCGCCTGGCACCGGGACGTCGTCGACCTCTCGGGCACCTATCTGGACGACCCCCGGCACCAGCTGCTGGTGGCCGTGTGCGACGGCGAGGTGGTGGCCACCACCGGCGTACGGTCGGGCGGCCCGGCCCATCCGCCGCACCCCCGCTGGCTCTCCGAGCGGTACCCGCCGGTGACCACCGCCCAGCTCGTTCGCGTCTACGTCCTCCCGGAACACCGCCGCCACGGCCTGGCGCGGACCCTGGTGCGTCAGGCGTGCGACTTCGCCGCCTCGACGCCCGGCTACGACAGCATCTATCTGCACACCAACGTCCAGGTGGAGGGCGCCGAAGCCTTCTGGCGCAGCATGGCCAAGGAGATCTTCGACGCCCGGCCAACGGGTGAGCACGGCCCGGGCGTCGGCACTGTGCACTTCGAGATCCCCCTGCCTCACTGACGGCGGAGAAGCGGACGCGGGGTTCGCCGACACCTCCTCGGCGACGGCAGGCCCCGCACCGCGCCCCGGGACGGGCGCACCGTCCCCACCCGAGTCGGACACGCGGCAGCGGCGTCGGCCGATCCGGAGGGAACACGGAACGGAGAGGCGGGCCCGGCCACACGAGCCACTTGGTACTGACTATCATTTTCATATAGCCTGTGGTGCCGACGACAAGAGAAATGGTGGTCTCCATGGCAGTTCCGAAGCGGAAGATGTCCCGCAGCAACACCCGTCACCGCCGCGCCCAGTGGAAGGCCACGACACCCCAACTCGTGCCGGTCACCATCGACGGCACCGTCCACCAGGTGCCACAGCGACTGGTGAAGGCGTACGAGCGCGGCCTCCTGCACCCCGGGGGCTGATCCTTCATGGCGCGGGAACCGCTGCCCGTCACCGTGCTCTCCGGATTCCTCGGAGCCGGCAAGACGACGCTGCTCAACCATGTCCTCGGCAACCGCGAGGGCCTGCGAGTGGCGGTGATCGTCAACGACATGAGTGAGATCAACATCGATGCGGCGCTGGTCCGCGGCGGCGAGGCGGCGCTCTCGCGCACCGAGGAGCGCCTGGTCGAGATGACCAACGGATGCATCTGCTGCACCCTGCGCGACGACCTGCTCGAGGAAGTGGACCGGCTCGCCCGCGAGGACCGTTTCGACTACCTGTTGATCGAGTCCAGCGGCATCTCGGAACCGATGCCGGTGGCGGCGACCTTCTCCTTCCCCCGCGACGACGGTGCGACGCTGGGCGACCTGGCCCGGCTCGACACCATGGTCACCGTGGTCGACGCGGCCAACTTCCTGCCGGAACTGACCGTTGGCGACGGCCTCGCCGAGCGAGGGCTCGACCAGTACGAGGACGACGAACGCACGGTCAGCGACCTGCTCATGGACCAGATCGAGTTCGCCGACGTCATCGTGCTGAACAAGCTGGACCTCGTGGACGGGCGAGAGCGTGAGCGGCTCAACGCCGCGCTCAGCCGCCTCAACCCCATGGCCCGGATCGTGCCCGTCACCGGCGGGCGCGTCGGACTGCCCGAGGTTCTCGGCACCGGCCTCTTCGACCTGGAACGGGCCCAGCAGGCGCCCGGATGGGTGCGGGAGCTGAACGGGGACCACATGCCGGAGACCGAGGAGTACGGCATCTCCGGCACGGTCTTCCGCTCGGACCGCCCCTTTCACCCCGAGCGCCTGTGGACGTTCGTCACCGACGGGCTCGACAGCGGCCGGTACGGACAGGTTCTGCGCTCCAAGGGCTTCTTCTGGCTGTCCAGTCGGCCGAACGTGACCGGGCTCTGGTCGCAGGCGGGCTCCGTGGCCCGCTTCGAACCGTCCGGCGCACGGGACGCCGGGACGACGCAGGGTCAGGAACTCGTCTTCATCGGTACGGACCTGCGCGCGGAGCCCCTCCACGAAGCGCTGCCCGCATGCCTGATGTCCGAGAGCGAGGCGCGCCCCGCAACCGATCCCTTCCCCGAATGGGACACGTACGGGATCGACGACGCATGCGAGCACGAGCCCCCGGACGCCGTGGCAGCGCACCCCTGAACTCCGGGCCGGACGGTGGTCGCAGCCACGGCACCGTCCGGTCCGGCCCGTACCGGCATCCGCTCGGTGATCTCCGCGTCGGACTCCCGGCCCGCACGCCTCACGGACTCCTCGATCTTCGGCATCCTCACATTCTGTGGCGATCGGACTCGGGGGGTGACGCAACGCCGCGTTCCCGGGCCCCCGACCGACCCCGGCCGGGACGGAACGCCCTGTCGGTGCGGCCGGGTGCCGTCCCTCCCCTGTTGTGGGTTGGGCACGACGGCGCGAACCTGGTAACAGGGGGTGTCCATGATCGGAGGCACCATGATCGTCCTCGGCCTCATTCTTCTGGTCGTCGGCCTGATCGCCGGCATCGGCGTCCTGTGGACCATCGGGATCATCCTGGTGGCCATCGGCGCGGTGCTGTGGGTTCTCGGAGCCCTGGGACACGCGGTGGGAGGACGACGGCACTACTGGTAACAGGCTGATCCTCCGGACCCCGGGAAGGAGAGGGACCGCATCGCCTCAGGGCGGTGGAGGGGCCCGGAGGCACAGTTCAGCCCTCCCCCCATCGCCTGTGCTGCCCACTCAGGCGTCATTCCGACCAGCTACCTAAAGGGCCGCTCCTCGATGAGCACGCTCACCTGCGGCGGACGCGACCCCTTCACGACGGGCCGGACAGCCTCCACGTCCGTTCGTCGGACATGGACGGATGCCGGTCCCCTCCTGCGAGCGAGCAAGCCACTGCTAGCGTGACGAAGCGTGGATGACAACGTGTACGTGGGCAACGCGGGCAAGGACGCGGCCCTGGACCGGGGATGGCTGCTCGGCCACTTCAAGAACATGGACGATCCCCGCCACAGCCAGGCTGTGGAGATCAAATGGGGTGTCCACCCCTGCGGCGACGAGAGAGCGCAGTGGGTCGAGGACGAGAGACGGACAGCCCTCCTGGTCCTCATCAGCGGGCGCTTCCGGGTGGACTTCCCCGGCCGCAGCGTGCACCTGGAAGAGCAGGGTGACTACGTCGTGTGGGGACGCGATACCGCTCACTCGTGGTTCGCCGAGGAAGAGTCGGTACTGCTGACCGTTCGCTGGCCGTCAGTGCCCGGATACGCGGTGCCGGAAAGCATGCGGAGCCGGCTGCCGGGCTGAGGGCTGCCCCATGTGGTTCAGCTCGTTGCTCTGAGCATGGGGGCGGGGTACGTGGAGTGGGCTTGTTCCGGATGGCCTGGGAGAGATCACGGAGCCGCTGATCCCGCCGTCGAAGGTGCCGCCGCAGGGCGGCGGGAAGCAGGACACGCCTGACGCGACGCTGTCCGCGGCGATCACCTATGTCCTGGTCGGTGGATGCGCCCGGCGGGCATCGCCGCCGTGGTTCGGGGAATCGAAGTCGACGGCCCACCGCCGGTTCTGGCCTTCCTCGACCGCGCCGCAGCCCTGTGCTGCCACAAACGACTCCGCCCGGCGTTCACAGAGCCTTCCACGAACCGAATCGTTCGGGCAGGTCACGCCACCGCAACCCGGCCCCACACCGGTACAGAATCCCCATTCCTTCTCAAGGATCAAGACACGCAACTCGGCCATCTCGCTTGTGAGCGATAACAAGAGCCCTGGTCAAGCACCTGGAGCAACCCTCGCGATGTTCCAAAATGGCGAGATGAACGCCCGGGTTGTTGAGATTTTCTAGCCTTTTATCACCATTTTGGTTTCTCTCATACAGCGCGAACGCCTCACTGATCTCGCGAGAGATTACGGCTACCGCCGCATGTCAGGCACCGATCGCAGAATGCTGCACACCTCTTGCCCTCAAGGATTGTCAGCGCTCACAATCGCTTTGCTCACAGAGAACACAGGTATCTACGCCGTCTCAGCACTCTGGTTCAGGCATGCCTCAAAGCTGTCCGCACGCACGGACCTCCCATGCCTCCCCACGGATTCCTCCCGTTCAGGCGTTGCGCACTCATCGGTCGTTTCCCCGATCAAGAAAACAGGTGCCCTCATGTCACAGGCTTTGAGCAGACGGCGTCTTCTGCAGCTCGCCGGAGTATCTGCTGTCGCCACCACGGTTGGTCCGGCACTCGGCGCTTCCCCGTCACGTGCGGCCATACCTCCGGTTCGCGCCGATATCGGCGTCTCCGCATACGCTTTCGACTTCGGCCAGGTCCGGCTGACCGCTGGCAGGTGGTTCGACAATCAGGTCCGAACCGCCGCTTACCTACGCTTCGTGGATGTCGACCGACTTCTCTACAACTTTCGGGCGAACCATAGGATTTCAACCGGGGGCGCGGCAGCCACGGGAGGCTGGGAGGCGCCGGCCTTCCCCTTCCGCAGCCACGTCCAGGGGCACTTCCTCACCGCTTGGGCGCAACTCCACGCGGTGACCGGGGACACCGTCGCCCGCGACAAGGCCACCTACATGGTGGCCGAACTGGCCAAGTGCCAGGCGAACAACGCGAACGCCGGGTTCAGCGCCGGGTATCTCGCCGGATATCCCGAAACCGACTTCGCCGCCCTGGAACAGGGGGCGCTGACGAACGGCAATGTCCCTTATTACACCGTCCACAAGACACTGGCCGGCCTGCTCGACGTATGGCGTCTGATCGGCAGCACACAGGCGCGGGACGTGCTGTTCGCCCTGGCGGGGTGGGTCGAGGCCCGTACCGGGCGGCTGAGTACGGAGCAGACTCAGGCGATGCTGGGCGTCGAGTTCGGCGGGATGAACGACGTGCTGACCGATCTCCATCAGCAGACCGGTGACGCCCGCTGGCTGGCCGTCGCCCGCCGGTTCGACCACGAGGCCGTGTACGGGCCGCTGGCCTCCAACCTCGACCGGCTGGACGGTTTGCACGCCAACACCCAGGTCCCGAAGTGGATCGGGGCGCTGCGGGAGTACAAGGCCACCGGCACCGTCCGGTACCGGGACATCGCCACGAACGCGTGGAACCTGTGCGTCGGTGCCCACACCTACGCGATCGGGGGCAACAGTCAGGCGGAACACTTCCGCGCCCCGAACGCTATTGCCTCCTACCTGGCCTCGGACACCTGTGAGAGCTGCAACACCTTCAACATGCTCAAACTGACCCGGGACCTGTTCGCAGTGACCCCGGACCGGGCCGCACTGTTCGACTACTACGAACAGGCCTGGCTCAACCAGATGATCGGTCAGCAGAACCCGGCCGACCCGCACGGCCACGTCACCTATTTCACCCCGCTCAAGCCCGGGAGCCGGCGCGGGGTGGGGCCGGCGTGGGGCGGGGGGACCTGGAGCACCGACTACGGCAGCTTCTGGTGCTGCCAGGGCACCGGCCTGGAGATGCACACCCGGCTGATGGATTCCATCTACTTCCATTCAGGCACGACGTTGACCGTCAACCTGTTCGTGCCCTCGGTGCTCACCTGGTCCCGCCGCGGGATCACGGTCACCCAGACCACCGCCTATCCGGCGGAGGACACCACCACCCTCCGCATCACCGGGGCCGCCGCAGGCGTGTGGTCCCTGCGCATCCGCATCCCGGGTTGGACGTCCGGAGCCACGGTCAGCGTCAACAACGTGATCCAGAACATCGCCACCGCACCTGGTACCTACGCCACCGTCTCCCGCGCGTGGGCGCCGGGCGACACCGTCACCGTCCGGCTGCCGATGAGCCTGGTCATGCGGGCGGCGAACGACAACCCGGACGTGGCCGCGATCACGTACGGACCGACCGTGCTGTCCGGGAACTACGGCTCCACCGCCCTCACAGCGCTCCCCCGATTGAACCCCGCCACGATCACCCGCACCAGCGACACCTCGCTCGCCTTCACCGCCACGGCGGGCGGGTCCACCGTCGCCCTGGGCCCCTTCCATGACGCCCACGGGCACAACTACACCGTGTACTGGAACACCAGTGGCGTCTCCCCCGTCCATCTGGTCAACGTGGGCAGCGGCCTGATGCTGGGCATCCAGGACATGTCCACCTCCGACGGCGGGCTCGCCCTGCAGTGGCACGACTCGGGAACCCCCGACCACGACTGGGAGGTGGTCGCCGACGGAGCCGCGGTCCGCTTCCGCAATGTCAACAGCGGCAAGGTGCTGGGCGTGCTGAACATGTCCACCGCAGACCACGCGAGCGTCCTGCAATGGGCGGACAACGGCACGGCCGACCACCGGTGGACCCTCCTCGACCAGGGCGACGGCACCTTCAAGATCCGCAATGTGCACAGCGGCAAGCTTCTCGGGATGGCGGGCAACTCCAGCGCGGTCGGAGCGTTCGCCGTCCAGGCCGCCGACGACGGCACCGCCGACAACCGTTGGCGCATCGTGGACGCCGGTTGAACCAGGGCTCCACGTCCATCCGGCCGTACCGCTTGCGCGGGCCCCGCGCCGATCCCGCGGGGCCGCCCAGACGCGGAGGCCCCCGGCGATCTGGGCGTAGCCGGGGCGCTCGGCGGGCTCCACCGCCCCTCCCACACCCGCCCCCTGAGACAAGGAGCCCCATGAAACGGACTGGACGCACCGCCGCGACGCGGCTGGGCATCCTGCTCACCGCGCTGACCATGCTGTTCACCTCCTGGACCGTCGTGAACGCGGAGCGGGCCGCCGCACTGGACCCCACCACCGGCTACCTGATGGCCCACTTCACCGGCGAGAGCGCCAACGGTGAGCAGATCCACTTCTCCCACAGCGGCGACGGCCTGAACTGGACCGACCTCAACCACGGCGCTCCCGTGCTGTTGTCCACGGTCGGCACTCGCGGCGTCCGCGACCCCGCGCTCATCCGGTCCCCCCGGGGTGACCGGTACTGGATCATCGCCACCGACCTGCGGATCGCCTCCGGCACCTCGTGGGCGGACGCCGCCAACCGGGGCAGCACGTCACTCGTCGTCTGGGAGTCGGCCGACCTGGTCACCTGGTCGCCACCCCGCCTGCTGAACGTGGCCGGAGCGATCACGGGCGCCGGTAACGCCTGGGCGCCGGAAGCCGTCCACGACCCGGCATCGGGCGACTACGTCGTCTACTGGGCCACCAACTCCCCGCGCGACGGCGTCACCAAGCACCGCATCCACTACGTGCGCACCCGCGACTTCCGCACCTTCAGCTCACCCCAGCTCTACATCGAGCGGAGCGGCAGCCAAGGGATCATCGACACACAGATCGTCGAGTCGCCGAACAACGCCGGCGGGTACCGGTACTACCGGGCCTCCGCCGACGGCCAGATCACCATCGAGGCATCCCAGTCGATCCTGGGTGCCTGGACGACGCTCGGCAACCTCTCCCACATGGGCATCTCCAACGGCGCCACGGGCGGGAACGTCGTCGAGGGCCCCATGTGGATGAAGTTCAACGGCCGGGACGAATGGGCCCTGTGGCTGGACCAGTACGCCACGGGCCGCGGCTACATGCCCATCACCTCGACGAACCTCGGCAGCACCCAGAACTTCCGCGCCGGGCCGGCCTACAACCTGGGCGGCACCCGCAAGCGCCACGGCTCGGTACTCGCCCTCACCACCGCCGAGAGCACCCGCGTCCTGAGCGAGTGGGGCGGCGACAACACCCCCCTCAGCCGCATCCAGTCCTTCAACCACCCCGACCGGTACGTGCGCCACCAGGACTTCGACGTCCGCATCGACGCGAACGTCAGCCCGCTCCAGGACTCCCAGTTCCGCCTGTCCCCCGGCCTCGTCGGCGGCTCCGGATACGTCTCCATCCAGTCCGTCAACAACCCCGGCTACTACCTCCGGCACAAGAACTTCGACCTCGTCCTCGAACGCGACGACGGGACGGCCGCCTTCCGCGCCGACGCCACCTTCCGCCAGGTACCTGGCCTCGCCGATGCATCCTGGACCTCGTTCCAGTCCTACAACTTCCCCGACCGTCATCTCAGGCACTACGCCTACCAGCTCAGGCTCGACCCCGCCGCCACGGACATCGACCGCCGCGACGCCACCTTCCGTCTGACCGGCTGACGAACCGACCGGCCCGATCCGCGACCCAGCGGGCCGGAACCGCCGCGGCGCGTGTCGGCAGAGATCCCGAGGCGCGCCGCGCTCCGAGGCCGAGGCACCGCAACCTGCTGCTGCAATCGGCTCCGCCGACTCGCCACATGGGACACGGCCCAAGGGCTGTCCCGTAGCCGGGAGGAGACTCTCACCTCCCCACTCCCACCGAACCGTGCGTAACGGTGCCCCGCGACGCGGCTCCTGTCGTTCTGTTCGTCAGGTCATCGCGGCTGCGACGGCGCAGCGCCAATGAGCGAACACACAGGGATACCTGCGGACGATCACGCCCGGCGCCGGAGGGCACTGGTGAGCCGCCACCCACCTTGTTATCGTTAACACGCAGGTAGCGGGTATGCGGGTCGGCAGGGTCCGTTGCGCCTCTTCGCGCCCACACGGAGCCTCCCCTGTCCGCGAGCGGCAGCGGCGTCGGTCATCCGGCCGTCGGCCCGCCCCTCGCCCTCTCCGGCTGCGTCCCGCTGTGTCAAGGAGCTCCATGAACCCGTCTTCGCCCCCTTTCGCCGGAGGCCCTCCGGTCTGCCGACCCGACCCGGCAGCCGGACAGCGCTGGACCTTCGGCTTCGCCGGAGGGCTCACGGCGGAAGTGCACACCCACGGCGCCCGCATCCACGGACTGTGGGTGCCGGACCGGCACGGCCGTACGGCCGATGTGGTCCTCGCGCCCCGCGAACCGCGCGAGTCGACCGCCGCCGCCCGGTACTTCGGCGCCACGGTGGGTCGCTACGCCAACCGCATCGCCCACGGCCGGTTCACCCTGCACGGCACGCCGTACCAGCTGACCACGCAGGAGAACGGCCACTGCCTCCACGGCGGAACCGACGGGTTCGACACCCGGATCTGGGAAGCCGAAAGCGTGCACACCCCGGAGCGGACCGGGGTGCTCCTGCACCTCCGCAGCCGCGACGGCGATCAAGGCTTTCCCGGAAACCTGGACGTCACCGTCAGCTGTCTCATCGGCCGGGACAACGAACTCGCCCTCTCCTACACGGCGGTCACCGACGCGGCCACGCCGGTCAACCTGACCAACCACGCCTACTTCAACCTGGAAGGCGAGGGTGCTGGTGACATTCTCGATCACGAGCTGGCCGTCGACGCCTCCCACTACACCCCGGTCGACGGAGATCTCCTTCCGCACGGGGAGCATCTCGCCGTCTCCGGCACCGCGTTCGATCTCCGCCGGCCGCTCAAGCTCTCCGAGGCACTGGCCCGCGCCGAGCTTCGGCCCATGGCGGCGGGCGGGGGGTACGACCACAACTTCGTGCTGACCCCGGACGGCGACGGCACGCTGCGCCGGGCAGCCGTCCTCCACGCGCCGGCCACGGGCCGGTGCATGGAGGTGTTCACCACCGAGCCCGGCCTGCAGGTCTACACGGCCGGACAGTTCGGCGGAACCGTGGTCGGGAAAAGCGGCGCGCCCTACCGGGCGGGTGCCGGTATCGCGTTGGAAACCCAGCACTTCCCCGACTCCCCGAACCGCCCCGGCGACCCGTCCACGGTGCTCCGGCCCGGCGATGAGTACCGGTCGACGACGGTCCTGCGTTTCGGCATCCGCGGCTGACCGCGCGGGAACATGCCGAGGCGGCTGTGCCCGCCGGTGACAGAACCGGCGGGCACAGCCACCTCGGGGGTGGTCTCAGACGCCCGCTCTGCGCCTGTTCCACACGTCGAATCCGACCGCCGCCAGCAGCACGAGGCCCTTGATGACCTGCTGCCAGTCGGTGCCCACCCCGACCAGGTTCATGCCGTTGTTGAGCACGCCGAGGACCAGGCCGCCGATGATGGCGCCGGCCACGGTCCCCACGCCGCCGCTCATCGAAGCCCCGCCGATGAACGCGGCGGCGATGGCCTCCAGTTCGAAGTTCACGCCCGCCTTGGGCGAGGCCGCGTTGAAGCGGGCCGCGAACACGAGTCCGGCGAGCGCCGCGAGCATTCCCATGTTGAGGAACACCGCGAAGGTCACCTTCTTGTCCTTGACCCCGGACAGCTTCGCGGCGGGCAGGTTTCCACCCACCGCGTACACATGGCGGCCGATCACCGCGTTGCGCATCACGTAGCCGAAACCGACCAGCAGCACGGCCAGGATCAGGAGCACGACAGGAGCGCCCTTGTAGCTGGCGAGCAGCAGGGTCGTGACCAGTACGGCGGCGACCAAGGCCGTCACCTTCAGCGCGAAGAGGCTGGTGGGGAGCGACTCCAGTGCGAACTCCCGCCGGCGTCGGCGGTCCCGCACCTCCTGGAACACGACGAAGGCGATCAGTCCCAGGCCGAGGAGGAGGGTGAGGTTGTGGTAATTGGTCTGCGGTCCCGCTTCCGGCAGGAAACCGTTGGCGATCTTCTGCAGTCCCTCCGGGAACGGGCCGAGTGTCTGGCCCTGGAGGAAGATCTCCGTGAGGCCCCGGAACAGAAGCATGCCGGCGAGCGTCACGATGAACGACGGTATGCCCACGTACGCGATGAAGAACCCTTGGAGCGCACCCGCGACGGCCCCCAGCAGGAGTGCGAGGACCACCGCGACGGGCCAGGAGAGATGGTGCTCGACCATGAGCACCGCCCCCACGCCGCCGACCAGGGCCATCAGCGAGCCCACCGACAGGTCGATGTGCCCGGAGATGATGACCATCATCATGCCGATGGCCAGGATGAGGATGTAGCTGTTCTGCAGCACCAGGTTGGAAACGTTGCGCGGCAGCAGGAGGTCTCCCCCCGTCCAGACCTGGAACAGAAGCACGATCAGGCCGAGCGCGAGGAGCATGCCGTACTGGCGCATGTTGCGCCGGACGCCGTCCAGCAGCACACGGGCCACCTGCACCCCGCCGGGCCGGGCAGCGCCCTCCCCCGGGGGCGCCGGAGCGGTCGATTTCGTGGTGGCGGGGGTGCTCATTCCTGATGTCCTTCGTTGGGGGTGGCGGTGCCTGCGCCGACTGCCGACGGTGCGGGAATGTCCTGCGTCATGTGCCGCATCAGCACTTCCTGGGTGGCGTCCTCGCGGGTGACTTCGCCGGTCAGCCGGCCGGCGGCCATGGTGTAGACCCGGTCGCACATGCCGAGCAGTTCGGGCAGCTCGGAGGAGATGAGGAGAATGGCCTTGCCCTCGGCGGCGAGCCGGTCGATCACGGTGTAGATCTCGAACTTGGCCCCCACATCGACGCCGCGGGTGGGCTCGTCGAGGATGAGGACGTCGGGTCCGGCAAGGATCCACTTGCTGAGAACGACCTTCTGCTGGTTGCCGCCGGAAAGCCGGCCAACCGGTTCGAGGACGTTCGGGGCCTTGATGCCCATGGTCCGCCGGTACCGTTCGGCGACTCTGCGCTCCTCGTGGGCGTCGACGATGCCCCGTCGGGCGAGTGTCCGGAGAGACGCGAGCGAGATGTTCCGGCTCACGGAGTCCTCCAGGTTGAGGCCGTAGTGCTTGCGGTCCTCGGTGACGTACGCGATGCCGTTGGCAACCGCCTCCGGCACCGTGCGAGTGCGCACCGCTCGGCCGTCCTTGAGAACGGTCCCCTGCTCGTAACGGCCGTAGGAGCGGCCGAAGACGCTCATCGCGAGCTCCGTCCGGCCCGCGCCCATGAGTCCCGCGACGCCGACGATCTCGCCGCGGCGGACCTGGAGCGAGACCCGGTCGACGACCTTACGGCCGTGATCCAGGGGGTGACGTACGGTCCAGTCCCGGATCTCCAGGACCGGGTCGCCGTCGGCCGGGCCCTCGTACGGGGTGCGGTCGGGGAAACGGCTGTCCAGGCTCCGCCCCACCATGCCTCGGATGATGCGGTCCTCGGTGGTGGCCGGGTCTCCGACGTCCAGGGTCTCGATGGAGCGTCCGTCGCGCAGGATGGTGACGGAGTCGGCGATCTGCGCGATCTCGTTGAGCTTGTGCGAAATGATGATGGAGGTGATGCCCTGGTCCTTCAGTTCCCGCATCAGTCGCAGCAGTTTCGCGCTGTCCTCGTCGTTGAGGGCGGCGGTGGGTTCGTCGAGGATCAGCAGCCGGACGTCCTTCGCCAGCGCCTTCGCGATCTCCACGAGCTGCTGCTTGCCGACGCCGATGTCGGCCACCCGGGTCTCGGGGTGCTCGTCGAGACCGACGCGTCGCAGCAGCTCGGCGGCGCGCCTGAGTGCTTCGCGCCAGTCGATGATTCCTCGTCGCGACGGCTCGTTGCCGAGGAAGATGTTCTCGGCGATGGACAGATAGGGGACGAGCGCGAGTTCCTGATGGATGATGACGATGCCGTGCCGCTCACTGGCCCTGATGTCCTTGAAGCGGCACAGTTCGCCGTCGAAGAGGACCTCGCCCTCGTAGGTCCCGTGCGGATGCACCCCGGACAGGACCTTCATCAGCGTCGACTTGCCGGCGCCGTTCTCTCCGCACAGAGCGTGAACCTCGCCGTGCTTCACGGACAGGGTCACTTCCGACAGGGCTCTGACGCCGGGGAAGGTCTTGACGATGGCCCGCATCTCCAGCACGGGCCCGCCGGCCGGAGGCCGGTGCGAGGGCGAGGGCGATGCGCATGCGTCGGAGCTCAACGGAGCTCCTCGGCCTTGATGTAGCCGGAGTCGACCAGAACCTTCCGGTAGTTCGCCTTGTCGACGCTGATCGGGTCGAGCAGGTAGGCCGGAACCACCTTCTTGCCGTTGTCATAGGTGCTGTCGTCATTGATCTCGGGCTTCTTGCCGTCGAGGACTGCGGTCACCATGTTCGCGGCGACCTTCGCCAGTGCGCGGGTGTCCTTGTAGACGGTCTGGGTCTGCTGATTCGCGATGATCGACTTCACGGAGGCGACCTCGGCGTCCTGGCCGGTGACGATCGGCAGCGGCTTGGCCGGACTTCCGTAGTCGTCGGATTTCAGGGCCGACAGGATGCCGATCGAGATGCCGTCGTAAGGGGACAGCACAGCGTCGATCCGGGCCGTGGAATAGGAAGAGGTCAACAAGTCGTCCATGCGCTTCTGCGCCGTGCCTCCGTCCCAGCGCAGCGTGGTGACCTGGGGGAGCTGGGTCTGCTGGGAGCGCACGACAAGCTGCTTCTTGTCGAGATAGGGCTTCAGCACCTCCATGGCGCCGTTGAAGAAGTACTTGGTGTTGTTGTCGTCGTTGGAGCCGGCGAACAGCTCGATGTTGAAGGGGCCCTTCTTCGAGCCGTCCTTCAGGCCCAGCTTCTCGACGATGTAGTCGGCTTGGAGCTTGCCGACCTTCTTGTTGTCGAACGAGGCGTAGTAGGCGACGTGCGGGGATCCCAGGATGAGCCGGTCGTAGGAGATCACCGGGATATCGGCGTCCGCCGCCTGCTGCAGGACGTTGGACAGCGCCTCACCGTTGATGGCCGCCACGACCAGAGCGTCGACACCCTGGGTGATCATGTTCTCGATCTGGGCCACCTGCTGGTCGGGGTCGTCCTCCCCGTACTGCAGGTTGGTGAGAAAACCGCTCTTCTTCAGGCCCGCGGTCATGTTGGCGCCGTCCGCGATCCACCTTTCGGAGGACTTGGTGGGCATGGAGATCCCGATGGTGAGGTCCTTCTTGCCCTTCGACTCCTGACTTCCCCCCTCGCTGTTCTGCCCGCAGGCCGTGAGGAGCAGGGCGCAGCTGGTGGTCGCGGCGAGGAGGAGGGATGCGGCTCGGAAGTTCGTCATGGGCATTACCTGGCAATCTCGTCGTTGAGGGTGCTTCTGTCCCGAAGGGCTTCGGCGGCAGCATGTGTCCTCGCACCACCGGGGCGTCGTCCGGGAGGCGGTCGAGGTTCGACAGCCTCGGTCGAGCTTGATTGTTAGCGCTCGCATCACTGCAGGACAAGAGGGGCCAGGCTTTTTCTCGCGGTGATGCACGGCCGTCGACCCGAAGAAGGGGGCGAAAGGGGGCATCCCGCAGAGATGCCCCACCGACACCGCGGGCGGCGGACCACCGGAAGGCGCCTACCCGTGCGGCACATTCGCCTCGGACCGCCTCTACCGATCACGCGTCGGCGACATGCGGCGCGAAGTCGCCCTGCGACCTCGCCGCGCCGCCGGGCTACCGAACTACCGGGCCGCCGGGCCACCACGGTCAGGCAGCGGCGGGGCGACCGGCCGGCCGACGGGGCCCGCTCGAAGGGCCAGGTCGGCCGGCCTGCCCCCTCGAAGAGCGCCGCGACCTCGGCATCACGACACATCGGCGGCGCGAACTCACAGGCTCGCCGAACGGGTTACGTTCCCGGCATCCCGCCGGACAGGTGCTCGACGGTACAGGCCGTCCGGCCGGCTCGCAGCGGCCTCACCGCGGCCGCCGCGGAGGCCGCCGTCGACCGATGCCGTCGACCGCTGCCGTCCGGAGTCTTCCCCGACGGGCTTCCGTCGGCGACGAGCGGCCCGACGTCCGCGCGGTCCCTAAAGACGCCTCCAACTCCGCCGCGGAACCGGGAGCTCCACCCCTCCCCCACCCCCACGGGTCCACGCCACGCAGCCCCGGCCGCCGGCCTCCGGGCCCGGCATGCCTCTCCCGTCGGCGACGGACGGAAGGCGGCCGGGGTCGACATCGGATCGACACCGCGGGGAGGTGAGCCCAGGGCGCCCCTCGGGACGCGCCTCGTCGGCGCCGACGGTACGGAAGCACCCCAGGCCATGGCCCCAGCTGGGCGAACGCGGCGCGACCGCCCTCTTGCCGGCCGACAGGACAGGCACCCGTAACGCGGCACCCAGAGCAAGAACGCGAAGAGCCGCTCGCGAAGCCGCCGACACGCACGCGGTCGTACCGGCCGGTCGGTACCGGCACGCGTTCGTCGCCCGAGAGCCGCCGCACCCCGGAGGCCGACCAAAGTACGGGAAACCCTTGCCGAAACCGGTTGTGAGCGCTAACAATCATCACGGCCACGGTGACGATCGATGGGAAGCGCTTCCGCGGCACCACGGTGTCACCACCGACCGCACTCCCGATCAGCCGACCCGGAGGACACGTCGACACACGGCGACCGGCTCGCGGCCCCCCGGGCTTCGAGAAGGCCTCACACGGCGGCAACACCGTATCCGGCAACCCGACGACCGACAGTGGAGAGGAGCCCTGACTCAGGGTGAGCATCAAGCCGACCACCGCAGACTTCCAGTGGACCGATGTGG